>JBBKXR010000341.1:0-6003 GCA_037969585.1 Verrucomicrobiales bacterium
TTCGACTTCGAGGAAGTTTCGGAGTAGGCGGAGGCCTACGGACTGACTTCGCTCGGGGTGGAACTGGGTGGCGGTGATGTTGCCGGACTGGATGGCGGCGGCGAAGGGGCCGCCGTAGTCGGTCGTGGCGCTGATCAGGGAGGTGTCGACCGGTTCCGGGTAGTAGGAGTGCACGTAGTAGACGTGTGGATTGGCAGGCAGGCCTTGCCAGAGTGCAAGTTCGGGATTCTTTATCTCGATTTGGTTCCAGCCCATGTGTGGAACCTTGAGGCCGGCGTTTTCACTGTCCTTGGCAAAGCAAAACTTCTTTACCGAGCCTTCGAAAAAACTCAGGCCGCGCTGGCCAGGCGTTTCATCGCTTTCGGAAAACAGCACCTGATAGCCGACGCAGATGCCGAAGAATGGACGGTCGGCCTGAAGCCAGTCGGTAAGCGGTGAGCGAAGATCCTGACGGTCGACTGCGGCTGCGCAGTCGCCAAACGCTCCGACACCGGGAAAAATTAGTTTTTCGAGGCCGTCGATATCGCTGCCGCTGCGCACCAGTCGACTGCCGATGCCGAGGTGGGTCAGCGCATTGCAGACGCTGCGCAGATTGCCGGCACCGTAGTCGATGACGCCGATTTTGGCGGGTGAGTCGCTCACAGGTGGGATCGGTTCAGCTCAGAGAACATTCTTGGTACTCGGCACGCGGTCGGCTATGCGCGGATCGATGCGCAGAGCTTCACCGGCAGCGCGGGCAACTCCTTTGAAGGTCGCCTCGGCCATGTGATGGGCGTCGCGTCCGTAGAGAATCTCTATGTGTAGATTCATCAGCGCATTGAACGACAGGGCGCGCATAAACTCTTCCACCAGAGTGAAGGCGAAGTTGCCGTTGATGTTATCGACCCGTTCCGGACAGCGGTAGTCGAGGAACGGCCGCCCGCTGAAATCGAGAGCCACCCGGGCAAGGGTTTCATCCATCGGCAGCAGGGCTGAGCCGTAACGGACGATGCCTTTTTTGTCGCCGAGGGCTTCGCGGATGCATTGTCCGAGCACGATACCGGTGTCTTCGACGGTGTGGTGGAAATCGACTTCGATGTCACCCTTGGCTTTTACGTCGAGGTCGATCAGGCTGTGCTTTGAGAAAAGCGTCAGCATGTGATCGAAGAACGGCACACCCGTCGCGATTTTCGATTCGCCCACGCCATCGAGGCACAGGGAAATGCTGATGTCAGTCTCGCCGGTCTGGCGATCGATCTTGGCGCTGCGGTTGGCGGCGGCTTCGCTCATGGCGATATAAAAGGTAAAAGCAAATCACCCGGCCGGCTTCATGCCGGACGGGCGGAGTTGCTGAAATATAGCCCCTATGGCCGCGACCGCAATTAATCGCCCGTGGCCTTGCGGTTATTCTTACTCCGCTGGCGGAGCGGCACCGTCGCCACCACCGGCTCCAGGCTTGCCGCCGATGCCGAGCTTCTTGAGCACGAGAATCGTCACCATGAGCAAGACGGCAATGATAGGCACGAGAATTTGAATGCTGATGCCTCCGCCGCTGGCGGCCGCCGGGGCGGGCTTCTTCTTATCTTCGCCGTCATCGTCGTCGCTGGAACCTTTCTTAGTGCGGGATTTCTTCTTGCTGTCAGCGTCGGCATCCGCCTTTTCTTTCGCCGCTTTCTTAGCTTGCTCGCGAGCTTTCTCGGCAGCCATGATTTCGGCACGGCTGGGGGTTCCGGCGCTTGCGGATGCATCCGTGGCAGCTGGCGTTTCTCCGTCCGCTTTTGCTTCGCCGTCTGTGGTTGCCTCGCTGTCATCTTTCTTGGCGGCTCCACCGGCGGCGATCTTCGCGGCTTCCGCAGCTTCCGCGGCGGCGGCTTTGGCCCGAGCGTTTTCTGCAAGCGTAGTTTCCTCCTCGGTGATTCTCTGTGTTAGCCACTGCGAATAAGAGGTTGGAGTGGTGTTGGTATCGGTTTTTGATTTGGACCGCGAACGGGACCGCGATTTGCTGGATGAGGATCTTCCCACTGCCGATTCCGCAATCGCCAGTCTTGCCTCGGCCAGATCACCTTCACCGAGCAAGCGATTAGCTTCAGTCAGGCCTTCAGCCTGCTTTTTGAGTCCTGCGATGTCCAAGGCGCGGAGTTTTTCCAACTGAGTTTTGGCAATACTAACGGCGTTTTCCAAAGACTGTCTGTCGCGGTCGCTTACGGAAACCCACACGACGCCCTCCTCTTTTTCCTGTCGCAAGAGATCGGAAAAACGTTGCCGTTCGGCTTCGCGGGCGTCCTGAGTTTGGCGACGTTGGTCTTCGGCGGCGAGCTTGAGTGAGGCATCGTCGCGCTCGTTGAGAATATCGACATTGGCCAACTTGCGTTGCAAGGTGCCGCCCCAGGCGGAGATGATCGACTGCGCTTCTTCAACCGCCGTGACGTAGGCCGGAGTCTCGGCGTAGCTGTCTCCCATCGTATCGAAGTCGCGCAGCGCGCCAATGAGATTATCTGCTTCCGCTTTTTGACGGATCCGATCGAGGCGCACGCGCGCATCGACAGCGAAGCGATAGAGTTGACGCTCGTCGCGGTCGATCCATTCACCGTCGAGTTTTATGCCGCCGCGCTGAACGCGCTCTTTTTCAGCTACCAGGTCGGTGAGGATCTTCTCGACTTCGGCTTTGTGTTCGCTGTCGGCAAATGAGCTGAGAAATTTCTTGGGGCCGTCTTTGATCATCCGATCGTAGTCACTCGCCGATAACAGTGAGCGGGTCGGTACCAGCTCCTTGACCGCTGCGAAGGCAAGTTTGTCGGCGGCAGTTTTTTCCACTTTGGCAACATCCGTCATGGAGTAAGTTTTGGTCTCCTTGATCGAAGGCGTCACCTGAACTTCGATGCGCAGCATATCCGTGCCTTCGACGATAATGCGTCCTTCGACCGATGTACCATCTTTCAGGGTGACAACGTCAGCATGGCTTGTGATAGCAAATGTCAGGCTGAGCAGAGCGAGTAGCGTGGCGGTAATTGCTACCGTGCAGCGCTTCCCTGAGGTGACGAGCGAGCAGTTGGTTTTCATGGTACGTGGGAGAAAGTGCATAGATTTCATCGATGTGATCTTAGTCACAGGATACTGACTTCAAGCCGCCGAAACAATCACAAACGTGTTTGGTCGCTTTTTTCATGTCGGGAGAACGCAAATTGGCATTTTTGATGGCATTTATTGTGCTGACGAGGTTAGTATCGCCGTCGATGAACGAAAGGCGTTTTCAACTGAGCCATGGCGGCGAATGACAAGCTGAGCAGCAACGGGGTAGAGCCCGTATCGCAGGTGCGATCGCCGCGCGTTCTGGAATTTTACGATCCAGCCGCGTATCTCGCGGCGGCGTATCCGGTGGTTGTACCGGCAGTTACAGCGGTTGCTCTTGAGGTTGTTGAGCCTGAAGCTCAGACTGAATCTGTGTCGGAGGTTCCGAGTCTGGTGGATCGCAGTCGGGATCATTCTCGCCGGGCGGTGCAGGCACTGGCAGAGGTTCATAGCACGGCTCGCGAGCGTGGCTTGCTAAAGGCTCCACCGACGTCGGTGGTTTCTTCAGGACCGCTTGAGGGGGAAATCATCGGCGATGATGCCGGAGGTTCGACGAGCGACCGATTGGTGGCCGTAGCGAACTGGTTGGGGCGTGAGGGTGACATCAGCGGATTGTTTTTGCTCGATGAAAGGGGTTACTCGCTTTTGCCTGAGAGCGACGGGTCAGTAGGTGACGATGTGACTTTGCACGACCTCGGATTGAGGTTGGCGGCGGTGCTCGATCTGGTTCCGCAACGTTTGGAACTGGCTGCCGAGGCTTTTCAGAAAGAAGCGCCCATCGCAAGGATGAGCTTGGATGGCGGCCGCTCGCTGGCGGTGATGCGGGTCGCTCCGGAAGGCGCGCTGTTGGCTTGGATCGAAGGCTCGTCGATGCCCTTGGCAGCGCCTCTTGCTCGGATGGCGAGGACTCGTTTTTTGGCGCTCCTGACCGAGAACGAGGCAAGGGAGACGGAAGAATCGGTTACCGCAGCCTGCTCAGACTCGCCGTAATTGGCGGGCGAGATTGATGTGCAAAGCGGCAATCGCAAGCACCGAGAACATGGCGAGAGCGATGCCGTTTAGGAGCAGTGTGTCGATGCTGAACGCAATTGGTTTGCTTTGTTTTTCAGTCTCGTCGCCATTCGCTTCGCCTGCCTCAGAATGAATGATGGAGAAGCGCTTCGGCAAGCCGAGTCGTTTGGTGGCGCCGAAGAAGACGTTCGGTGGGGTGCTCTGCCGGTAGTCGTTGCGCTCGATCTCGGCGCGATTGAAAAGATCGATGACTTTGCTGTTCAGATAAAGTTGCTCAGCCGTGACGATATCGCCTTCGACTGCTGCGCTGTATTTGGTACGATCGAAGGTGCCGTTTTCGAGGTCTTCGCGGATATTCTTGATCGACTGGTAGACTTCTTTTGGGTGTTTGGCTTCGAGGCCGTGAACGACGGTGAGGGCTTCCTTGGCGGCGTCGAGACGCTTCTCCTGTGCGGGTGTGAGCTTGCCTGCCGGATCGTCGCTGGCCATCCCGACGAAATAGTCGAGTTCGGCGTAAATGTCGTTGATCAGGGCGCTGGCGGGGTTGCGTTCGGCATGGGCGATGATCACCGATTCGTAGGACCAGCGCAGTGGCATGAATTCGCAGATGGTGGGGACTTTGAGGTTGCTCGATGCTTCTTGTTCGCCCTCGGCTTTGTCGGGACCCAGCCACTGGCTGAGGTTGCCAAGAATGTCGAAGCCGCGGTTCATTTCCTCGTACTTAATCAAGGCGCCGCCGAGAATAATGTTTGGGATCAGGATCAGCGGAATGATGTTCAGTGCGGTCTTGGAACTCGACACAATGCTGGAGATCAGGAGGCCTGAGGCGACCCCGACGAAGGCGGTCATGAACATCCAGAACAGGTTGTGCCAGAACATGTCGCGAATGCCGAGGATGTAGTCGCCGATAAGCAGGTAGATAACGCACTGGAAAAATGCGAAAACGCCGAGCGACAGCAGCTTGCTCAACAAGTAGGTGCCGACCTTGATGCCCTGATTGCGCTCGCGTTCGAGCAGGGTGCGGTCGCGGATAATTTCCTCGGCGCTGTTGGTCAGGCCCAGAAACAGACCGATCACCAGCGTCAGAAACAGGTAGGTCGGGATATGGAACGCGGACGCGAAGTTGTAGGCGCCTTCTTCAGAATAGCGCAACACGCTGGCGACAAGGATCGCCAGAGCGGGTGCTTCGAGCAGGGTCGTCGCGAGGTTAGACCGGTTGCGCAACTTGCTCAGGAAGCTGCGCTTGAACTGATTCACGAAATGGATCCACTCGTCGCGTTTGGTTCGGCTGGGGCGCTTTGGCGCCTGCTGAGGTTTAGACGCGTTGGAACTATCGGGCTCGATGTCACGGAGATTGACCTCCTGCAACAGTCGATGGGTCTGAAAGCGGTCGCGCCAAAAGCCGGGACTGAATCGACGCGCGGGGATCAATTGTCCGCGACTGTCCTGTTCATAGATGACGTCGCCGCCGAGATCGCGCAAGGGCGTTTCGAGAATGTCGAAAACGAAATCCGGTGTGAGCACGGTCGGAGCGCACGGCTTCTCGTCTGATAGTGGGCTAGCGGGAATGGCGGGCAGACCGGGGTGCGAAACGCCTTCCTGTGCGGCGGCTTCAGAGAAATACTCGAGCGTCTGGGCGGGCGATCCGAAGAATGCCAGCTTGCCGCCGTTGTCGAGCAGGATCGCCTTGTGAAACATGTGGAACAGGCGGCTGCTCGGCTGATGGATCGAGACAAAGGTGATCTTGTTGTGGGTCAGTCCGCGAATGATCTCGAGCACGTGCTCGGAGTCTTTCGATGAGAGGCCGGACGTCGGTTCGTCGAAAAAATACACGTCGGAGATGCCGATCATGTCGAGACCGGCGTTGAGGCGCTTGCGCTCGCCACCGCTGAGGAATTTCTGCTGCGGTGTGCCGGCCAAACGGTTGCGCAAATCGGCCAAGCC
>JBBKXR010000342.1:0-20534 GCA_037969585.1 Verrucomicrobiales bacterium
CCACCTGGACCGCCTGGGCCACGACCACCGCCGCCGCCCGGACCTCCGGGACCACGACCGCCACCGCCACCGCCGCCTGGACCGCGACCACCCGGGCCTCCGGGACCACGACCGCCCGGACCGCCACGACGATCACCACCACCACCACGGCGATCACCACCGGGACGCGGCTTGTTAGGCTTGGCATCAGAATCTTCAGGCTTGGTGAGCCAGCACTTCACACCGATCACACCCCAAGTGGTGCAAGCTTCGGCGAAACCGTAGTCGATAGGCACACGCAAGGTCTGCAAAGGAACTTTACCTTGACGATAGGCTTCAGCACGAGCGATATCAGCACCACCCAAACGACCGGCACAACGCAGGCGAACGCCCTCGGCACCGAAGTCCATCGTGGTTTGCAGCGCACGCTTCATGGCGCGTCGGAAAGAAATACGACGCTCCAATTGTACGGCGACGTTTTCAGCCACCAGCTGCGCATCGAGCTCAGGCTGCTTGATTTCGTGAATATCGATTTTGACCTGGCTACCGCCACACATCTTCGAGAGATCTGCCGTCATACGCTCAATCTCGGCACCTTTACGACCGATCACCAAACCGGGACGCGAAGTGTAAAGCGTCACGCGGACGCTATTCCAAGCACGCTCGATCAATACCTTGGAAAGGGCTGCCATCTGCAAACTTTTCTTTAAGTATGCGCGAATTTTCAGGTCGCTGTGCAAATGGTCGGCAAACTCCTCTTCAGGTGCATACCATTTCGAGCGCCAGTCTTTATTGACGGCGAGTCGAAACGCGATCGGATTTACTTTTTGTCCCATAGTAGTTGGAGAATAGAGGGTAAATTAAAGGGTCGGAAAACAACCAGTTATCAGTCTTTGGCTTCAGCCTCAGCACTGTCGTCAGTCTTCTTGGATTCGTCGGCAGCAGCCTTCGGCGCCACTTTCTTTTTAGCGGCAGCTTTTTTCTTGGGCGCCTTGGCGGCGACCGCAACTTCGGCATCGGCTTTCACCTCGATAACTTCCGTTTCTTCTGCTTCAGCAGGCTTGACCGCTTTAGCTTCTTTTTTGGCAGCCGCCTTTTTCTTAGGAGCTGCAGACTTGGCCTTCGCCTTCTGCTTACCAGCCGACGACTTGCGCTTCGGCTCGGGGAGCGGAACTTCGTCGGTGAGGATGATGTAAAGATGCGAGGTGCGCTTGCGGATCGCTGCGGCGGAACCACGAGCACGAGGCTTGAAACGCTTGAACGTCGGACCATCACCTACAACCGCTTCCTTGACGGTCAGCTTCTCGAGGTCGAGTTCGAAGTTGTTTTCAGCATCAGCCAGCGCCGCCTTCATGGTTTTACCCAGAAAGCGAGCCGCTTTACGCGGAGTGAAAGTGAGAATATCCAGTGCAGCCGATACCGGCAGACCTTGGATTTCACGCGCCACTTCACGAGCCTTGTAAGGCGAGATGCGAGCGTATTTATATGTCGATTTGACGTCCATGGAAGGGCTTTGCGTTAACGATGGAAGCAGTTGAAGCGGAAAATAAAATAGGGTAACAAGAAAATTAGAGACTGTCGGCAGCCTGAGGACGAACGCGGTCGCCGACTTTGACGTCGTCACCACCCTCCATCATCAGTTCATTGATAACCGCACCACAGATGGAATCGCGGACATCAACAACGAGCGCGTTACCGATCGGACGATCGACACGCATCAGTTCGAGTGGCATGCCGACACGGACACCACTCTCACGACCGATATTGAGCACTACCAACCCGATCTCAGGATCGAGACTGACGACGCGACCTTCGGCGATCGCACGCACTTTGCCACTGGCTTCTGCATTCTGGCCTTGCTCAAAAACTTCACTGGTCGCGAGAAGCTCAGCCTCGATGGCCTGACGAGCTTCGGCATCATCACTGGTTGCCGACTGCATGTAAGCGACAAACACTTCGGTCAGCTTGAACAGTTGCTCAGTGATCCCGTTGAGTTCGCGCTCGAGCAGATCGCGGTCGCGGACCGCTTTCAGCAAACGGCTTTGCAGACCTTTCGGATCCGGATCGAGAATATCGACACCGAGACCTTCGAGCTTGAGAAGCAATTCACCGTAACTGTCGCGATGCGACTTGGCTTCGGCGTTAGCGGCCGCAAGGCTCTGCGCCATCACCTTGCGCTGATGCGCAGCTTCAGCCGTCTTCCCCTTCTCTTCATCGAGCTGCTTTTGCACCACCTTTAAAGCGGTTCGCAGCTCCATCACTTCAACCGAAGCGGCTCCCTGCGCGGTGCGCGGAAGGTCCACCTGCTGCGCGGCGACCGTGCCCATCGAACCAACCAAGCACCAGGCAAGCGTAACGATCGCGAGCGCGATCGCACGACCTTGCAGTCGGCTGAGATTGGTAGCTGGAACAGTATTGCGCATGATGCCTGAGAGAAAAATAACGAGGAGCTGAAAAACTACAGCTTAGGATTGTGACCGCCGTGGGAGATAAATTTACGGGTCAAAGAAAACTCACCGAGCTTGTGGCCGACCATATTTTCCGAAACGAATACGGAGATGAAGTCGCGTCCGTTATGGACAAGAAAGGTGTGGCCGACAAAATCCGGCGTAATCATCGAGCGACGCGACCAAGTTTTGATCGGGCGCTTGCTACTGGTTTCGTTCAGCTTGTCAATCTTAGCGAGAAGCTTTTGATCAACGAACGGTCCTTTTTTGAGAGATCTGCCCATGGTTTAGAGAGTGATAAAATTGTGTAGAAAACGAGAGCCCAATTAACCGCGGCGCTTGGCCTTGCGGCGATCGGCGATGATAAACTTGTTGCTCGGCTTGTATTTTTTGCGGGTCTTCTGACCTTTGAGCTGGCCAGTAGGACCACTCAAGTGCTGACGACCACCACCTGATTTTGATTTACCCTCACCACCGCCATTCGGGTGATCGACCGGGTTCATACACATACCGCGAACGGTCGGGCGAACGCCCTGCCAGCGGGTGCGACCAGCTTTACCGCTGACCACTTTTTCGTGCTCGGAGTTACCGACAACACCTAGAGTGGCGTAGCAGGTATCGATGATTTTGCGAATCTCACCGGAAGGCATTTTCACCAATCCGTAACCACCTTCGCGGTTGGAAAGGATGCAGCTCTGTCCGGCCGAACGAGCGACCTGGCCACCCCGTCCCGGGATCAACTCAACATTGTGAATCGTCGAGCCGGTCGGGACCGCCGACAACGGGAGCGCGTTACCAATTTCGATCGGCGAATCAGGACCCGCTTGAACCGTTGCACCAACCTCAAGCTTACGCGGAGCGAGGATGTAACTCTTCTGGCCGTCGGCGTATTCGATCAAGGCGATGCGCGCAGAACGATTCGGATCGTATTCAATAGCGACAACCTTGGCGACATCGTCGAGACGACGGCGCTTGAAGTCGATGAGACGATACTTGCGCTTGTGGCCACCACCGCGGTGACGGCAAGTGATTCGGCCGTTATTGTTGCGTCCACCGGATTTCTTGAGGGCACGGGTCAAGCTCTTCTCAGGCTTGGTCTTGGTGATCTCCGCGAAATCAGGAAGCTGCTTGTAGCGGCTCGATGGCGTAAATGGTTTGGTCTTTTTCAGCGGCATGGCTCGATGAGTAAGATGTAAAAAATAAAAGTTCGAAATCGAGGATTACACCAGGTCAATGGTCTCGCCCTCTTTGAGAGTCACGAAAGCCTTCTTCCAGCGAGCAGTGCGACCGTAGTCGGCGCGACGCTCGCGTTTTTTCTTACCGGCGTAGTTACAGGTGCGAACAGTTTTGACCTTCTTGCGCAACACACGCTCGACCGCTTCGCGGATCTCAAGCTTGGTGGCACGAGGGTCAACCTTGAACACATAGGTGTTGTTTTCCTCGCTCAGGATAGTGGCTTTTTCACTGAGCTGGATGGTCTTAATGACTTGGAAAAGATCTTTCATGACGGGGCGTCGGAAGGTCGTGGAAAATAGGGAAGGAAAAGGTCAGTCGGGCGATCAAGCCCGGGAGGGATCAGGCGTCAGCGGCATCATCATCGGCCGCTGGAGCAGCTTCCGCTTCAGTTTCCGGCTCAACAGGCGCAGCTGCTTTCTTCTTTTTGGCGGCAGCCTTCTTTTTCACAGCAGCCTTCTTCTTAGGAGCGGGTTCAGCTTTGGCTTCGGGCTCACGCCTCTCTTTAACAGTGATCTGATACTTCGGCTTCGGCGCGGAGCGACGAGCGATAGTTTCGATAGCGTTGCCGATCACCACAATGGCATCGTAGTAAAGGATCTGCTCAACGTTCACCTCGTCTGCGGTCATCAACAGTGCGGTTTGCACATTGCGACCGGCGAGGTAGGTCTTTTCATCGAAATCAGTCCCCAGAATCAACACACGCTTGACGTCTGCACTGACCAATCCGGCCAATTCTTTGACGAAGCTCTTGGTTTTACCATCGGAAACCGCAAACGATGCGGCAGTAAAAACGTCACCAGCCTTGATGCGCTCGCTGATCGCTTTACGAAATGCGAGGCGACGAGCGGATTTGGTGACTTTCTTTGAGTAATCGCGATTGCGAGGACCAAATACGGTGCCACCACCACGCCAGATCGGAGAAGTAACGCGACCGGCACGTGCACGGCCGGTGCCTTTCTGGCGCCAGGGCTTGGCGTTACTACCGGCGACTTCGCCACGCGTCTTCGTGTGGGCAGTTCCGGAGCGACGGTTGGCGCGCAGGGCGATCACCATCTCGTGGACGGCGCTGCCTCCGCGAGCGTCTTCGATGACGTCGATATTTGCGCTCTTGGCGTTTTCTACTGTCAGTGCTGTGGCAGCCATGGTCGTATCTAAGTAAAGGGTAAGCTTTTAGCGGTTAGCAAAGGCGGGCTCAAGAATCGGCGGAGGCCTCGGCGTTGTCAGCGGCTTCCGCAGGTGCGGCAGCCTGGCGCTCGCCAGCTTTGAGTTTTTGATCGGGCAACGGCGCTTTGATCGCCGGGCGAATGATGACGTAGCCGTTCTTGGCACCTGGGACGGCACCACTGATGAGCAGAACGTTCTCCTCGAGACGAGCCTGAATAACCTTGAGGTTCTGAATGGTCTTACGGTAGTTACCGTGGCGACCGGGCATTTTCTTGCCTTTGGCAATGTGGCCCGGATCGGTGCCGGCGCCGACACCACCTGGACGACGGTGCATCATGTGACCGTGCGACATTGGCTGACCGGAGAAATTGTAGCGCTTCATGACACCCTGAAAGCCTTTGCCCTTGGATGTGCCTATAACGTCGACCATCTGACCGACCTCGAAGAGTTCAACACCCGGGTGATCAACCTCAGGGAGAGCCTCGTCGCCGGCGACGCGGAATTCGCGGACCTGACGTTTGGGCGAACTGTTGTAAGCCTTGAACTGCCCCTTATCAGGACTGTTCAGGCGGTGCTCCTTCTGATCATCGTAGCCGATCTGGACAGCTGAGTAGCCATCCTTCTCGCTGATCTTCTTTTGCAGGAACACGTTGTCGCTGACGTCAATGACGGTCACGGCGACAGACTCGCCTTCGTCTGTGAAGACGCGGGTCATGCCAAGTTTTTTTCCTATCAGTCCGATGCTCATCGTGAGTGTTGGTGAAATGGGTGAAAAAGAGTCTTCGACGCGAGGCAGTTGGCCGTTGTGCGCCGGGGGTAAATGGGTCTAGCCGTTGAAGGGCGTTGCTTACTAAAAGGGAAAGAGACGGGCGGGCGGAATCTAAATTTTGATGGTGATGTCGACACCGGCAGGGAGATTCAGCTTCTTCAGCTCGTCAACCGTCATCGCGGTCGGATCGACAATGTCGAGCAAGCGCTTATGAGTACGGATCTCGAACTGCTCAGCGGATTTCTTGTTCACGTGCGGCGAACGGTTGACGCTGAATTTTTCAATGCGAGTCGGCAAGGGGATCGGGCCCGAAACTTTTGCGCCGGTGCGCTTGGCCGTGTCAACGATGTCAACGGTCGACTTATCGAGAGCGCGATGGTCGTAAGCGCGCAAGCGGATGCGAATACTGGTGTGCTGCATAGGAAGTGGTCCTGGTCGGGTTAGAAAAAAAATTGGGTAATTGCGCGGGCGGTATCCTTAGATGCCACCGCCACGTTTTTCAACGATCACGTCGACAATTTGTTGAGGAACTTGCTCAAAGTGGCACGGCTCCATCGAATAATCGGCACGACCACTCGAAAGTGAGCGCATATCCGTGGAGTAACCGAACATTTCCGCGAGCGGAACTTCGGCACGAATCATGTTGAGACCGATCTTCGACTCAATCTCCTGGATTTTGCCGCGGCGACGATTCAGGTCGCCGATGAGGTCACCCTGATACTCGTCCGGGGAAGTCACCTCTACCGCCATGATCGGCTCAAGGAGAACCGGCTGCGCATGCTTGAAGGCATCCTTCATGGCGAAAATAGCCGCCATTTTAAACGCCTGCTCGTTCGAGTCCACATCGTGACTGGAACCATCCAGCAAGTCAACGTGAACATCAACGACCGGGTAACCGGCGACGACGCCATTGGTCATCGAGTCCGTCACGCCAATTTTACAGGCGTTAATAAATTCTCGCGGGATCGTACCGCCGAAGGTCTTGTCCTCAATCGTCAATCCCTCACCTCTTTTGTTGGGCGCGATCTGCAGGATAACGTGGCCATATTGGCCCTTGCCACCAGTCTGCTTGATAAGCTTACCCTCAC
Organism: Verrucomicrobiales bacterium; assembly: GCA_037969585.1. Classification (GTDB taxonomy): domain Bacteria; phylum Verrucomicrobiota; class Verrucomicrobiia; order Verrucomicrobiales; family DEV007; genus JBBKXR01. Next base: position 6,684 of record JBBKXR010000342.1, read on the forward strand.
CCTTCGCCTCAGCGAGAATCGACTCGCGATAAGCGATCTGCGGCTTGCCTGAGTTGGTTTCGACGCTGTATTCGCGCCTCATTCGGTCCTGAAGCACTTCCAAGTGCAACTCACCCATGCCGGAAATAATGGTCTGCGCCGTGTCTTCGTCAGTATGGACCACAAAAGTCGGATCCTCTTCAGAAAGACGCTGCAAGGCCATGCCCATTTTTTCCTGATCAGCCGTTGTGCGCGGCTCGACCGACATCGAGATCACCGGCTCAGGAAATGCCGGCGGCTCAAGCATGATCTCGAAACCATCCTCAGCGAGCGTGTCGCCTGTGGTGACATTTTTCAGTCCCACGATCGCAGCGATATCACCCGCGTAACAGGTCTCGATATCCTTGTGCTCGTCTGACTGAATCTGAATCAGGCGACCGACCCGCTCCTTGCGACGGGTGCGCGGATTGTATACCTGATCACCCTTCGAAATCGTTCCTGAGTAGACGCGCAGAAAGATCAGCTTCCCAACGAACTTGTCGCTCCAAAGCTTAAAGGCCAAAGCGCAAAACTTGCCATTATCGTTGGCCGGCGCCTCGATAACCTGATCGTGATCATCGGGATTCATGCCCTGCGCAGCAGGAATCTCCAACGGACTGGGCAAATAGTCGACCACCGCGTCAATGAGATACTGAACACCTTTATTCTTAAAGGCCGAACCGCCGACCACCGGAATCACCTTGTTGGCGACCGTTGCCCGGCGAAGCGCTGCCTTGATATCGGCGACTGTAATATTTTCCTCTTCAAGAAACTTCAGACCAATCTCTTCATCAGCATCAACCAACGCATCGATAAGAACCGTATACGCCTGCTCAGCAATCGCCGCCTGCTCGTCGTCGAGGCCTTGGACAGTATAAACTGACCCCAACTGATCGTCATCACCGAAGATCACCGCCTTCTTGTTGATCACGTCAATCTGGCCACGCAAATTTTCCTCCGAACCGATCGGAATCAGCACCGGAACCGCGTTCGCTTTAAGCTTGTCATGCACCTCAGCCACGACAGCATTGAAGTCAGCACCCACCCGGTCCATCTTATTCACGAACACGATGCGCGGGACATTGTAACGCACCGCCTGACGCCAGACCGTTTCGGACTGCGGTTGCACGCCGGCAACGCCACAAAACACGACCACGGCACCGTCGAGAACCCTCAAAGAGCGCTCAACCTCAGCAGTAAAGTCAACGTGACCCGGCGTATCAATGATGTTGATGCGCTGGTTCTGACCCTCAAAAGATTTGTAAACCCCGTCGTCGGCCAATTGCTCCCAGTTGCAGGTCACCGCTGCCGACGTGATCGTGATACCACGCTCACGCTCCTGCTCCATCCAGTCAGTCGAAGCCGCACCATCGTGCACTTCACCAAGCTTATGGATCATGCCGGTGTAAAAAAGAATACGCTCAGTCAACGTCGTCTTGCCCGCATCAATGTGCGCCGCGATACCGATGTTCCGAGTACGCTCCAGCGGGAACTCACGCTTAGGCGAGTTCACACTTTCGGTCTGGGACTTTTCAGCAACGACTGACATAGTTCGGGAGGGCGATCCTGCCGGTGGCAGGGTTGACGGGGACGCGAGCAAAACGTTTTTCTAACGGTCTAAATAAAAAGAATCAGCAACAGGGTGGCAGATAGGCGAAGCCGCGCAACCCGACCGGACTAGCCGGGCTGATTCGCGCGCCTGCGAAATCAATAAATGCCCTCTACCAGCGGAAATGAGCAAAAGCGCGGTTTGCTTGCGCCATCTTGTGAGTCTCATCACGCTTGCGGACCACCCCACCCTGATTGGTGCTGGCGTCGCGAATTTCGTTACCGAGCGCAACATGCATCGGCGTGCCCTTGCGCTTCCGCGCAGCATCAACAATCCAGCGCATGGCCAGAGATTCCTGACGATCCTGAGCCACCTCAAGCGGCACCTGGTAAGTGGCACCACCGACACGGCGACTCTTCACTTCAACGCGCGGTTTGGCGTTTTCGATCGCACGAAGCAGAACCTCGAGCGGATCAACCGACTCGGAACCTTCGTTAGCGCGATCGATCGCGGCGTAAACAATTCGCTCAGCGAGCGACTTCTTGCCCTGCGCCATCACCTTGGAAACCAAGGTAGCTACCAAAGCACTGTCGTAACGCGGATCGCGGTGATCGGGTTTTTCGTAAACTCGTTTTCTACGTGACATAGGATAATTCTGCTAAAGGCTAAAACTTTCGTATCGCGAAGAAAGGGGTGACTCCTATCAGGAATCAGCACCCTTTCTCGGTCGCTTGGTGCCGTATTTGGATCGCGATTGACCGCGACCATCCACACCTAAAGTATCAAGAGAGCCACGCACCACGTGGTAACGCACACCCGGCAAATCCTTCACACGACCGCCGCGCACAAGCACGATGGAGTGTTCCTGAAGATTGTGCCCTTCACCGCCGATATAGGCAATCACCTCATGACCATTCGTCAATCGGACCTTAGCTACCTTACGCAAAGCCGAGTTCGGCTTTTTCGGCGTGCGAGTGTAAACCTGCAAACAGACGCCGCGGCGTTGCGGACATTCCTCAAGGGCTGGCGCCTTAGACTTGGAGACCTTGTCTTTCCGTCCCTTTCGGACCAGTTGATTGATAGTGGGCATAACGTTGCGTTGAATTGTCGGTGAGCTTTGTTAATTGGCGTCGCCTTTTCAAGCTTCACCAACGAACAGGACTCGTAGTTTTTCGCGCCTGCGCAGAGCAAACTTTCGACGATTAAATCGAGTGCTTACTAAGTGCGCCAGTCAGGGGTGACGACCGAATCGGAGGTTCCAAATGAATCGGTTCTTCCTGCGGCGAGGGCGGGAATATAGGTGCTTTGTTTGACCGCGCAAGCCTGTTTTTAAAAGAAAAATCAGTCTAAACGCACAAACTTCGGCAAAAACCGATAAGCACCTCGTCAACAACCATCCAGCCGCTTTGAAAATTATAAATAATCCTCAAAAAACTGGTAGCAGGAGGGAGATTTGAACTCCCGACCTTAGGCTTATGAGTCCTCTGCTCTACCCCTGAGCTATCCTGCCAGTCGTTCCTTTTCTTTATTCGCCCTGCGCCAATTGTCAAATGCGGAGTGATAGCGAAATGCTGGGGCCACCAAGCGACGCAATGTTCGCGCGTGTTCCTGCGATTTAGTTTGCACATCCTAAGCTCAATTACATGAACTTGCTAAACACGTCCAACTCCTGCAACCAGTGAAAGTGCCAGTCAAGGTTGTGATCCATGAATTCGACACGCAAAGCGCTGGCAGACGATCAACGCTCCGCTAGCGGATGTTTTCGCCTGCCAATCCAAAGTCCAGGCGGTTTCGGCCGCCGCCGCCCTTCGCGAGTTGTCGGTTACCATAGACGTCAGGGCTAGAAGAGTCCCCATTCAGCGATGCGCCGGTAACCCGCGGCTGCCGACTTGGAAGCCACAAAATTCGCCCTACTGTCTTCTGAACCCCCAATCTGGCGCCCAGGGAGATAGCCGTTAAGCGCTAAACATTGTCTTTGATCACAAGGCGCATTCACTTTACGCTTCCGCCTTTCCGTCAGGCGAGACGCCATCGGAAAAATTTACCTGCCCATGACCATTCTACGCACTCTTCTGTCTGCGAGCTGCATCGCTGCCCTCCCACTATTACTCAGCCACCCCGCTCACGCCCAACAAGCGGTCGCACTCCCCGAAGCGGCACCCGCCGAAGTTGATGTGCCACCGCCCCCGGCGATCCAAGCCGACGTTTCGGAAATCGAGTTCGGCGCCATCGTCCGCGTTGAAGTCGATGTGCTCGGTCCCAACTACCAGGTTCCCTGGAATGTTGGTGGCACCGGCTCAGGCAACGGCACCGGCTTTCTGGTCGGCCCCAACCGGTTCATGACCAACGCCCACGTGGTCAGCAACGCCCGGCTCATTTATATCAAGAAATACGACGATCCGAAACCTTACCTCGCCAAGGTGCTGCATGTTGCTCACGACTGTGATCTAGCGATGCTCGAGGTCGAAGACTCGTCCGCCTTCGCCAACATTAAACCCCTCGAAATCGGCGACATCCCCAAGCTCAACACCACGGTCATCGCGGTTGGTTATCCTATCGGCGGCGAGCGCATCTCCGTGACTCGCGGCGTCGTCTCGCGCATCGACTTTCGCTCCTACAGCCATTCCGGCGTCGATCAGCACCTTGCCATCCAGGTAGATGCCGCGATCAACCCCGGCAACAGCGGTGGCCCGGTCCTGCAGAACAACAAAGTCGTCGGCGTCGCCTTCCAGGGCTACTCCGGGTCGGTCGCACAGAACACCGGCTACATGATTCCCTCACCGGTTATCAACCGCTTTCTGACCGACATCAAAGACGGTCACTACGACCACTACGTTGACATGGCCGTCAGCAATTTTAACATTCTCAATCCCGCTCAGCGCGTCGCGCTCGGCCTGAAGAATGATGGCATCGGCGTCATGGTCAGTGTCGTCGACAGCGCCAGTTGCGCCTACGGCGTACTCGAAACTGAGGACGTCCTGCTCGCCATCGACGGCTACGACATCGCCAGCGACGGCTTCGTCACTATTAAAGGTGAGCGCATCAATCTGAATGAGATCGTCGAACGCAAATTCGCTGGCGACACCGTCAACCTCGACGTCCAGCGCGCCGGAAAGCCGCTCAAGCTCGAGGTCGAATTAAAACGCTTCATCCCCTACCTGATTCAAGCCAACACCTACGACGCAAAACCCAACTTCGTGTTGTTCGCCGGCCTGCAGTTCCAGCCCCTCGACCGCAATCTGATGGGCGCGCACGACATCGACGACATGCAGGTGCGCTACAACTACCTCTACTTCGGCAGCGATGAAATCTACCGCGAACGACCCGAAGTCGTCGTCCTGACTAAAGTCCTGCCCGACGATGCCAACACCCACCTGCAGAGCTACACTGAAAAAGTCATCGACTCGATCAACGGCGTAAAAATCCTCACCCTGCAGGATGTCTACGATGCCCTGCACGGCGATCACGCCGAAGATGGTCGCAAAGACTTTCATGTCATCCGCGCTGTCGGCGAAGGCCGCCCGCTCGTCATCGAGCGCTCCAAGGCGCAGGCCGCCCACCAGCGAATCATGGCCGGCTACAACGTCACCAGCGACCACTTCATCGAGCCGCCGTTGATCGTCGAAGAAAAACTGGTCGACCTCGATGCGATTCGCAAGCAGGCCGCCGAGGAAGAAGCTGCCGCGAAAAAAGAGGCCGCTGCTCCGCCTGCAGCCGCCGACGAATCAAAGCCCAAAGCGCCCGCCAAGAAAGCCGTGCCCAGCGTCTGATCCCAATCCCGAGCTACCGCGATAAACGCAAGCCAACCCACTTTTACTTTTCCTGCCCCACTTTTCTTCCTGCCATGATTCCACGTTTTACTTTCCTGACGACCCTGCTCGTCACCGCCCTGATCAGCTTTCATTTCAGCGCACCCTCCGTCCACGCCCAGGATGAAAACGCCCAGGAAAAGATTGGCAACGATGCCACTGCCAACTCCATGGTTCGGGTCAACGCCACCCTGCAAAGCTACAACTTCATCCGGCCCTGGGAAAAAGGTGCGCCCACGCCGCGCCGCGGACTTGGTGCTGTGATCAAAGGCGGTCGCGTCCTGATCACCGCCGAACTGGTCGTCAACTCGACCTATATCGAACTCGAGCGCGCCGACAATGGACGCAAAACGCCAGCCAAGATTGTTGGCCTCGACTACGAGGCCAACCTCGCCGTAATCGCCCCGAGCGATGACAAATCCGACATCCTCGCCGACCTTCCCGAACTCGAAATCGACAACGGCACCAAAAACGGCGACAACATCGACGTCTGGCAGATCGAAGACAACGGCGAAGGCGTCGCCACCAGCCTGCGCGTGCTGCGTGCCACGGTCGGCAACTATTTCATCCCCGGCTCCGTTCTGCTCGTCTATCAAGTCAAAGGATCACTCCAGTATCGCGCCAACAGTTTCACCCTGCCCGCGACCCGCGACGGCAAACTCGTCGGCCTGTTGCTCAGCTACGATTCCAAAGACCAGACCAGCCAGATCCTGCCCGCACCGATCATCAGTCAGTTCCTCGCTGACCTCGACGATGGCCAATACGACGGCTTTCCCAACCTTGGCCTCAGTTACGCACAAACCCTCGACGACCAGCTGCGCAAGTTCGCCGGCATCGACAAAATGGAAGGCGGCGTTTTCGTCAGCAGCGTCGAAGAAGGTAGCTCCGCCGGAAAAGCCGGTCTGAAAGAAGGCGACATCATCTTGAGCATCGACGGGCACAGCATCGATTCGCGCGGCTTTTACGATAACAAAGACTACGGAAAAATCAGCTTCAGCCACCTCGTCCGCGGTTCAGCTAACGTCGGCGATAAAATCAAACTCAGCATCGTTCGCGACACCAAGCCGCAGGAACTCGAACTGACCCTGATGCGCCGCGAACCCGAAGACTTCCTCATCGATCCCTACATGTACGACCGCGGACCGCGCTTCATGATCTTCGGCGGCATGCTCTTCCAGGACCTCACGCTCCCCTATCTCCAGGCCTGGGGCGGCGAATGGCAAACCCGCGCGCCATTCAAGCTCGTTCACGCTCAGGCCCACCCGACCCAATACGAAGAAGCCGGTCGCGACAAGCTCGTCTTCCTCAGCACCGTACTGCGCACACCCAGCACCCTCGGTTATGAGGCCCTCGGCTCACTGATCGTTACCAAGGTCAACGACATGCCGATCGGCAACATCGGCGATCTCGCCAAAGCCCTCGAAACACCACTCAAAGACGGCATCCACAAAATCGAGTTCACCGACTACCCGAAAGTGCTCTACCTCGACGACAAAGTGGCCCGCATGGTCAATGCCGAGCTCCTGCAGCGTGGCATTAGCCAGATCCAGCGACTCGACTAGATCTCGATGCCGGCCGCCATTTTCGACTGGGACGGAGTCATCATCGACTCCCATGACGCCCACAAACAGAGCTGGTTCGCGCTCGCCGATGAGCTGGGAAAGGCGCTGACCGACGCGCAATTCACCGAAAGCTTCGGCATGCGCAACGAAGCCATTATCCCCGGCCTGTTCGCCTGGGCCGAGGCCGGCGATACCGCCCGCATTCAAGAACTGGCCGACCGCAAAGAAAGTCTCTACCGCAAGAGCCTGCGTAGCAGCGGACTCGATCCGCTTCCCGGCGTGGTTGATTTGCTCGATTCCCTCGACGCCGCCGCAATGCCGCGCGCCGTCGGATCCTCAACCCCTCACGAAAACATCCGCACCGCGCTAGAGCTGTGCGGACTCAACGGACGCTTCCACAACGTCACCGCCGCAGAAGACGTCAGCCGCGGTAAACCCGACCCCGAAGTGTTTTTGCTCGCTGCGAAAAGTCTCGGCGTCGATCCCGCACAGTGCGTCGTTTTCGAAGACGCCCATGTCGGCATCGCCGCCGCCCGGGCCGCCGGCATGAAATGCATCGCCGTCACCACGACACACGCTCGTGAAACCTTCGGCGACAGCGCCAACCGCATCGTCGACAGCCTCAGCGAAATCACCGCCGCGGATATTGTCAGCCTGCTTGCGGAGTAGACTTGATCGATCAAGGGCGGGCGCATCAGCCTTGGACGGCAGCAGCCTGCTGCCGCTTTTAGCCGGGGCAGCGCTGCTGCCCGCCGCTGGCTATCGCGGTAGCGATGGTTATTCCGCTACTCCTGCCGGTGCGTCGTACACTCTTACCGCAGCAGGTTGCTGACACAGAAAGCGGCAGCAGGCGGCACGCAGTCCAAGGGGGTCGGATCGAAACGCGTGGCGAAATTCTGACAAATTCCGCTACCCTTATCATCTCAACTTCGACGGCCTACCGTCGATCGCCGCTGTGATCGCCTTTTTCTACGGCTCACAACTGGCGCGAAATGCGGCTGTCGAGTTGGAAAACCTGCCCCGAGACCGCTTTCATTGCGTCGAGCGCGACGATGAACTTTGCGGCATCATCGATCGTGTTAAAGCGACCGAGCACATGATCGCTGAGCGCCCTTTTGACCACCTTGGCGTCGAGCCCAGCGGTCATCGGCGTCTCTAAAAACCCAGGCAGCACGGCATTCACCCGCACGCCACGGGAACCGGCTTCAGCAGCGAGGGCCTGAGTCATTCCGATCAGCCCAGCTTTGGCCGCAGCATATGCAGCTTGCCCAGGTGGGGGGCGTTTAGCGGAGAACGACGCGATGTTGATGATGTGACCATCGCGCCTCTTCAGCATGCCACGCAGCACTGCCCGCGCGCAGCGAAAAGCCCCGTCAAGATTGACGCCGAGCACCGTGTCCCAGTCCGCTTCATCGAGGCGCTGCAGTACTGAATCGCGGGTAACTCCCGCTGCGTTAATCAGCAGATCGACTTCGCCAATTGCGGCGAAGTAGGCTTTGACTGATTCCGCCTGAGTAACGTCCAACTCGCTGTGCGCGGGCAGAGCCACGCGGTGTCCGGCGCGGCCCAGAGCATCCCCGATCGCGCCTGCCAGCGCGCCGCCACCGCCAGTAACGACAGCGAGACCGGGAATCGTTGATTTAGGCACTTCGCCGTTCACCAAAATGAATGACGAAGCCCGCCGACGGTGACTGATTCGGCCGCTGACGACTGCTACTTGAAAGGATCCTTGCTCGCCGCTTCTTTTTCGGCGCGCTCCTGAAAGATCGACTTAGTTGCCGGTGCCGGTTCCAGGCTGGCTTCCTGAGTCTCCGCCGTTTTCTCGACCGCCTGATCAACCGGCGTTCCGACCACCGCATATTTTTCGTAAGTGAATCGAGTGCCGGTTTGCAGACCGACGTAGCGGATTACTTCCGTCATTGGCAGGTTGGCGAGATTCAGCGTCAGCGCCTTGTTGTCGCGATCAGCTGGCGGGCCTTTGTAGATGAAGTTTGCAACGACCTTACCACCGGACAGCTCATCTGATTTTTGCGTCAAATAGCGCAGGATGTCGCCGAGTGTCGCATCCTCAAAGGTGAACTTGGGTACAACGATTTCCGCGAGCTGCGTTTCCAACGTATCCGTCGGTGGCGGCGGGTTCTTCAGTGCACTCTCGGTTTTTGCCAGATAGTTGCGGGCGTATACGTAGCCCGGACGGCTTTGCAGCACTTTTTGGAAGCCTACCTTGGCAGCATCGAAGTTTTGCGCGTCAAAGTCTTTGACCGCTTGATCGTAAACTTGTTGAACGGACTGCTGCTGGGCCTCTGCAGGTGTTCCTGCGACGAAGACCATGGCAACTAAAAGGGCGAGGAGAGAGGTGATAATGTTTTTCATGGTAGGAATGGCAACGTTTTTAATAACGGGGGATTTTCTTCTGCAAATCAGTCCGCGTGGCTGGCAAAGATGCGCTGATCGCCCAGCGGGCCCTGTTTTCCCGCCGACTTATGGTAGCTGGTTAAAATCAAGATATCAGACTGGCGCAATCGTGTAAACTGCTGATTGCTCCACTGGTGAACGCTCCTTTTCGAGTCTACCAGTAGGGGGCTGGAAAGACCCGGCAACGGATCATGAACGAATTCTTTCCTATGAAATTTGCGGTTTCGCCGGGGCTGGCGAAGTTGCCACCCTCCGGGCCGCGCGCCTTTTTTCACCTGGCCGCTTTCCTCGTCGATCGTCGAGCTCGCGCCACTTTCTCCTCGCGCCTTGCCAGATAAAAAAATGGCCGCCGTCCTCCCTCAGCAGATTTATCCAGGTCTTCTATAACCGTGCTTCCCGAACTTCAATCAGCCATACCCGGACCCCGCTCTCGACAATTGGCGGAACGCCTGCGCCGCTGCGAGTCGCGCAACATCACTTATCTGGGCGCTGACTTTCCCATTTTCTGGCAGCGGGCGGAGGCGGCCAACGTCTGGGATGTCGACGGCAATCGCTTCGTCGATTTCACCAGCGCCTTCGGTGTCGCAAGTCTGGGTCACGGTCATCCCGAGATCGCCGAGGCGTTGCGCGAACAAAGTCACTCGCTTTTGCACGGCATGGGCGACGTGCATCCGACCGAACTCAAGGTTCAAGTCTGCGAGCAACTCTGTGAGCTCACTTTTCAACGCTGGGACATTGGTTCGGGGCGCGTCATCCTCGGCAATACCGGATTCGAAGCGGTCGAGTCAGCGCTGAAGACTGCGCAGCTCGCCACCGGTCGCTCCGGCGTGATCACATTTGAAAATGCTTACCATGGCCTCGGTTACGGGACGCTTGCCGCGGGTTCGATGGCGCGCTTTCGCGAGCCGTTCGCCGGACAGTTGGCAAATTTTGGCCGAACATTACCTTATCCTCATTGCTACTGTCGCGAGGAATGGGCCGACGACGACGACTGCACGGCAGATTGCATCAATCATCTGGCAGAAGTCGAAAGGCAGATCGAGGCCACATTAGCGAGTGCCAATGAGGCGATCGGTGCGGTCTTGGTCGAGCCGATCCTTGGACGCGGCGGAAAGGTCACGCCCCCGAAAGCGTTTCTGCCGATGTTGCGCCGCCTCTGCGACCAGCACGGCGCTTTACTCATCGTCGATGAAATCCTGACCGGGCTGAATCGCACGGGACGACTGTTCGCCTGCGATCACAGCGCAACAGTACCGGACCTCATCTGTCTCGGCAAATCGCTCAGCTCGGGCCTACCCCTCTCGGCATGTATCGGGCGCGAGGAAATCATGGTAGCCTGGCCTGAATCGGACGGGGAGGCAATCCATACCACCACCCATCTCGGTAATCCGCTCGCCTGCGCCATGGCGCTGGTGTCACTGGAACAACATCGCAGTCCGCAATTGGCCGCCACGGTCTCCGCAAAAGGCAAGCTGCTCGCCGATCGATTCCGTGCCGTGGCTGACAATACTTCACGACTCGCATCGGTGCGTGGTGCCGGCCTGTTGCGCGGCCTCGAGCTAGTCACCCCCGATGACAGCAGGTCTCCGGACGGCGACGCCGGTGGTGGCTTTGTCCCTTATGCCCTGAAGCACGGCTTCATCGTATTGGCAGATTCGCCAGATGGTAACATCGTCGCTCTCGCACCCGCTTTTCAGATCAGCGACGAACAGATCGACTCATTCGCTTCGGTGTTTCAGGAGTATTTGACGTCCTTGCCAGGCTCCATCTCGTAGATCATCTCCAAGGTCTCGCTGGTATTCGGCTCAATGATGTCGTGCTGAAATTTGATGCTCAACGGGTCGTCTTTAAACATCTCCATTCGCTCGAGATTCTCGAATTCGATCGCCAGGAAAAATGGCCACTCGCAGTCTTCGTCGATCCTTTTTCCGGAACGAACGCTGAGAGCTTCGCTAACCCGTAACAACTGACTGCGGCATGACCTGATCATGGTGTCGAGATCTGCATCCGTCACCTTAGGCTTGAGTTTGAACAGCGCGACGTAATGAATCATAACGAACAGGGCAAAACGTGACGGCGTAACATCCAACGAAAATCGAGCGGAGTCCCGCTCATCAACGCTTCCACTCCAGCGCTCCTTTTTTCAGGGCGTAGAAATAGGCCACCAGAAGGATGATCAAAAACGATACGACGCCGACAAAAAATTCCGGCATATTCCAGATCTCGTTGTGGCTCGACTCCAGCAACTGGTTGAAACTCACTGCCCATGGATAGAGAAACACCACCTCGATGTCGAACAGCACGAACAGCATCGCCACAAGGTAGAACTTCACACTGAAACGCGGTTGCCCTTTCTCGCCAAGTGGCAGCATGCCGCACTCGTAGGCACTGTCTTTGACCTTATTGCGTTTTGCACGCTGGCCGAGCAAGGCCGAAGCTGCCAAGGTCACCCCCGCAAAACCTGCGGCGATAACTAACTGAATAAGAACCGGAAAATAGTCGTCCATGACAGATAACGTTATGGATCGCTCCAGGTTTATCGAAACAACCTGCGACCCAATAGATGGCCACTATTCGCCCTCACCCCCGCTTCGGTCAATGGAGAATTCGCCACTGCAAGCGCCCCCTTCCAGTGTATCTCCACCACTGTAGCTGCTTATTGCTTACGGGCGATAGGACGTCACTCGGCCGTTAAATGGGTCCAACTGAACCGTGAAATAGTTTTCGGGCGCTTTCGCTTCATTCGCGAGCCCCTTCACCAAGGTAATGTACCAGGTATCTGTACCCGCTCTTCCCGGCAAGTCCGTCGATCCATCAGGCCGAAAGCGGAACGAAGTGTACTCGAAGGTCTCTTTATCGGACAGCACCGGAATCAGCGCCTTACCTACGGAAGGCGACAGATACAATTCATCATTCCCTGTCTTTTTCACCAACGTGGACAAGGGCTCATTGATGACGATAGGCGGCTTGATGCGGAAGAATTCACTGACCGGCAGCAGCTCACCATACTGATTGTAGCGGAAGAACTGAAAGCCGCGAAAAGCAAGTTCCGTTTCGGCATTGCCCGGATCCTTCATTTTGAAAAATCGCACTTCGACGTCAGTATTCTGCGAGAGGGCGATCTGCTGTGCTTGCGAGAGCTTATTGCGCAGGGCGCTGCCTTCGGACGTAAGGCTCGTAGACTGAACCAGACTGAACAACTGAGGAGCAGCAAAGGCGAGCAGCAAGCCAACCACCGAGACCACAACGAGCATCTCGATCAGCGAGAAGCCTTGTGAGGAGATTCGACGCCGGTTCTCTTGCGAGAATCGACGACTACGTAGATTTTTAACCATGATCATAGTTTCAGGGGACTTGAGGTCTAAACTTTGGAAATATTTCAACAACGAGCTGCAGGTCGAGAATTGCCAACAAACTAGTAAGTACTCCATTTGGAGCTGCGAATGGCGACCATGGAACTGAACACACGATAGTTCACCTCGCTATTACGCAGGTCTTTCTCCATATCGGCGAGGTCCTGAGTGTATTTCGAACCGATAGTGAAACGCGAGGTCACCGCGTCCATGACTTCGCGTGGTGCAGCCGCGCCCTTTTCAAAGCGAACGGCTGAGCTTTCATCGATGGCGACCATCGTCACATGGACAAGTGGCGGAACCTGTTGAGGATTATCCAAACCAGTGTCGTTCGAATCATAAGAATAGTTCGGAGCAAGTTTGATAACCTTCGCCGATGTTCCGGCATCTCCAAGAGACTGCCGTGGAGAAATAATCAAGGCCACAATATTGTCCGCCAGAGGATGGGTGTGCTCTTCCAGATTGTAGCGGTACCACTTATCGTAGACCGCATCGAGCTTCTTATATCGTTCTTCATCGCCATCGTTGAAGACCTGATTCTCCTCGGCTGGCGGGAGGTACTCCATCAGTCTGAAGCGATACTTTGGCTGTGCCTTTACAAAAGACGGCTTATAACGGAGGTCATCGCTAAACTCCACGTAGTAGCCGCGAGCGTTATAGAGGCTGCCGAGGTTGTTGTAGCGCAACGAAAACCCAAGTGGCGCCTGAAAAAATAAGGCGTGGGTGACAGCCTTGGTGTCCAGGCCCAACTCGGACGCCGGGCCTGACTTGAAGTGCAATTCAGACTGGCGCTTGTAGCGGAGAATCACCCCTGTTTCGGCATCCTCTTCCGGTTCCCAGTAAGTGTTCAATGCTGCTTGAGAGAGATTCTTCGTGATGATGTCAAATCCAACACGAGCTTCGCGGAACTGGGAGATTCGATTTTCGGAAAAGGTCCACGTTCTCTGAACTTGGTTGAGGAGTTCCGACAACATCAACAACAGAATCGACAACACCGTCATCGCGACCAGAAGTTCCGGCAGGGTGAAACCGAGGCATCGCCTACGCTGTGGTGAAGTCGCCTTCGACTGCCCGCTATTCTTGGCGAGACTTTTTGAAGTAGGTTTAATCTTCATAGGATTTTTAAAACTTAAGATGGATCGCTG
>JBBKXR010000343.1:0-11012 GCA_037969585.1 Verrucomicrobiales bacterium
CGGTCGGAGGCGTCAAACCCGCCATCCCGCCTGCACCCGGAAAACCACCGGCACCGACTATTAAGCTGAATACTCCCGGCGATCCCAACGCCCCGAGAAAGCCCCTGCCGATCCCCAAAAAACCCGGATAGTCCTCACCGGAGAATCGTCGGGATCGACATCAAGAAGCGATCGCTGCTGCGATCGCTCGAGACTCCCTTACGACTCGACCCGACAACGCCTGGCGAAGGCAACACAGGATCCGGATCACAGTTTGATTTCCTAACGTCGCCCGGTTGTGCGAAGTTGATGCGAATCGTTGAACGAATCGTTTACATTCTTTAGACGAAACCCGAGTTGGTGGACGCTGTTAGAGTCAGTCACCCTGTTCGGTGCCCCTCTGACATGGCCGATGACGCGATATGGCGAACCTGGCTCGAGATCCACGGATCCCGACTCATGCTCTATGCCCGACAGTTGAGCCGCAGTGAAGCCGACGCCGAAGACGTTCTTCAAAATGCCCTGCTCAAAACCTGGCGAAGCTCCCCCGAAGCTGACGACCCCGAAAATCTGCGCGGCCTTATATTCACCAACATTCGGCGCTGCGCTATCGATCTCGGACGCAACACCGATCGGCGCACCAAACGCGACTCCGATTTTCAGCTTGCCGTGATCAGCCGCGGCGAACACGTCGCGTGGTTTGAACTGCCGGACGACGATGCCTCGCGCGAACTGCAAGTTGCCCTCGCCGCTGTTCCCGAAAAATTTCGCGAAGTCATCACGCTGAAAGTTTGGGGCGAGCTGACCTTCGCCCAAATCGGCGAGACGCTCGACGTTTCGTCGAACACTGCCGCCTCGCGCTACCGCTACGGGCTCGATGCATTGCGTGCCCGATTGGCGTCCGTGCAAAAGTAATACCAACCGAATAGCACCGCCCCGTAGGGACCGTTCTGGTTAGGCGGGAGATTCATCCCCGGTAAGATTATCTACGGGAATAGCGTCGCTACGCGACGCAGGAATCTGCGCCATACAGGGGCCGCGGGTTGAAAACCCACGGCGACCAAGACCAAGACTGGTCGCTACGCGACAGCTCAGACTTAACTGAACAACCGCTTACTGTCCGCCAACTTGAATGTTGAGCAGGCTCAGGTTGCTAAGATTCATTTCTTTCAGCACCGCTTGGGCATCCTCCGGCAACTTCTCGATCATGTCATCACTGCGCTCGTATGGACCGCTGTGAATCAACTTCCCAGCGCCGTTACGAATCTCGATGACTGGTTTTTCATCGACCGTCTTCACCGATACTGAGCCGTTGGCGTTGTTGATTTTCACCACCCCACCGCCGGCACGGATCGAAGCCCCGTGACCGATCGTGATCGAAGGCGCACCCGTGATTTTTACCCCACCGGCATTGATCTCAACCTTGTTCTTCTTTTCCCCTGCTTCACCGTTTGGAGCCTGAGCAGTTGCCGGCCTGGCATTTTTCGCCGCAGCTTTTGGGCTCTGCAAATCTAATGTTGGCGACGGCCCGCGTGTCGATGAGGGTAGTTTCATCCACGCCTGCATTTCGGATCGATAGGTAGCGATGCGCTGCTGCAACTCGTCCTGTCCGAGTCGTGCGATTCGCGGAACGCCACCGTCGGGCAGCACCAACATAGGCACTCCTGTTTGCAGCATCGGCTCAACGTTCGGAATCGAGGGATCGATAATATCAAATTGAGCAGGCTCTTCAGGCAACATCGACAGTGGTGGCAATTCATTTTCATCAAGTGTCGCCTTCAACACCGATTCCTTGCCCTTGCGCAGGATCGCCAGCTCGATGACATCGCCTTTCTGGTAAGTTGCTACCAGTACTTGCAGATGGCGTGGCGTGGTCAACAGCTGGTCATCGAGACGCAGCAGGATGTCTTTTTCCTGCAGCCCCGCCTTCTCCGCCGGACTGCCGCTGACCACATGATGAATCGCCACACCAAACCCCTCAGTCAGTTCGAGATAATCACGCACCGCCTCATCGATCTCTACCGGCTCGACTCCCAGCCAGGCGCGCATGTTCAACTCCGACGATCTGTTCTCCGCGTGTGTGTATTTCGGCGCACGTTTTGCAATCGGCTGAGCAGGTGGTGTCGCCCTCGTCGGCTTTATGCGTTCGGCCTTTTTGCTATCAGCTTTGGATGGTTTGGCTGGTTCAGTTGCAGCCGTTTGGGCGACCGAGATGCGTGGTTCAACAACGGCGATCGTGAACGCAACTGAAAGGCACAGTATCGTCAAAAACCGACGGGAACGAGGATTGGAATTTTTCATGAATCTGCGGGGATTGGATAGGTTAGGGCTGCGATCGTTCTAAAAAAAGGGCTTTGGCTCAGTAGGTGTTGACCGGATAAAACACCAACTCCCGCCAGGGTCGAATCACCTGAACACTGGTCTCAGTCTCGGGATCAAGCCAGCATTGAGCCGTTTCGAAATGCAACATCACCGGTCGCATCAATCCGTAGCCTTCGACTTCAACCACTTCATCAGGCTCGGTTTCGCGCAGCGAATTTTCTAACGAGACCGTTACCAACTGACTCTCAGTGGCAGCGACTTCCGGAGCCGCGGCAAAGACTTCACTGTTCGCCGTCGACGACCGGTCCAATCTCGATACCAAAAGACCACCTGTGATCATCACCACTGCGGCGATGCCCAGCGGCGCGAACTTCAACCAGCCTCGCTGTCCGCTGCCTTCGATAGCGGTTTCGCCATCCGATGCGAGACCATCACTGCGGCTGTCGATCGCCGCGTTGATCCATCCTGATCGCGGGGCTGCGGGGACCAGATCTCCAAGGCGACGCTCAAGATCCAGCATTTCCGGATCGAGCGGCGGCAAGGGGTCATCATTTGACGATGACGAGTTTGGATCTGAAGTCGGCATACAACGGCGGTTCACTGTCTAAAGCGAACCCACCTGCCAATTTCGTCTAAAAAAGGCCAAAAACATTTCCCACCGCTCGAGCGATCGAGCGATCGAGCGATCGTTTGACCCTTTGTTCAGCCGCCTGGCATCAGCACAACGCGAAAGCCGACATCTGCCTGTTCGCCGTTGCTCGGTTTCATCGGCGAACGCCAATCGACAGACAGTTCGAAATCCTGTCCGCGACTCCACGAACCACCGCGCACGAACTTGTGCTCGGTCGCCGCCAGCGATGGATTACCGACCAGATCAGCGCGACTCATGCGATTCAGAATAGCGGTCGAATACCAGTCTTCGCACCATTCCCAAACGTTGCCACGCACATCGTGAAGGCCAAATTTGTTAGGATTGCTGGCACCAATCGGTTCAGATCCGCTGCGTCGCATGCCGCGACTGGTGATCGCGTCTTCCAAACCGGCGTCGGCAGCGAAGTAACTCCATTCCTCGTCGTTCGGCAGGCGATACTGATACTTGCCGGGCAACTTGCGCTTGGCGAATTCCGCAGCGGTCAGCTTCTCACAAAATTTCACCGCAGCACCATGCGAGACCGAATCGACCGGCTTGTCCGGCGCTCGGAAATAGCTCGGGTTTTGCAGCATCACCGACTCGTAAGCTTTCTGGTCGGTCTCGTAAACGGCGACCCAGCCTCGCAGGCCATCGATCCAGCGCATCTTCATACCCGCGCCATTGGTGAAGTCCTGCCCCGGCTCCGGATTTGGATCGAACTTGAGCTTCACATTAAAAGACAGCTCCTGCCCCGGCACGACCTCGCCGGACACTGCGGTCGAAGCATACTTGTCCATGCGCAAGCTGTAGCCGTATTGCCCCGGTTTGACTAAAGGTTCGACAAAAGGTGTGGTGCCGACCGGATCATTGTTGGCTAACACCGTAGCTCCTGGTGGATCGGTCAGGATCGAAACTGAGCCGTAGCCGAATGCAAATCGTGCTTCGTTGTCGACGTCCGCCCGCACCGACCAGTCGACACTGACGCCATCGAGCTCACTTTTGGGCAACACAGCGCGAAAGGGATAATCGCCTTCCGGAAATTCCCACTGAAAAGGCGTCCGGTCCTCGAGCGTTCCGACTCGTTCGCCGCGCATATAAACTTCCGCACCCGGGGGATCGCTGACGAAATTTACCAACCCGCGCTTCCACGCAAATTCGAGCTTCACTTCTTCGCCCGCCATGACTTCGACGGTTCGCTGAATCGGTCGCCAATCTTCATAGCTCAATACCAGCCGATGCTTGCCACTAGGCACGTCGGTCAAGCTCAGCGGCGTATTGCCCAACAGTTTTCCACTCTTCGGGCTCGCGCTGGGCGGCGCGTCGAAATCGCGCATCCATACCTGGGCATCACTTGGGTCACTGATAATTTGCAGGCCACCCTGGGCAAACACATGCGACACGTTAGTCTCGCGATTGTTACGCACCGTCACCACTTCGCGATGCTCCGGCCAGCCTTTTTGCGTCATCGCTATCTCATAGCGGCCCACCGACAATTCGGGCATCTCCGCCGGCGTTGTGCCGCGCACCACGACATCACCGTTGCTCGCCGCACTGTCACCCTCTGCGGCATCATCACTGAGACGGCGCACCAGGTAATTTACCCCGGCCGGTTGACTCGACACCTTCAGCGAGCCAGCACTTTTCTCGAGCATCACCGGATCCAACTCGAACACCTCACCGTGTTTGATCACCACCTGTTTGAGCACTGACTCGTAACCCGCAAGCGTGATTTCCAATTCGTGACTGCCAACCGGAACCGCGTCAAATGTCACTGACTTGCCGTCGGCCTGAGTTACCGATTCGCCTGCCAAAGTAACCGTCGCTCCGGCGGGCTGAACATCGACCTGCAGCGTGCCGCGTTGCGCCTCCAGACGATCGGCGATTTTCGGTAAAGTCGCCTGCGCTTCGTTATTACTCGGATCGATTTCTAAAACCTGTTCGTAATGCGTTTCAGCCACAACCCAATCTTCGTCAGCCATCGCCAGACGCGCCGTCGACAGCAAGTCAGGAATCTTAGTGATGTCGACCTCGCTGGATGGCGCCGCATCTTCACCTGGAACCGGCTCGGCCACTGCGACGACTGCCCCGGCAGAATTTTCCGCGCTGCCGTCATCGTCACCACGCAGAAACCACCAACTAGCGACAAACCCGAGCGCAAACACCAGCGGCACAACCACTGCCCACAGCCAGATGGGCACACGCGCACCCCGCCTTTCCGGTGGTCGCAGCGCAGGTAGCGCAATGGCCTCAGTATCCTTCATGGTTTCGTTCGGCCCACCCAAGGGAGCGACGCCGGGTTCCGATTTCTATCACAGAAACCTCTCTAGATAGTTTTCGCCAGTCGCGATTCTGTGACATCCTAACGCGTTACTTTTCCACTTAAGACAATTGAACCGGTCACTATTTATGAAAATTTCACATCTTCCCAGCCGCCTTAGCCGCCTCTTACTGCCCGCCATTACTGCTTTTGTCGGCATTTTTAGCGCCAACAGCGTCGCTCAGGACACGATCGCTCCGAGCTTCATCGATCTTGCCGACGATCATTACCGCCAAACCGTCGTCGACCACGAGTACGGCCAATACCTCGGCCACCCGACCACGGTGCTGCTCGACGATGGAAAAACCATGCTCACCGTATATCCCAAAGGCCATGGTAAGGGCGGCATCGTCTATAAACGCTCCACTGACGGCGGCGTGACTTGGTCAGACCGCCTGCCGACGCCCGCCTCATGGTCGACCTCGCGCGAAGTGCCAACCCTGTTCCGAGTCGCCGATGCCGATGGCAAAAAGCGCCTGATCATGTTCTCCGGCCTCTACCCGATCCGCATCGCCGTCAGCGAAGATGACGGCGGCACCTGGTCCGAGCTCGAACCGATCGGCGACTTTGGCGGCATCGTCGCCATGGGTTGTTTGATCGAGCAAAAGACCGCGCCCGGACACTACCTGACGCTTTTTCACGATGACGGTCGTTTCCTGCGCGAAGATTCAAAGCAGGAAAAGCCGATCGTATTTACCCTCTTTCAATGCCGCTCAACCGACGGCGGGCTCACCTGGGGACAGCCGGAAAGAATCTACGCCTCCTCGGATCTCCATCTCTGCGAACCCGGCATAATCCGCTCACCTGACGGCAAACAACTCGCCGTCCTGCTGCGCGAAAATTCCCGCCGCAAAAACAGCCACGTCATTTTCTCCGACGACGAAGGCAAGACCTGGAGCGAGCCACGCGAACTGCCGATCACTCTGAGCGGCGATCGCCACACCGGCCAATACGGCCCCGACGGCCGCCTGTTCATTTCTTTCCGCGGCATCACACCCGGCAACAAAGGCGTGCGCGGCAGCGGCGAAATCGAAGGCCCGATGCCTAACGCCGGTGACTGGGCCGGCTGGGTCGGTCATTACCAAGACATCGCCGAGGGCACCCCCGGCCAGTACGTCCTGCGCCTGATGGATAATCACAAAGGTCACGACACCACCTACCCCGGAGTTGAAATTCTCCCCGATGGCACCTTCGTTACCGTCACTTACGGCCACTGGACCGCTCACGAAGAACCTTACATCATGGCGGTTCGTTTTACGCTTGATGAACTCGATCGCAAAGCCGAACACGCAATCCCACTCAAGCTCAGCAACGATTTCAGAACCGTAGCGGAATAGCTGGACCTCACTTTCCTTTCCGCTTCACCGCACGCATGGCTTTCAGATTCAAAAAAGGCAACTCGAACCAATCCGGTTCGGACGACAATCGTCCAGTAAGCGGGAAGAAGAAGGAAGGCGGCGCCGGCTGCGCCATCATCTTTGGATTGATATTCGGAGGCGCCGGTCTCGCCGCGGCATTCTTCATCGGCAAGATGTTCGTCGAAAACCTCGATACCTATTTCTGGGACGAGACACCGTGCGAGATTCTTTCCTGCGAAATCAAAGTCGATCAGTCCGACGAAGATTCCCCCTTCTCCCTCGACGTTCGCTATCGCTACGCCGTCGACGGCACTCATTACGAAGGCACCAAGCTGACGCTCGAAGAGGACAAACACGACGATTACACCGATCTCGCCATCGATCGCGAGCGGTTACTCAGTGGCACTGACCGCGCGCCTACCGCTGCCTACGTCGATCCCGATGCGCCGACCAGCGCCATCCTCAAACGGCGGAATATTTTTCTACTCTCGCTGTGGCTGCTGTTTCCCCTGCCGTTCATTGGAATCGGCGTCGGCGTGGTCTACTTCACGATTGTCGAAGGCAAAAAAAAGAAAGACCCGGCGATCACTGGCGGCTTGTCCACGAAGGCAAAAAAAGACGGTCGCTCAGGTCGCGTCGTCGGCATTGTGATATTCACCGTGCTGCTGCTGGTCGGCCTCGGCCTGACCGGTCCTCTCATCGTCAAACCGATCGGCAAATCGACCGCCGCCAAGAACTGGCCGGAAACGCCGTGCAAAATCATCTGGAGCCGCGTCCTGACCCACGAAGGTGACGACAGCGATACCTACAGCGTCGACATTTTCTACGAATACGAATTCGAAGGACAAAGCCACCGCTCGAATCGCTACAGCTTCATCGGCGGTTCGTCGAGCGGCCGCGATTCGAAAAAAGCGATCACCAAACTGTACCCACGCGGTTCGACGCAGACCTGCTACGTCAACCCCGAGCAGCCCCTCGAAGCCGTTCTCAAACGCGACCTCGGTTTCGGTATTCTCCTCGGCCTGATCCCCTTGATCCTATCCCTGATCGGCATCGGTGGTCTGATTGCCATGCGCAAAAAAAGCAACAAGGCAGCAACGCAAGTGGGTCGCTTCTCAGCAACATCGCCGACAGGATATCCCGATCTCGACAGTGAGAACCCCAACCAGCCGATCGAATTTTTACCCGGAGGCAAGCGTCGCGCGGGATTCTTCATCGCCCTGGCTATCACCCTGTTCTGGAACGGAATCGTCAGCGTCTTCCTCTGGCAGGTTATAAAGAGCTTCCGCGCCGGCTCGCCCGAGTGGTTCACGACTATCTTCATGATCCCCTTCGTGCTTATTGGACTAGGGCTCATCGTCGCCGTCTTCTATACCTTCTTCGCCCTGTTCACTCCCAAGCCCGTGGTCACGGTCAGCCCCGGCTCACCGATTCTTGGCGAGGAATTCAGCGTATCGTGGCGACTCCGCGGCAGCAGCGGTCGATTGAAAAATTTGCGCCTGACGCTGTCCGGACACGAAAAAGCCACCTACCGACAAGGCACCAACACCCGCACCGATAGCAAGACCTTCTACCGACGCGAAATCGCCATCGTCGACCGGCAGGGCATTGACCTCATTCAGGGCGAAGGACGCATGACTCTTCCCCTCGACCTCTGTCCCAGTCTCAAGCTTGGCAATAATGAGATCGAATGGAGCATCAAAGTGGAGGGTGAGATTCCGCTCAGCCCCGACTTGCAGGATCGCTACGTGATCACCGTCCGCCACGCCATCTAGTCCGCTCACAGGATCCCTCCCAGCCGCCGCCATGCCAACCCTGACGATTAATACCGAACTCGACAACCGCGCCTTCGTTCCAAATGATCGACTGCGCGGCAACGTTGAGTGGACTGGACTCTTCAGCCCACCGCAAAGCGCCGAACTGCGACTGTTCCACTACACCTCGGGAAAAGGCACACGCGACTTGGAAATCATCGACATCCGCGAGTTCGATGCACCTGGCAGCGGCGACCGGCGCGAGTTCGAATTTCAACTCCCCGCCGGGCCACCCTCATTTTCCGGAAAATTGGTGTCCCTACTCTGGGCACTGGAACTGGTCATCGAAGCTGATGGCGACGAGCTCAGCGAACGTGTTGAACTTCACCTCTCGCCGACCGGAACCGAAATCGATCTCTACGCTCACGCCAAAGACAACGCCGAAAAATACCTCGGCGGCAAAAAGCCCGCCCTGCAGATCGGCAACGACTCGTGACAAATGACCAGAGCTCGCGACAATCCCTTCGCTAACGACCGGATCGAGCGCGAGATCGAATTCGATCCCCAGTGGTGCGGCACCAACTGGCCAGAAATATTCGACCGCTGGCAAAAACTCAATCACCGCGCCGCCATCGTCGGTCCGCACGGTTCAGGAAAAACCTTCTTCCTGCGCGCTTTTGAGAAGCGACTAGATCGCCCCACCGCCCACTTCTTTCTCAACGATGAGCGCCCGTCGTTGAGCCCCGAAGATTGGCAACGCCTTCAAATAGCCTCCGATGCCGGTTCAGTCATTTTTCTCGACGGAGCCGAGCGGCTAGGTTGGACAAACTGGCGAAAATTCCGACGAATGGTCAGCCAACAAAAAGTCATCAGCACCCAACATCGCCAAGCACGCTGGCCGATGCTGTTAAACACTTCCGCCTCGCCCGATCTCCTCGCTTATTTGGTCAAAGCGCTGTCTTCCGAAAACCTCAGCAACTCCGAGACCGCCGCGCTACTAAGCCGACACAAAGGCAACCTGCGCGAAGCCTTGTGGGAATGTTATGATCGTGTCGGGAATGAGGAAGAAGATGATCAACCCGTCAGCCAGCCCTCTCTCTTTTAAAGATCAGAGCCACCCCTTTACTAACCTTCAACCGGTAGAATTTTCGCCTCGTAGATTTGGTCCACCCGAACGAAATAGTGCGCGACATTTCCAGGCATAAACTCTTCCACTGGAAGCTGCCCTTTCAGGTGAAAGACAATATTCGACGGCAAAATTGACCTCAAAGTTATAGTCGCAAGGTGGCGGCGAGCCCCTCTCAGTCCGACTAGCGCAGAACCTTGCATCCCGGACAGTGTCATCTCACCATCTTTCAGGACACTGAAGTCCGCATCGTCTAATTTTGACGACGTCCACTTTTGACTTCGCGAAATACTTCGAAGATTCGAAGCCCTCTTTAGCTCGTATGGATGATCAATGGCAAGGTCTGCCGGAATCTGCAACCATAATTCAAATTTTTGAGGATGAGCTGTTGTGTTCTCGAGGCGCGAACCCTCGCTCAAATAGATCGCTAGCGATTGTCCAGCGACCGCACGTTGCCCATCCCAATTCAATCCCTTTTCAGCTTCGACAGCGGCATCCCGGTAGGCACGAAAATCCGCCCACTCCCGTATATATAGCTTATCGCCAAAAAATTATGAGTATGCTGCAGGTGCAGAAGGGGCTGCTGGTTCCAACAAAACATGATCTTTCCGGTGAGCGCATCCGCCCGAAAAAAGAGCGATCAAGATTGTGACGGTAATGCGCATTCTTAGCGGACTAACGGTTTCTGAATGGACTCTTATATTGAGATCGCGCCGACGTTATTGCGAACGATTGTCCAGCTATCGATAGACGTCTTTTCGATGTCGAATTCGGACGACAAGAACGCTGACCGTGGCGTCGTTAACTTCGTAGATTACTCGATAGTCCGAAATCCTAATCCGGTAAGTCAATTCGGAACCTACGAGTTTTTTTGCATCCCGCCGGGCGAGGATCAGTTCCTAGTTCTTGTATCGCTGAGAAAATTCTCGGAACCCATTTCCGATCAATTTTGCGCAGATCCCTCTCGGCGGATCTTGCGATCTCAACCTGGAATGAGGCCATCTGCAATCAGTTGTTTTTTTAGGTCCAGCACCGAAATCCGTTCGTCGTCCCTACGTTCGGCAGCTGCGGCAAGGTCTGCGACATCCTCCATCAGAGCCTCAAATTCAGCAATAGGAATCACAACCGCCACTTTCTGGCCCGCTTCGTCTGTGAGATATTGCGTTGTCATCGTCGTGCAAACTACCACCGCAGTTATGAATAGTCGACTTCCGAAGCAATCGTCGATGCTTAGGCAAGCGGTGCCAAGGAAGCACGACATTCTTGTCGTGCCGCTGCGGGAAACGGCTCACGAAACGTGAGTGTTAAACGTTGGACCATTGCGACTCTGATTGTACCTTGTCAGGTGACAGCGAACCACGATCGTGTGGTTTTCCCCCGAGTGTCTGCCTCTACAACAAGGCTACGACCGCTCAAACGAGAACGAATCCAACCGGCGCATCGTCCACTTCCAGCGCAGCCAGGCGATGACGGACCTGAGCACCTTTTCCACGAAACCCATCGAGAGCAGGCACAGCCAATAATT
>JBBKXR010000344.1:0-3075 GCA_037969585.1 Verrucomicrobiales bacterium
CTACGAATTTGCCGGCTTTTCCAGCCTCGCCGGTGGGTAACTGAAAGCCGGAGGTATCGACTTCGCGAATTTCATCAAAGCGATCGCGCACGGCGTCGCCGAGATGCCATTTGCCGGCGGCGGCGGTCCAATAGCCGGAGGCTTTGAGCTTTTCGACGAAGGTGATCTGCTCTGCCGGAAGCGGCCAGTGGAGCTCGTCGGCGTCGGTGTTGGTCGGATACTGTCCAGTGATGATGCTGGCTCGACTCGGGCTGCACGAACTGACCGTGAGGAAGGCCTTTTCAAAAAGCATGCCGTCTTTCGCTAACTGATCGATGTTCGGCGTGCGGATGTTCGCGTTGCCGTAAGCTCCGCAATCGTCCCAGGCCATGTCGTCGGCGATGATCATCACCAGGTTGGGGCGATCGGCCGCCGCACTGCTGATTGCCGCCGAGGCTGCGATACAGCCGAAGATAACCGGTAGAAATAGACGAAGAGGGGACTTGCTGATTTGGCGCATGGGGATGAACTAAGAGGGTAAGGTGATTGGCAATAGGCTTCGGCAAACAGCCAACCGCCTCACGATCGGGAAGGAAAGCAGATTTTTCTCAGAAAAGACCGAACAGTTCGCAGGAAAAGGAATCTAAACCCCATTGGCAGCGCCAGCGGCTGCCAAAAAAATGTTCGACTTCGATTGAACGCCAAGCGCATTATTTAATCAAAGTTTAAGAGTTCCGTTCGTCCGCGTCTCGCCAACCTCGCCACCGCCCAGCCACTAACTGCATGAAATCAATTCGCAATACATTCTTCTGGCTCTCGGGAGCCGGCTCTGAGGAACTCGAATCTTGTCCGAGCTGGGAGCAGCGCAAGTATGTTGCCTTTGGTGCGACGGTGCTGGTGCCCTGTGTATTTGCGGCGATTGCGTCCGCCTACGCGCTGTCGACGCTGACGGATAACTGGCGAATCATCGGTGCCGTGTCTTTGGTCTGGGCGTTTATCATTCTCTCGGTCGACCGGGCGCTTCTCGCCAGCTATCGGGCTTTTGCTCCGGCGCACAAGAAGTTAGGCCAGTTCGTTCTGCGTTTCGTGGTCGCTATCTTAATGGGCATCACCATCGCTCACCCGATGACCTTGCTGATTTTTAAGGACACGATTCACGCCGAGATCGAGCGCGACCGTCAGGTCGAGTTGGTTGAGGCCAAAGCGACGGCTGAGGCCGAGCGGGTGCCCGTCAGAGAAAATATCGTCGCTCTTGAAGCAGAAGTGACCAAGCAGCGT
Organism: Verrucomicrobiales bacterium; assembly: GCA_037969585.1. Classification (GTDB taxonomy): domain Bacteria; phylum Verrucomicrobiota; class Verrucomicrobiia; order Verrucomicrobiales; family DEV007; genus JBBKXR01. The sequence continues at coordinate 1,258 of JBBKXR010000344.1, forward strand.
GACGATTGGAATGAGAGCTTCGAAGCCAAGTTTATCGCCGCAGCGGCGATGGAGCTCAACGAAGGCGAGACCGCACTCGATCGTCTGGATCCGACCGATCCTCGAGTGGTGGAATTGAAAGCAGCGGTCACTGAGGCGCGCAAACCCTACGACGAAAAGGTCGCCACTTACGAAGCCGAATTCGCCGGTGATAAGGAGAAATCCGCTACCCTGGCGATCGAGTCGGACCACTGGCAAAAAGAGTTCGAGCGTGAGGTCAACGGCCAGCGCAGTGGCATCATCGGTCTCGGGCCGCGCGCCAAAAGCATTCGTGACGATCAGTTGTCGTGGCGTCGTGATGAAGCCAAGCGCCTCGCCGGACAGTTGGAGTTTTTGACCGCAGATATCAATCGGCTGCGCAGTGAAGCGGACGCCATCGAGGCGAATCTGCTGGTCGATTTTGAAGGCAGACTCAGCGAAGAAGAGCGCCTCCGTCAGGAAGAGGAGCAGCGCGTGCTCGGTTTGACTCGACAGGTTCAGCAGCAGCAGGCCGATGGCTTTGTCGCCCAGCAGGACGTGCTGCGGGGAGCGATGGCCAAGCAGATGGATTCCAAGCTCGAAGAACTCAAGCTGGCGCAGACCCAACTCGCCAATATGCAGGAAGACGAGCGCAGTCGCGTCGAAGCACTGGCCATCGAGCCGCGTCGCGATCTGCTAACTCAGTCGTTGGCTCTGCACGCGCTTTTTGAAAAAGGTGACGAGGGCGGCAAGTTCGCGCTCGGTGCTTACGTCGTGCTGACTCTGTTGTTCATGCTGGTCGATACGATGCCTTTGCTGGTGAAATTTTTCACCAAACCAGGTCCCTACGATACGCTCATGGATCGCGACGAAGTGCGCTTCGATACCGATCGCGAATCGTTCATCCGCAATTACCGCGAGTACGCGATGACCCTCAACGAAGGGCGCCTGACCACGCTCACCCAACACAAACCGCTCGAGCGGGTGCTGATTCACGGCGTCGAGCGGTCGCGGGCCACTGTCGAGTTCCTCGATGCCCTGTTCGAGATGGAGCAGCAGTTCCAGAAGCGCCTCATCGCGCAAAAAGAACAGGCCGAAGCTGGTGGTGCGTTCTCCAAGGAGAAAGTCGCCATGCTCGAAGATATGGCCGGTACTTTCTACGACGATCTGCGTGCCCGCGCCGAGCGCTTTTTCAAGGACGATCCGGCCGCGGAAAGTGGTCGCGCTTACTAGCGCATCGCCAGGGCGACATCGCTGGCAATTTTTGCTTGCAACATGGTCGACTTTGCGGAAGTTTCACGCCTCGCAGATCGCGAGGCGTCAGCAGTCATCGCGCTGCCTGTCGCGTTTTAGATTCCTCTGTAGCTCAGCGGTAGAGCGGGTGACTGTTAATCACTAGGTCGTAGGTTCGAATCCTACCGGAGGAGCCATTTTTGGCGTTGTGACAGGGTGCGACAGGGGGTGCCAAACCTAGCCCAACTACCCCAAGTTCAGCGGGTTCTGTTGATGTTTCAGATTGCCGGTCTGTGTCAGCATGTGACAGCGAAAGACTGTTTGAGACCAATTCGTGTGACACTACGTGTGACCCCTCGATTGAATCGGGCGCTTTTAGGAAACCTGGCACTTTTCCCACCGCTTCCGCAATCGACAACATGGAAGCGTCCATATAACGCCCTGCAGTCAGCTTGGAGTCGCTGTGCCGCATTTGCCTTTGCGCAAGAACTAAAGGAACGCCATTCAGTCCCATCCGCGTGTTTGCTGTGTGGCGCAGCGCATGGAAGTCGAGCCGACGTCCATATTCATCCTTAAACGAAATCCCCG
>JBBKXR010000345.1:0-46937 GCA_037969585.1 Verrucomicrobiales bacterium
AGCTGAAGGCAGCCGCTAGTCTTTTTCAGGTGGCCAGGTGACTCCATCGAGTTCCACCGGAAGCTGCTTCGGGTCTTGGGGGTAAAAAATCGAAAGGTCACCCTCTTGTTCGGGGGTGAGTTCAGCCTCAGGAGCTCCCGTGATCAGCCAAAGCACGTCTTCGTCAGTGTCGTTGAATACTTGGCGGAGAGATTGGGGAGCGACGTGGATGCCGCCGTGTTGGCGGAGGGTCGTCGTGACGCCGTCGACGCGGATTTTCCCGGTGCCACTTACGACGAAGTAAAACTCCTCCATGCGGTGATGCCGGTGCAAGGTCATCGCGCTTCGCGGAGGCAGCTTCCACAAGCGTGCACCGAGCATTTTGCTGCCCGTTCGTTCAAGAAAATCCGCGTTGGGGATTTTCATCATGTTCGAGGGGCGCCATTCGAGCGATTCGGGTTGAACGGCCGTATAACTATCCATGGCCAGCTGACACTGAAGTTACTCTAACACGATCCGATCGATGAACTCGTTGAGCAATTGCTCATCCATGCCGGGGACTTCGAGTAGTTCGTCGAAATTGTCGAACGGTCGATAGAGCAGAATGTGATCGGCGAGTTCTTCGTCGACGCCAGGCAGAGCCATCAAGTCTTCGAGGGTGGCGACGTTTGGATTGACGATACTACCGGTCGGCTCGCAGGCCTGGTGGCCGGCTTTGTCGTCTGAGGCTTCATCTTTATCATTGCCGGCGGGCTCGCTGCTATCGTCATTGCCGGAGGGCTCGCTGCTATCGGCGGGTTCGACGTGATCGCTTTCGATCTCGGAACCGAACGAATGGTCACCGGCTTCGTCGACGTCCGGCCAGTCCTGGACCGGTCGGTGCGCCTCAGCATTTTCGTGAGGATCGTGCAGCTGGTGCGGATCGAGCGCGTCGTCGTCGTGATCAGGCTGATGATACGGATCATCATGATCATGATGATGGCCGTGGTCATCATGCCAGCCTTCGTCGTGACTCGGGTCATAGCCGATCGAGTGAGGGTCGTGGCCGAAACTTTCACTCTCGGGATCGTCGTGCTCATCATGATGATGATCGTCGGGATGGGCGTGCTCGCGCTCATACTGCTCGATCTCACGCTTGTGCATCTCAGCTTTTTCCTTCTCGCTGAGTTCATCGGCGGGTTTTGAGTAGAGCGCACTGAGACGATCGCGCTCGAAGATCTCTTCCTCGCGACGCACTTTCTCGCGTTTTCTTTCGATACCCCATGCAATCCAGATACAGATCTCGTAGAGAAGGATCATTGGTCCGCCGAGCAGGGCGAGCGTAAACACATCGGGCGGTGTGAAAATGGCGGCGAGCACCAGGATAATCACCCAGGCGAAGGAGCGAGTGGAGCGCATCACGCGCGCGGTGAGCAGCTGCAGCTTGGCCAAAATCGTGACCACAACCGGCAACTGAAAGCTGATGCCGAACACTAAAATCAAGCGAGTGACGAAGCTGATGTATTCGCCGATGCGATACTCGGTCTTATCTCGCGTGCCAGTGGAGATCGCCAGTTTACCGGCATTCTCCAAGTAGGTGATGCTGACAGTGGAACCCTGCTCGACCACGATCAGGTCGAGCAAGTAGTCGCGGATGGCATCGCGTAGATCGTCAGGAAGCGGTGTGACTTTGGTTTCTGTCGGTACGACAACGACCGGCGGGCTTGTGGTGTCGCCGGTCAGGGAGTCGACTCCGCCACTGGCGATGTCGGCGGCGGAAACGGTTTTATCGCTCCCGGCGATAGTGATCGGTACATACGTGCGTTCCTCAGTCAGATCGGGATGCACGAAGCCGATGCGGTCCCTGCCGAACTCATAGAAAAACTTCATTGCCATTGGAACGGCGAAGAAAAAGGCGAAGCTGCCACCGATGATGAACAGCGCAAAACCGATCCCGATACCGGGGATAACGAGCTTTTTTTCCTGCTGGCGGAGCCCGGGCAGCACAAACTCGCCGATGAAAAACACCAGCAGCGGAAAAGCGCCGATGAGTCCAGCGAAGAACGAGACTTTGATCGATAGTACCAGAATCTCGGGCGGACTGAGGACGATGAAATGGATGAACTGGACGAGTTGTCCGATGACGTTTCCTTGATCGTCCTTCAACTCGGCCAGCGGCAGCGACAGCGGCAACATGACGGCGTGAAAGATCTGCTTGTGAAATGCAAAGCCGAGAATCGTCGTGATCGCCAGCGCGGCGCAGATCTTCATCAACGTCTTGCGCAAATCCTCAAGATGATCGAGGAAAGGTTTCTCGTGCGGATCAAAGCCGTCATCTGCACCGGGGCGTGACGTGTTCTTACGAGACACGGTCTCGCGGAACTTGAACAGTTTTTCAAATATAGGTCGAAGGATCATGGATCGGTCGAGCGGGGTCAGGAAATAGAAGGCGCACCCAAGGGAAGGGGCAGGGGCGTGCGAGGCTAAGCTTTGTCGAGCGGGAAATCTATCGCAGGTTTCCGACAGAGCAATAGATCCGTATAACAGCCTGCGCGTTTACGGCGAGAGGGGTTTCAAATCAAAGCCAGTGCGTTCAGGCGGGCGAAAACGGCCAGAGTATTGGCGTCAACGATCTCGTTGGCAGCGATCATGGCATTCAGCTCCGTAACGCTGAATGCACGGGTCTCGAGGATGTTTTCACTGGCCTCATGAGAAGGTCCTTGGTCGCTGATAGTTACTGGGTTGGCGAGGAACAGGTAGGCGTGCTCGTCAGTGAAACCGTGCGAGCTGAAAAAGTAACCGAGCGAGCGCAATTCACCGCCCTCGGCGAGTTCGTGACCGCACTCCTCAACCAGTTCGCGCAGGCCGGTGGCGCGCACGGTGCTTTCGTCATCCTGATTTTCAAGGTCGTCGATCTGACCGGCAGGAAATTCCCAAAGCACGCGTTCGACCGGATAGCGCTCCTGACGAATCAGCAGAAACCGCCCGTCGGCGAGTCGCGGTGCGACGACGACCCCGGCCTTTCGTCGGGCGATGGTCCAGCGAACGGTGTCGGCGCGGTTCGGCGTCGCAAATGTCGCTTCCTCGATGCGGATGTAGGCGTGATCGAACAGCGTCTGTCGATCACTCACGGTCCAGCCCTGCGCGGCACCGGCGTCGGATTGGTAGGCGTCGAAGGGCACGCTGTCGCGGCTGCGATCGCTCATCTATTTCAGGGCGGTGGCTTTGTCGAGTTTGCGCCGCCATTTGCTCAGTTGCTTGCGAACATTGGCGGGGGAGGGCGCGCCGATGGCTTTACGGGCCTTGAGCGCCGTGTCGACGTCGAGCACGGCGTGAACGTCAGCTTTGAAGGCTTTGGAAAATTCCTGATATTTCTCCAGCGGGATGTCCTGAAAGGCGACGCCGGACTTCAGCGAAAACGCGGTCAGTTGACCGATAATTTCGTGTGCGGAACGAAACGGAACGCCGGCGCACACCAAGTAGTCGGCGAGATCAGTGGCGAGCAGGAAGGGATCGCTGGCGGCGGCGGTGGTGTTGTCGGCCTTGACGCGCATGTCGCGAACCATCTCGGTGAACACTTCTAGCGCGAGGCTCAGTGTTTCGACCGAATCAAACAGCGGTTCTTTGTCCTCCTGCAGGTCGCGATTGTAGGTCATTGGCAAACCTTTGAGCGTGGTCAGCAGCGATATTAGATTGCCGTAGAGGCGTCCGCTTTTACCACGGGTGAGCTCGGCGACATCGGGATTTTTTTTCTGCGGCATCAAACTTGAGCCGGTGGTGTGTGCGTCGCTGAGCTCGATGAAGGCAAACTCGGCGGAGGCCCAGAGGATGATGTCCTCGCTGAGCCGCGATAGGTGCATGCCGATCAGCGCGAAATCGAACAGCAGCTCGGCGATGAAATCGCGGTCGCTGACGGCATCCATGCTGTTTTGCGAAATGGCGGGAAAGCCGAGTTGATCGGCGACCAGCTTGCGGTCGAGAATGATCGTCGATCCGGCCAGCGCGCCGGAGCCGAGTGGCATGACGTTGAGGCGTTTGTGGGCGTCGCGCAGCCGACCGATGTCGCGCTCAAGCATTTCCACGTAGGCCAGCAGGTGGTGGCCAAAAAGCACCGGTTGGCCGCGCTGCAGGTGAGTGTAGCCGGGGATTACGGCTTGGCCCTGCGCTTCGGCGATGGTTACCAGCGTGCGTTGCAGATCGAGCAGCAGATTAAGAATGTGTTCGGTCTCGGCGCGACAGTAAAGCCGTGAATCGAGGGCCACCTGGTCGTTACGAGAGCGGGCGGTGTGCAGCTTGGCGCCAGCGTCGCCGATGCGCTTGGTCAGCGCCGACTCGATGTTCATGTGGATGTCCTCGAGCGTCATGTCGAACTCGAATTTTCCGGCAGCGATATCGTCGCGGATCTCGCGCAGACCTTTGCTGATCTCGCGCAGCTCTTTAGCAGTGATGATGCCCGCCGCCTTCAGTGCGGTGGCGTGGGCGATCGATCCTTCGACGTCGTAGGGGAACAGTCGCCAATCGAACGAGATCGACTCGCCGTAGCGCTGAACAAGGTTGGAGGTATCGACTTGAAAACGGCCTTTCCACATGGTCAGCCAATCAGCCAGCCATCAGGCGATTTGCAAGTGCAAGTGCAGAGCGGACTGAATGGGAGCGACTAGAGGCGGAGTCGACGTTTGGCATAGAGAATCAGGCCGAAAAATAGGATCGGCAGGCCGAACATCATTCCGACGATGCCGAACAGGCAGAGCGTGCCACCAACAAGCGCCAGAGCCAGTGAGCCACCACGTGACATGGGTTCAACGGGAATCGGCGGGGATTTTCTTCTTACCCAAGCGCATTTCGATCAGGTTTTCGCACATGCCGTTGTTGCGCAACTGATCGCAACAAGCCTCGATGCGCATGCTTTTCTTCGAAGGGCGGAAGCCGAGTCGGCGGGTGATGCAATCGTGGAGCAGCTCGATATGTTCGTCCTCAAACTCGACCACTTTTCCACAGTCGATGCAGATCAGGTGATTGTGATTCGGATGATCGAGAAAATTTGGATCGTAGACTTTCTGATCTCGCCCGAGGTCGATTTCGCGTAGCAGGCCGCTTTCTTCAAGCAAGGTAAGCGTGCGGTAAACGGTCGCCCGCGACGTGTTCGGATCGAGACGACGGGCCATTTCCCACAGCTCTTCCGCAGTGAAGTGGTCCTCGGTCGAAAATGCCGCTTCGACAATGACGTCACGCTGTGCGGTACGGCGCAGGCCTTTTCTGCGAATGAAAGCGTCGAAACGTTCGCGGACATCGAGATCGAGAGGCATGCGTTGGGTGGGTGGTTGAATCGAGGGGCAATGGATGCTCGACGTTCGAGAGAATGGGCCGGACGGCTGAATATGGATAGAAATCCTGTTGCTAGCATAGCGGCGAACCGCTCGTGGCGTCAACGAAAGGCTTGGTGGAGCCGTGTGCGGGTAAGATGGCAGCTCAACCGAACACTTTTTTGCGCAGATCTCGCAGGATTCTCAATTCGCCCCATTCTGCACCGTTCATTTTTCTGGCACCCGACTGTCGAGTTTTTCCAAAATGGATCGGGTTGTCGGCATACACTTGATCGACAAATTCTGTGCTGCCGAATGCGTCTCCGTCGCAAAAGTATCGCACGCGACAGCGCAGGATCTCAGCGATAGAAAGCTTGCCGCCGCGGGCAAGTTCAGCTTCGACAGTGGCGCGGCTCGGCCCGTAGCGCATTGCGGAACCTGATCGTCGATCGGGGTGGCGCTCCTCGCCCTGAACGTAAAGCAGCACTCGGTAGCGAGGCCCAACTTTCGCCCAGGTGATTTGTCGGTTGGTGCCGAAATGAGTGCGTCGGAGGATCGCACACAGCCCTTTGCGTGCCAGACGGCGGCCCTCACCTCGGCCGCCGACGGCTTCGGCGTAACCGCACCATTGATATTCCTTTGGATCTTCACAGATGCCTGCCCGGACCGGATTGAGGTCGATATAAGCGGCCATGGTCAGCAACGCCAGCTCGCCATTCTGCACTAGCACGCTCTTGAATCTGGCTTCCCAAAGAGTTCCGGAGCGTTGATGCCGTCCGTTGAACCATTGGGTAAATCTTTGCTTCAGGTCTTTCAGAAAAGAAGACAAGTCGTGGCGCCGCCGATCATAGCGAGTGAGCATTTCGCGTAGCCAGGAGTCGCTGCCTGACTGGGCGGCCGCGGATGCGCGGTCTAGCTCCTGGCGAACCTCGAGAAGCTGGCGACCGTGATAGAGAAGCGGCAGGAGCTCACGCAAGCGGCGCTCGCTGAGATGTTCTTGTGATTCCTTATGCGGTACTCGGACTAATAGGTGAAAGTGGTTCGACATCAGGCAATAGGTGACTACCTGCACGCCAGTAAACGTTTCCAAACGACGCAGCCATTGGTAAAAGTAGTTTTTCTCGGCCTCGCCAAAGAAAAACTGCTTGTCGACGACGCGGCTGACGCAGTGATAAATTGCGACTGATTCACGGCGAAGAAGCCTGGGATGGCGCATAGGGAGAGGAAGGTGGGACGTGAGCGGTGGAAGAAATTCAGAAAAATAAGGGGAAGCCTCATTGATGAGGTGCTCAATAATTTTCGGGGCGGAGGTGAGCAGTAAGCTCAAGAGGCGATACACGGTGACATAGAGTCGACTTCACTGCAACGAAAAAGGGACTGTCCCCAAGAAACGGATGAATGGATTGCTATAAAATGCGCTTATTGATGCTGATCACATGATCACGGGAGGGAAAATAAGAATAAGGGCTACGATTCATAGCGGCGGCTGGCGGGGTAGGAGCCCATATTATGGATGCTTTCGGAGACGGCTTCGGCATTGGTGAGTGCCTGGCGGACTTTGGGAGAGTTGGCGTGGCCGTCGACTTCTACGAAAAAGCGATAGGTGTTGGGGCGGCCACGGATGGGACGGGACTCGATTCGCTTGAGGTTGACCTCGGCGCGGGCGAAGGGGGTCAGGAAATCGCAGAGGCTGCCGGAGGAATCGGGGAGCATGACGACGAGACTGGTCTTGGAGTCTTCGCTGGGCAAGACGTCGAGACCAGCGCGAGTGATGGCAAAGAATTGGGTGACGTTCGGCACTTCGGCTTCGATCGGGAAATGCAGCACGTCGAGACCTTGGCGGGCTGCGTTGTCGCGCGGGCCGATGGCGGCGGCGTCGGGTTGGGCTGCGGCGGTCTCGATGGAACTCGAGGTGCTGGCCGCGACGATCTGTTCGGCATCGGGATAGTATTTGGCGAGCCATTCGCCGCAATGGTGAAAGGGGGCGAAGTGCGAGTAGATGCGTTTTACTTCGCCGCCGTGCCGACCGAGCAGGGCGAGGCGGACGTTGAGGGTCATTTCCTCGATGATCTGATAGGCGGAGCTGTCTTCGAGAATGCAGTCGACGGTCGGGGTAATGATGCCTCCGGACGAATTCTCAATCGGCACGATGCCGATGCTGCCTGGATTTTCTCTAACGTGCTGGAACACACTGGGGATGTCCTTGCACGGGGCGAGGGTCACCTCGCTATCGGGAAAGTGCAGTTGGGTGAGGATGTGCGAGAAGCTGCCTTCGGGCCCGAGAAAAGCGACCGCTGTGGGTGTGGCTTGGGGCTGATTGTTTTCGCCGCTTGCGGCGCTGCTGGACTCGGGTTCTACCATGGTGGTAGTAAGCCAGCGTTCGCCCTAAATTTCAAGCGTGTGTCGGCGACGGCTTCGAACTGTGCATTGTCAGCCGGGTTGCCAGAGGGCGGGGTAGCTGCCGAGGACCGTGACGCCTTTGCCATGTTCCTGCAGGGTTTTCACTGCGGTGACCAGTACGGCATCGCTGAGGTGCCCTGAGACTTCGAAGAAAAAGGCACAGCGACGGTCGTCGCCGGTTGTGGTGGCATTGCTGCCGGACATGCGGGTGCCGATCTGGCCGACGTCGATCTTCAGTTCAGAGAGAATCTTGAGCGTTTCAATCATGGCATTGGCACGACCTTGTCGGTAACCATGACGGCGGTGCGGTCGTTGCCGGTGCGGGGGCAGGCTTGTCTTCCGACCACGACGAAGCGGCCGACGGAGGCTTCGTCTTCGATGCTGCGCTGCAGGACGTTGAGTTTGTGGAGTTGGGCGGCAAGCGGGGTGCCTAGCGCGGCGACGGCGGTGTCTTCGGCGGCCATGGTGGCGGCTTTGTCGGTACTGGAGACTTCGACGAGTTCGGTGTGCGGAGGGCACTGATGTTGGAGCCATTTGCTGCTCTGTGCGGCAACGCCGGGGTGGGCGGCGATCTGGCGGACGGATTGGAGTCCGTTGCGGGCCATCAGGCAAATTTCGATCGGCAGGGGAATCTGTGCGCAGATTTTCAACGGCGATTCCACAAACAAATCGAGCACGTGATGGGCGGCTCCTTCGGCGGCCGTTTCGAGGGGCAGGACGCCGTAGTCGGCGTCGGCTGCGGCGACTTTTTCAAAGACGTCGCGGGCAGTGGCTTCGGCGGCGTAGCCGACGCTCTCGCCAAATTTGCTCATTGCTGCCTGATGGGTCCAGGTCCCTTCGGGACCGAGGTAGGCGATTTTCAGGTTCTGTTCGAGGGCGAGCGCGGCGGACATGATCTCGCGATAAATGGCGCGGATCGATTTTTCCGGAAGTCGTCCCTGGCTTTTTTCGACCAGTCCCTGGAGCAGTTTTTCCTCGCGCTCGGGTGCGTAAATTTCGAGTCCCTGGGCGTGTTTGATTTCGCCGACGCCGTGCACCAAATCGGCGCGTTCGTTGAGTAGGCGCAGCAGTTCGGTATCGACGGTGTCGATTTTTTCGCGCAGTTCCTCGAGTGTCATTTTCTTTTCAGGAGAGCGGAGTTGGGAGCTAGGAGCTAGAAGTGGGCTCCGGGGACTCCGGCTGGTCGCTCTTGCCTGACGTGGCTTCGGGATTTTCTTCGGGGCTTTCGGCTTCCGGCTCTGGGGTGGAGGGTTCCTCGGGTTGGGAACTTTCAGCAGAAGATTCGTTGGTATCGTCGGTTTCGACTTTGCCTTCCTTCTTGGCGGCGTCGGCGAGCGTCAATTGCTCTTCGCTGGCGCTGTCTTCGGCACTGGGCAATGCAATGTTGCGCAATTCGCCGGAGTTGGGCAGGTCGTCGAGGTGCTTGATGCCGAAGTGATCGAGAAAGGTGTCAGACGTTTCGTAGAGCAGGGGGCGTCCAGGTAGGTCGGCGCGGCCGCCGATTTTGACGAGGCCGCGATCGATGACTTTTTGTAGCACGCCGTCAACGCTGACGCCGCGGACGGCTTCGATGTTGGCTTTCGTGATCGGCTGGCGGTAGGCGATGATGGCGAGTGTTTCGAGCGCGGGCGGGCTGAGGCGCTCGGGCCGGGTGTCCGGCAGCAGGGCGCGGATGTAGGAGGCGAACTCGGGCCGTGAATAAAGGCGCCAGCCGTTGGCGGTTTCAACAAATTGCAGCGAGCGTCCGGTGGCGGTGAACGTTTCGCTGAGTTCGTCGATGGCGGTCTGGACGTCTTTTGCGGAAGCATTCTTGAGCTCCTCGAGGGTAGGGTCGACGCTCTCCTCGGTGGCCCTCCGCACGGTACGCGCGATCTCTTTCGCGGTCAGCGGCTCTGGGGCGGCGAAGATCAGGGCTTCGACGATCTGGGTCAGTTCCATGGAATGGAGGTAAATATATCAGTGGCGGTGTCCGGCTACCGGTGTGGCGGCGGGCGCAATTGCCATGGTCACAGATTCTCGTTTCGATGCAACTCGATTTCGCCCATCAGTGTGTCCTGCTGAATGCTGAAATGATTGAGCTTCATCAGTTCGAGCACGGCAAGGAAAGTGACGATGACTTCGCCTTTTGATCCGGCGCCTTCGAAGAGTGAGGAGAAGCGAATGTTGCCGCCGACGGGAACGGTATTCAACAGATGATCGATCTTGTCACTGACGGTGAAGCGATCATCAAAAATTTCGCCGACGGCTGAGCTTTCGTCGAAGCGCTGGACAACGTTTTGAAAGGCGCGGATCAGGTCGAAAATGCCGACGTCAGCGAGCGGTCGTTGCGCGGACTCTTCGGCTTCGATCTTTTCAGGGACATTTTCGAAAAAGTCCTGCCGTTGGTCGGCGCGGTTTTGCAAAAAGCCGGCGGCATCTTTGAATTTCTTGTATTCGATCAGTTGGCGAATCAAGTCCCAGCGGGGATCTTCGTCTTCGGCGTCGTCCTCGGGCGGTTGCTGGTGTTTGGGCAACAGGGTCCGGCTTTTGATGTAAATCAGATTGGCGGCCATGACCATGAACTCGCTTGCCAGGGAAATGTTGAGCAAGCTGAAGCTGTCCATGTAGCTCAGATATTGCTTGGTGATGCGGTCGATCGAGATGTCGTGGACGTCCACCTCATCCTTTTTGGTGAGGTAGAGCAGGAGGTCGAGCGGACCCTCGAAAATTTCGAGTTGGACTTTGTAATCGTCTTGCAAAGCAGTGTTCGGGCGAGGCCGCTACGTAATGCTCATGCGGCGATTGTGCAAGGCCGGGAGAGGACGGAGAAATTGCGATTTGAGAATTGTGAATCGCGGCGAGTGTATGCGCAGTGGACCTGACGGTTCACCGTTCGTGTCATGTCTCGTTTGGATCTGGATCAGGAGGAACCGCCGCAATTCGACTTTCGTCGTCACATGGGGGAATTGCTGCGCGATGTGTTGCCGATTTTTCTATTGGTGGCGCTGGTCGGCTTTGTTCTGCTGGTGCTGTTTTTTCCGGATCGCTCGGTGGTTGACTATGACGACCGCAACACCGCCCGATTGCCCCGGGTTTCACTGCTCGCGGCGGCAACTGATGCGGAATTGAGCGCATTAGGGATCGACGTTCGCTCGCCGTTCGATCCGGCATTTGTGCTGGCTCGGCCGATTGATCAAGTGATCTCGCCCCGGGCCACGCGGTTCGATGCGCCGATGGGCAGTGAACACGCAGCGCTTACTTATAATGCGCAGAGCTTTCTAATGAATCGCCATCTTGGTGATGACATAAACGGTATCGGCGGGCAGGACTCGGACCATGGGGATTCGGTGCATGCAGTCGCCGATGGGCGGGTGTGTTTCGCAGGTTGGGCATCGGACGGTTGGGGAAATGTGATCGCGGTGCTGCATCGCTCGCCGGTCGATGGCGAACTGATTCAGAGTTTTTACGGGCATTTGGATACTATGCGAGTACCGGTCGATGCCGAGGTCAGGCGCGGGCAGATCATCGGTACGGTTGGCAAGGGCGACGGTCGCTACCTGGCCCATCTGCATTTTGAAATGCGCAACTACTCGGCGCTGGCTGCCGGCGCGGGGTATGCTGACCAGGCGCAGGGGCGAATCTCAGGGGAGCCCTTTTTGGAGAAATACCGCGGGGCGGCGGATGATTTTCTGAATCTGCCGGTGCAGGGGAAACCGCCGGTGGTGCCGGACAGCGAAGCGGCGGTGAAGATGCGAATGGATTCTGCCAGCGAAAAGGCTGACGATCAGGCTCCGGCAACTCGTGATGACTTGCCGGCAATCGAGCGGCACGAAAAGTAGCGCCAGCGGCTGCAATGGCGAATCGCTGAGCGCGGCAACGGAGTGAAGTTGTCCGCGCTTTACTCTTTAATAAAGGTGTCAGAGAACTGCGGCAATGTTGAACAGACTACCGTTGCTGCCTTCCGGCCCTGGCGGAATTCGTAAGCCACCATTCCGCAGCCCCTGACGGTGCGCATCATACACTGAACCGCGGCGAAGGCAAAAAGGGATCGACAATGCTGGCAAAAGTTGCAAATCTGAGTTGTCGAGGTCTGCGGCTTTCGATGCCGGACGGACGGCCAGTTGATTCAATTCGACGGGCTTTTTCAAGGCATTGAGTAAGCTCGGCAGCCAGTGCTAATTAATAATAGTGTCAATTCTTCGAAAAATTGAGTTGAGTTGATTCATCTGAGTCGCTAGTCTGCGAACTGCTGCAATATTGATCCGGCGAACCGTCGTTGGATATTGACCCTGTTTCTCCCTCTATTTTTTCAGCCCCAATAAAGCTATGTGGAAAGTATTACTGATGATTTCGGCCGTTGTGCTGATCGGTTCGGGAGTGTTCAGCTTCATGAACAAAGACGCCATACAGGCAACGCGTGAGGATCGTCAGCAAAATCAGGCGGACGTTAAGAAGGCGCAGGACGAGATCGAAAAGAAAAAAGTAGATCTTAAATTGGCGCAGGCAGAAGCGGAGAAGCTGAAGGCGGAAGCCGAATCGCTGAAGACCGAATTGGCTCAGGCTAAGCTCAAGGAAAGTAACGGCGCTCTTCAAGTGACCAATCTGACGATGGAGTCGGAGAAGGCGGGCGATGCACTTAAAAAAGCAGAAGAATTCTTGGAGAGGGTTCCAAACATCAAGAAGCTCAAAGAAGAAATGGCGGAGCGTTCCAGCCAGATTCAAGAAGCGGAAATTGGCATTGCTGGCACCAAAGGTCAGGTTTCTGCCGCAGAAGAGCGACGCGTAAGCCTCGATGCAGCGCGTGCCGAGATGCAGGCAATCGCCGATGACCGTAACAAGGGGCTCATCCGCGGTGAGTTTGCCACAACGGTGAAGAAAGCGTTTAACAACTGGGGCTTTGTCGTCATCGCTGCCGGTGATAACGAAGGAGTGGTCAACAAAGCACAGCTCGACGTTTTGCGTCGTGGCCAGCCGATTTGTAAACTTCTGGTCACGGCCGTCGAACCGGCCGAGGCAGTTGCCGAAGTTATCCCTGGTTCGCTCCAGCCGGGACAGAGTATCCAGGATGGCGACGTGGTGACCAAGTCCACGACATTGATTCCTGATCTCACTCCGACGGCTACCCCCCCGGCGGGTGGTGCTACTGCAGGTGGCGAGGGTGCTGATCCTGCTGGACTTTTGCCGCCTGCTGGCGGTGGTGCTGCTCCCATGGGTGCGGGTGGCGATCCCGATCCTTTTGGAGCTCCCGCTCCGGCTGGTGGTGCCATGGACGGCGGTGCAGCTGAGCCCGACCCGTTTGCACCCAAGCCTGACGCTGCGCCGGCTGCTCCTGCTGGCGGTGGTGCCATGGACGGTGGAACTGCTGAACCTGATCCTTTTGCGCCAAAGCCGGACGCTCCCGCTGATGGTGGTGCCATGGATGGCGGTGCGGCAACGCCTCCCACGGCGGAGCCTGATCCGTTTGCTCCGAAGCCGGAGGCACAGTAAAGAGTAGGCCGCGGACCGCGACTATAGATCGACTTACGTAGAGTTAGAAATTTGAAGGGAATTAAGAAGCCATGAAGAAACTTGTAATGACTTTGGCCATTTTGGCGATGGCGGGGGCGGCGACCCTCGGCGTCATGAACATGAAAAATGTGAAGACCGAGAAGGTATTGCTGGCGGAAGCTAAGGAATCGCTGCTCGAAGCCAAGAAGACGCGAGGCGAATTGGACGACAGTCTGGTCACGGCGACCGAAGATCGATCGGCAGCTAAGGACTCGCGGGATCAGACCAGTGCTGACTTGTCGCTGACTAACGAGGCGATCAAACGTCAGGATTCTCAGATTTCAAATCTTCAAAAAGACATCGAAGCCGCTGAGGTGAAGAAGAAGGAAATCGACTTGGTCGTGAAGGAACTCGACGTCGATAACGTCGAGGAACTTGAGAAAAACATTCAAATGCAGAAAGACATGCTGGCCAATCGTCAGAATGAACTGCAGTCGGCAATCGCTGAGCTTGAGACCAAGCAAAACGACACTCTGGTTGCCGAGCAGGCCGTGCAAGAGCTTCAACAAGAACGCGTCGACCATGCGAAAAACGTGGCTTTGAATGGTCTTGAAGCCACCGTGATCGCAGTCAATCGCGAGTGGGGCTTTGTTATGGTCAACGTCGGCAAAGCTCTCGGAGTTTCTCCTGAAGCATCCTTGCTGGTGAAACGTAGTGGCGAGCGCATCGCCCGTCTGCGCATCACCGACATCTCGGAAGAGGTCTTGATGGCAGAGATCGTCGAAGGTTCGCTGGTCGAAGGTGGCCGCGTGACTCCGGGCGACAAAGTTATTTTCGAGAACACCAAGTAAGCATTGATGAGAACCGCTCTGCTTTTTCTCGCCCTGATCACCCTCACTCTGCCGCTGCTGATGTTGGTCGGTTGTGCGACGGATGACACTCCGGTCCCGCCCAGTCAGCGTTACAACACTCAGGGTTGGAATCGCCCCGAGTCGTGGGAAGGGGGAGCAGGTTTCGGTCCGCTTCCGCAGACGCGCTGATCACGCAGATCAAAAATTGTGTAAGCAACCGTGCCGTGGGGAACGGTCCGGTACGGTGGGCGGAGGGAGATCCGTCCGCAGATTTCCGTCCAAGTTAACAGGCGTCACGCAGTGACCGCTGTGCAACGGCGAATTGTCGGGCTAGCGCTCCGCTTGCCACTCGAAGCGAGCGACGCGAGCGCCACTGGTCAGCTACTCGAAGCCAACTCCCCCGGCGCGCCGAGACGGGCGAGGCGCCAGCCCTAAAATCGCCGCTTGCCTCGACAAATGCAGCGATTCGTGTCCCCCTACTTCGCACTTCCAGCGGTGAAGCGGCTCGCTTTCGTGATCCGCTCGAAGAATGCGCTTTTCTGATCAGAGTTGAAAACCCACGGCTACCAAGACGAGTTGCTACGCGACCGTTTAGACTTGGCCGACCGCTGGACCCGAGCCGATCTCCAGGTCCACAGCCGAAAACGATTGCGACGCGGCGCGGTTGATTCTATTACAGCGGATAGGGTAACTGGATAGAACCCGCGATCTCATGCGCAACGATTTTTACGCCGCCTTCGACACTGCGACTATCGACGCAGGGCGGCAACATGAGGATGACTATCGAACACCGTTCCAGGTCGACCGGGATCGAATCATTCATACGTCGGCGTTTCGGGCGCTGCAGAGTAAGACGCAGGTATTCCTGTCGGGAGAGTACGATTTTTACCGAACCCGGCTGACGCACTCGATCGAGGTGGCACAGATCGGGCGTTCGATCTGTGAGCGGCTCAAGCACACCAGCGATCTGCTCGACGAATCGAATTTCATCGATTCCGATCTGGTCGAAGCGGCCTGCTTGGCGCACGACATTGGTCATCCGCCGTTTGGCCACGCCGGTGAGCGCACGCTGAACCGAGTGATGCGACCCTGGGGTGGTTTCGAGGGCAATGCGCAGACGCTGCGACTGCTGACTCGAACCATTTTTTCCCGCCAGGGCAGCGGTA
The DNA here is from genome assembly GCA_037969585.1 of Verrucomicrobiales bacterium. Taxonomy (GTDB): domain Bacteria; phylum Verrucomicrobiota; class Verrucomicrobiia; order Verrucomicrobiales; family DEV007; genus JBBKXR01. The sequence continues at coordinate 15,145 of JBBKXR010000345.1, forward strand.
TGAATCCGACTCGCGGTTTGATCGACGGGGTGTTGAAATACAAAACGCTCTACGCTGAACTCGACGATCCAGAGAATCACTTTCTCTACACGGATCAGGAGAGCTACCTCGATTTCGTGCTCGATGGCCAGGCCTTTCCCGCCGAGCTGCCGCCGGGAGACACGCGCGATCACTGCCGGTCGATCGAGTGCCAGGTCATGGATTGGGCTGACGACACGGCCTATTCGCTGAACGACGTCACCGATGGGGTGAATGCCGGTTTTATCACCTTGGGAAAAGTTGAGCGATGGGCTGAGGAGAACGCGCTCGGCGGAACCAGTGCGGAAACGATCGAGAAGTTGCTGAGGGTGATTCGCGAGGATCGAGTCGAGATTTTGATGGGCCGAAAGATCGGAAACTTTATCGCCGGCTGCGACCTTAAGATCGATCCGGGATTTCTTGGCGAACAAACCCGGAGGCACCAGTATCAGCTGCAGGTGAATGCCGAGATCGCGGCGGAATCAAAGCTCTACAAAAAGCTCGCCTTCGAATTGGTGTTCCGCTCACAGCAACTCCAGCAGCTCGACAAAAAAGCTGACTTTGTGCTGCGGCGTTTGTTCGACGTGCTGGCGGAGTACTACATCCTGCCGGATTCGCCGAAAGCCGATCACTATCAGCTGCTGTCCGCGGCTCAGGAGAAGCAAATTTTCGCGGCTGATTCCGAGTCGGCGCGTGCGCGGTTGGTCTGCGATTTTCTGGCCCGAATGACGGACAGTGCTGCTACACGTGTTTACAAGCGGTTGTTTGATCCAGACTTTGGATCGATCGGAGATTTGGTGGGTTGAACGATTGTTGTCGTCGGGGTTGCGAAACTCATCGATAACTGCCACAATGAACAGTATGCCGGATGCGGGCTCAACAGTCGAAATCGATGAAGAGAAAGCCGCTGCGCTGACGCACGACGCGCGCGAGGCGTTGGAACGGCATTTCGGTTTTCGCGAATTCCTTTCTGGGCAGGAGCGTGTGGTCAGCGCACTGGTCTCCGGGCGCGATGCCATGGTGGTGATGCCGACCGGTGGCGGAAAATCGCTGTGTTATCAGTTGCCGGCTTTGGTGATGAACGGGGTGACTCTGGTGGTCAGTCCACTGATCGCCTTGATGAAAGATCAGGTCGACGCGCTCGAGCGACGGGGCATCGCGGCGACCGTGATCAACAGCACATTGTCGCCCGGCGAGCAGCAAGAGCGCATTCGTCAGATGGCGGACGGCATGTACAAACTGGTCTACGTCGCGCCGGAAAGATTTCGCAGCCGGGTGTTCATGGATGCGCTCAAGCAGGTGCCGATTGCGCTGTTTGCCGTCGATGAGGCGCACTGCCTTTCGCAGTGGGGGCACGATTTTCGTCCCGATTACCTGCGGCTTGCGGCGGCGGTGGCGGAGCTTGGCCATCCGCAGACTGCCGCATTTACCGCGACGGCGACGCCGACGGTTCGCGATGACATTCAGAAGACGTTAGCGCTGACTGATCCGTTTATTTCCGTCAGCGGCTTTGAGCGGCCGAATCTCAGTCTGCGTGTCGTGCAGTGTGAGAAAAAGAAGACCAAGTTCACGCGCATGCGCGCGGTCATCAATGCGCACCGCACCGGCATCGTCTACTGCGCCACGCGACGCAATGTCGAAGAGGTCGCCGAGTCGATCGCTTCCTGGGGCGTCAAGGTCATGGCCTATCACGGTGGCATGAGTGACGGCGAACGTGAGCAGGCGCAGACTTCGTTCATCGATGGCTCGTTCGATGTCGCGGTGGCGACCAACGCTTTCGGCATGGGCATCGATCGCTCTGACGTGCGTTTTGTGATCCACTTCGAAGTGCCGGGAAGTCTTGAGGCGTACTATCAGGAAGCAGGTCGTGCTGGCCGTGACGGCGAGCCGGCGGTGTGTGAATTACTTTTTAACTACGCCGACACGCGGACGCAGGAATTTTTCATTTCGGGTAACAATCCGGGTTATCCACTGATTTGCGACGTGTATGAAAAGTTGCGCGAACGGGCCGATGCCAAAAATGAGGTGATCCTGCCGCTGCGCCAACTGGCCGATCAGGTCGGGGCAAAAAATGACATGGGCGTCGGCTCGGCGCTGTCGACTTTGGCGAGAGCTGGGGCGGTGCAGCGATTTGATGTATCCGGAACGAGGACGCGTGGCACGAGATTGCTGAGACCTGAGTTGGACGCCAGTCAGTTAGATATCGATCGCGAGGCACTTGCTGAGAAAGAGCAGCGGGATCATTCCAAGCTGCAGGCGATGGTCAAATTCTGCTATGACCATGGCTGTCGGCAGGAGTGGATTCTCACTTACTTCGGGGAACCGAATCCGACTACGTGCGGCAATTGCGACTCTTGCCTCTCCGGGCAACCGAGTAGTGGAGGCAAGGGGGGTGCTGCTGCCGGTTCGGGCGGCTCCCGTGGCTCGGCGCGGCGACGCGCTCCCGATGATGAGGAGTTGATGATCGCTCAGAAGGCGCTCAGCGGTGTGGCCCGCGCCTCGAACCGCGACGCCGATGGCAATTGGGCGGGACGTTTTGGCAAAGGTAAAATTGTCGGTATGCTGGTCGGCAGTCAGTCGAAGGAAATCATCGCCGCGCGGCTTGATCAGCTGTCGACTCATGGCCTGCTGAAATCCGAAGGCACCGCCTACGTGCAGATTCTTTTGCGGGAACTCGAATACGCCGGCCTGCTTGAGACGCAGATGGGCGACTACCCACTGCTGACGCTGACCGCGCAAGGTGCCAAGGTGATGCGCGGCAATCGCGAGTTCGAACTGCGTTGGCCGGACCGTTCGCACATTGCACATGCCACGACGCCGGTAGCCAGCGGAGGCGGAGCGATTGCTTCGATCGAAAGCGGGCTTGAGGAGGTCGCGCTCGACAGTGGTTTGCTGGCGGCTCTGAAGGAGAAGCGCACCGAGTTGGCGAGGGACGAAGGCAACAAACCGGCCTACACGATTTTTGCCGACGCGACGCTGGAATTTTTTGCACGACTCCGTCCGAAGACGACTGACGCAGGGTTGCGTATTCGTGGTGTCGGGCCGACCAAGGCGGAAAAGTATCTTGAGCATTTTCTCGAGATCATTCGCGAATGGAAAGGCTAGGGTAAGCTCCGAGGAGCCTGGTAGTGGACGCGTCTGTGGCACTCTTCGAGTGGCAAGTGGAGCGTTTGCCCTACGATTCTCACCCCTACTTGCGCTTGCGGTTCGCCTTCGCCGGCGGTACGCTTGGGGTTGATGAATGCGGGACCGTATCGGTATTTAATCTCCAGCGTTTTCGTGTTGGGAACCGTTGCGCTGGTGGGTGTTCGGTCAGCATCGATGGCCGATGAGTCGGATTTTTTTGAGCAAAAAATTCGACCGGTGTTGGTCGAAAATTGCTACAAGTGTCACTCGGTCGAGTCGGGGAAATCGAAGGGTGGACTGTTGCTCGATTCGCGGCAAGCCAGCTTGAGGGGAGGCGACACAGGGGCCGCCGTGGTGCCGGGTAAGCCGTCGGACAGCTTGTTGCTTGCGGCGATTTCGCACAGCGATCCCGATCTGGAAATGCCACCTAAGAAGGAGCAGTTGCCAAAGTCGGTGATCGGCGATTTTGAGAAATGGATTCGCGATGGGGCCGTCGATCCGCGCGATGAAAGTGAGGTCGGCAGGCTTAGTGAGCTGCCGCCTGTAGATATCCAGACCGGACGGGAGTTTTGGTCATTTCAAGCGCCGGTCGAGCCTTCGCTGCCGAGCATTGAGGATGCCGGTTGGCCAAAGCGGGACCTCGATCGTTTCGTGTTAGGTGCGCTCGAAGCATCGCATCTAAAACCGTCCGCCGATGCCAATCCAGTGGTCCTGCTGCGACGGCTGTATTTTGATCTGATCGGGCTGCCGCCTTCGCCTGAGCAGGTAAGAGAGTTCATGAAATCAGTGAATGCCGCCGGTTTCGATGTGGCGCTTCCGTCGGTGGTCGACGAACTTCTCGCCAGCCCGCGCTACGGCGAGCGTTGGGCGCGACATTGGATGGACGTGGCACGCTTCGCCGAGTCGAGTGGTCAGGAATCGAACCTCACCTTTCCTCACGCTTGGCGGTATCGCGACTACGCCATCGATGCATTCAACGCTGACATTGCCTTCGATCGATTTCTGGTCGAGCAGATCGCCGGTGATCTATTGCCTGCTGACAGTGATTCTGAACGGGCCCGCCTGTTGATCGCGACGGGATTTCTCGCCTTCGGCACCAAAGGGCTCAACGAGATGAATCCGGCCCAGTTCGTCGCTGATCTTGCGGATGAACAACTCGACACCGTTACCCGGGCTGTGCTCGCTCAGTCGGTGGCATGCGCGCGTTGTCATGATCACAAGTTCGATCCGTTTCACATGCAGGACTACTACGCGCTGGCGGGAGTTTTCCGCAGTACCGAGACTTTTTTTGGGACTTGGATCGATTCGGAGAACAATGTCGGAGGTAATCTGATCACACTGCCGGAATTGGACGGACAGTTGATCCCGAATCCGCCGATTCCGAAACAAAAAGTCGACGAAATGAAAGCCCAAGTCGTCGAGTTGAATGCTCGCGAGGCGGAAGGTCGCGAAGCGGCGAAGCGGGCAATGGCAAGCGGCAAAGCAAATGACAAAATTTTGACCCTCACCGAGGCGATTGGCCTCCTCTGGCGGCGTGGCGGTTTAGAAGGTGCGTTGGCAACGGTCGATGATGATGGCGAGGCCCTGCCACTGTGCATGGGGGTGATGGATCTGGAGCAGCCAGTCGATTCGCCAATCTTCTCGAGGGGCGAGATCGACAAGCCGGGCGAAAAGATGGCGAGGGGATTTCCCCGGGTCATCGAAATTGCAGGAGCCGAACCGCCGCCGGAAGATGGCAGCGGCCGGTTACAACTGGCGCACTGGTTAGCCAGTGCCGAGAATCCGCTGACTGCGCGAGTCATGGCGAATCGTGTTTGGCGCCACCTCATCGGTGAAGGCATCGTGCGCAGTACCGACAATTTTGGTTTCACCGGCGATGGTCCGAGCCATCCTGAATTGCTCGATCATCTCGCTCTTAAATTTGTTGATGGCGATTGGTCGGTGAAGAAACTGATTCGTGAGATCGTGTTGTCGCGGACCTACCGACAGAGCTCCGACTGGCACGAGACGGCTTTTGAAAAGGATCCAGACAACCGGCTGCTGTGGCGTGCTCACAAGCGGCGCATGGACGCCGAAGCGATTCGCGATGCGATGTTGGTCGCCTCGGGTGAGATCGATTTTTCGCGCCGGGCAGGTTCGTTGGTGACTGAGCTGAGCGGGCAATCGGTATCGCTGGTCGGCTTTAACAAGAAGCTGCCGAGCGATCTGGACGGGATGACTTATCGCTCAGTGTATCTGCCGGTGTTGCGCGATCGATTGCCGGACGTACTCGATCTTTTTGACTTCGCCGAACCGGGTCTGGTAACTGGTGATCGCGACACGACCAATGTGCCGGTGCAGGCCCTGTATTTGCTCAACAGCGATTTTGTTCAGGCCCGGGCGACGGCATTGGCTGAGCGGGTGAAGCTGGCGAGCGGTGACCGTGCGACGCAAATCGAGCAGGCGTTTCTGTTGTGCCTGGGGAGGTCGCCAGATGAGCGCGAGCGTGAAGCGGTCGCGGAATTTTTTGAAACAGCGACCGGTGACGATGCGCTGGAGGCATTTTGTCAGGGAGTGTTGGCGAGTGCGGAATTTCGGAATTTGGATTGAGGAAGGAATCACGAATGGCCACCAATAAACACGAATTTGATCGTCCAGAGTATTCGTCTACTGGGACTGGCGGGGCGCCAGTATCACTCCCTCGGCCACAGGGTTCGTCCGACGGAGGTATGCTTAGAATTTAAGACCTAAATATCTTAATATTATTACCCCCATGAACTCGTTGCTCTCACGCCGACATTTTTTGGAAACCACATCATCCGGTTTCGGGTTCCTGGCGTTTTCTGCGTTGGCGCATCGAGCGGCGGCTGCGGACGGAGACGGGGGAGTGGGCAAGTCGGATACTTTGCTGGCGAAGGCGCCTCACTTTCCGGCGCGTGCGAAGCGGGTTATTTTTCTGTGTATGCGCGGAGGTCCTTCGCATATCGATTTGTTTGATCACAAGCCGGAGTTGATTGCCCGATCGGGCAAGTCAGCCAAGTTGGGGAAATACGATAACGGTGCGGTGTTGCTCGGGCCGGCGCACGGCATGAGTCAGCAGGGGAAGTCGGGCGTGTGGATGTCGGACTTGTTTCCGGGGTTGGCGAAACACGCGGATGATCTGTGCGTGATCAACAGCATGCACACCGATCTGCCGAATCACGCGCAGGCATTCGGGCAGATGCATACCGGCAGCTTTCAGTTTGTGCGGCCGTCGATGGGCGCCTGGTCGCTGTACGGTCTGGGTTCGGAGAATCAGAACTTACCGGGATTTATCACCCTCAACCCGCCGGCGGACAATGGCGGTGCGCAGAATTACGGCAGTGCCTTTTTGCCGGCAGTGTGTCAGGGCACCAAAATCGGCGGAGCGCAGCTGCCGGATCTTTATGCGGCGTTGATGGGTAAAACGGAAGAGCCGGGGCCGCCGTTGAAAAACATTTCCAACGACAAAATTCCACGCGAATTGCAGCGTGCTCAGATCGATCTGATCCAGGGGCTCGACCGCAGTAAGCTGAAGCGCGACGGATGGAATCCAGAAATCGAGGGCGCTATCGAATCGTTCGAATTGGCATTTCGCATGCAGAGCGAAGTGCCCGAGGTGTTGGATATATCCGATGAACCTGAGTCCGTGCGGAAAATGTATGGCATCGGTGCCGGCGGCGATAATAAGGGGCGCGAACAGTTCGGGCGTCAGTGTTTGCTGGCGCGTCGCATGGCGGAAGCGGGTGTGAGATTTATCGAGATTGCCTCGCCGGTGAATTGGGATCACCATTTCATGCTGCGCGACCGTTTGCAGGAAAGCTGCGCGGCCGTTGATCAACCAATTGCGGGATTGCTGCAGGATTTGAAGCTGCGCGGAATGCTCAAAGACACGCTCGTCATCTGGGGCGGCGAGTTCGGGCGCACGCCATACGCGCAGGGAGGTGACGGGCGCGATCACAATCACAAGGGCTACAGCATGTGGATGGCGGGCGGCGGGGTGCGTGGTGGCATGACCTATGGTGCGACTGATGAAATGGGCTACAAAGCGGTTGAGGATCCGATGCACATTCACGACTGGCACGCGACCGTTATGCATTTGTTAGGATTGGATCACAAGAAGTTGACCTACAAATACGGCGGGCGAAGTTTCCGGCTGACGGATGTGTATGGCGAGGTGGCGAAGGGTATTCTTGGCTGAGGGTAGTCGTCCTTTAGATGGGAGTGTGATACCGGCGTCTCGCCGGTCCGAGCTGGACGATCAAGCTGCTATCTCGTCCACTGGTAACTGGCGGGACGCCAGTATCACTCTACCGGCTGACGGTGGCGAAACGGCTGGGCAGCCCTACGGGCTTGTGGCAAAATGGGTCAACCATGCCTGACAAGACTCCCCAGACATCACTGACCCGTCGTAAGATTCTGGCGGCGGCACCGGCGGCCATAGTGGGCGCATCGCACGGGCAGGATACACGATCGAACCCACCGCTATTCGCCGTCGAGGATCAGGTGCGTTTCGGCGGTCAGGTTCGGCGATTGAAGGTTACTAATCGCGGGCGCTTTATCACAGCGCTCCTTTTCCCGACCGATTATCCAACGCACTTCCGACTGAAGCCGGAGCTGTTTCCGTTTTGCACTCCGAAGGGAATGCCAGTGACCGGATCGCACGAGTATTGCTTCATTCATCATCAGTCGCTGATGGCGGGGCACGGCAAGGTGAAGTTCGCCGACCGGGAGCAGCCGATTGATTTTTATCGCAAACTCAATTTCGCCGACGAGGCGCGCGAGGATAAGTATCACCGCGGCTTTAATTTGTTTCACATGGGGCCGTCGGGAATTCAGCGGATCACCGATGCGAAGTGGAAGGTCGAGGGCGGTGGAGCGGCGCTACGCATCGATCTGCAGATCGCCTGGCAGACTCGTGAGCTTCATCAAGCGGAAGGTGAGACTTTGCTGGTTGAGAAGCGTTGCTATCGGATCAGTGAAAAACATGGAGCGACGGTGGTCGATTCCTACTCGCGTATCGTACCGGTGGACGGTGGCGAGGACGCAATTTTTTTGGCGGACACCCATTCGTTTTGCGGGATGCGCGTTCATGACCTTATCGATCCGGAGGATGGTGGCACGATGCTCGACTCAGAGGGGCGCAGCGATCTGGCGGGTCACTACCACGATGAGGCGGGCGAGAAAAAAACGCCGCGCTGGGTGGATTGCTCGGGGGAAATCGGTGGCCTGTCGGTCGGTGTCACAATGATGGCGCACCCCGGAAATTCTCGGAATCAGTTCTATACGCGTGACGCCGGGATTTTCATCTATTCGCCGGCGCTGGGTGACGACGTGCTGGTCACGCAGGATCAGCCTTTTCAATATGCCTGTCGCTACGCGGCACACGATGGCACGGTGTCGGTGGAGCGAACCGAAGCGCTGTTTGCGGATTTTTCTGCACGGGATTCGACAATCGAGAACTGATCTCTTGCCTGATGATTGCCGTCACGCGATTCCGTGACGGGGGCAGAACCGAAAAGTTTTCGCTTTGTGCGCAAGTTGTCGGATTTATTGAGACTGGGTCGCAATAATCCTTAACTCAACTCCCAACACCGATGGCAAAATCACTCTGTGATTGGTCAAACAAGGACTTCGTGAAGAAAGCCGAGCAACTGCACGCGCTGACGCGGGAATCGTGTTACTTCTGCGGGAAGTCCGGACGGGTGGCGAACAATAGGAAGGTGTTGTGTCGCGCGACAGCGTTCAAGGTCGACAAGATCGAGCGGTTTGTGGCCTAGGCAGAGACCCGTCGGGCGTGGCGAGGAGATCTAGTAACCACGGCCTTATCGTCGTTCTTTTACATAATTTTCCCGGAAAATAATATCTTGCAACAGTATACCGGGTAAATAATTAGTTGCTGATTTTGTGACCTCTGACCTCTGACCTCTGGGGTGACTGGCTTCTGACCAACGCAACGGGGACGGATTTGGAAATCCATCCTACTTTTCCGTCGGCTCGACCTGACCGGGATTCGAAAGGTAGGCGAACAGGTCGTGGATCTGCGTTGTCGTCATGGTTTGCAGCAGGCCTTCGGGCATGATCGAGACAGCGGCGAGGGTGCGTTTTTTGATGTCGGCGAGTGGGACGACGACTTGTTCATTGATCGATTGCAGGGTGAGGGCGCTATCGTTTTCGCTGCGGATGAATCCGGACAGCGTGCGTCCGCCTGTGGTTTCGACGATGACCAGTTGGAAATCCTTGGCGACGGCGGCACTGGGATCGATAAGGTTTTCGAGCAGATAGTCGATGTTGGTGCGCTGCGATCCGGTGATCTCGGGACCGACCTCACCGCCTTCGCCGAACATTTTGTGGCAGCTGGCGCAGAGGTTTTGGAAAACCGTGCGGCCTGCGCGTGGATCGGCAGCAGCGATGGATTCGGGGGTGAGTTTTTTGCGATAGGCTTCGATGGTGCGGGCTTTGTCCTTTGAGGGTTTACGCAGGTCACCCCAGGTTTTTTGCAGGCGCGCGGTGAGTTCTTGGTCGCCGAGGCTTTGCATCTGGCGGGCGGCGAAAGCGTTGATATCGGATTTGTCGATCGTGCCGGCATCGACCGCGTCAAGCAGGGCGGTCGCCCATTCGGGACGCGAGGCGAGGGTTTGCACCGCGTCGCGCCGGGAGCTGGCGTCGAAGGAGGGATGTCGTTTGATCAGACTTTTGGCAATATCAGGATGTTCGATCCTGGCAAGGCCGCGGATGGCAAGGTCGCGGGCTTGAGGGTCGTCGAGCAGGGAAAAAAGTAAGGCAGCCATGTCAGCGCCGCCTTTATCGATGAGGGCTTTGAGTGCGCTGCGGCGGATATCGGAGGAGGCGCTGCGATCGCTTGCGCGATCGTTGAGTTGTTTGAGAGCGATGGGGTCGTTGAATCGAAGCGCTAGGCGAATGGCGAGCTCGATGACTTCGTTGGAGGGGTCTTTCTGCAGCGCGGCGTAAGTGCTGTTCCAATCAGTGACAATGTCAGGATTTTGAATTCCCAAACTGTCGAGGCCGTCGAGAATACCCGCGAGAAGATCGCGGCGTTGCTCGCTGTTGGCGGCTTCGAGTCTTGAGGTGATTTTGGAGAGCTGAGCGGCGTTTTCAAATTCGGTCGCGCGTCGGGAAGCGTGGTGGCGAATCAGAGGGATGTTGGCACGTGAGCCGAGGTCGAGGAAGCGAGTGAAGTCGGTGGTGACGAGGGGTTCGATCGCATACCAGTAGAGCAGAGGGAGGTTTTGGTCGACGGCGTCTTTCGCATGGGCGACCAGGGCTTCGGCGATCGGCCAGCGTTGTTGGTGGGGGAGGCGTTGCAGGGCACTGGCGAGATAGCGGCGGACGAGGGGAGAGGGATCGTTGGCGGCAAGATCAGTGAATTTTGCTAATGCGGCAGCAGGCGGTTTTTGATTTTCGCATTGTAAGCGGACCGCCCACGCGCGGATATGCTCGCTTTCGTCTTCCAGCAAAAATTGGAATAGTGCTTCGTCTATTCCGTCGATATTATGCAGCGCCCATACCGAGCGAAGTTTAGACGTGACGCCTTCAGATGATGCCAAAGAGTTTTGTCTCTTCGTTAATGCCTTCAATGAAGATCTAAGGAAAGTAGTTATCTCCTCAAGAGGCATTCCGGATGCATTAAATTCTTGAAGTAAGCGACGAGAGTGTCGACGTACCCATTCGTTGTTAGCATCGGGTGGAAACGCGATGTCTTGCAGGGTTCGCTGCTCAAGCGAAGGCTCGGGCATTTTTAAAGGCGCATCCCCATAGGTGATCTTAAAAATCCGCCCGGTCTCCTTTCTCGTATTGGTCGTGCTGTGGCACTCGCCGGTGTCGGACCAGTCGATGACGAAGACGCCGCCGTCGGGGCCGTATTGGAGGGTGACGCCCATGAACCAGGGGTCTTTGGATAGGGCGAAGTCGTCGCCGTGTTTGGCGATGTAGCCGGAGCCTTTGCGTTCAGGCAGGTCATTGTTGATGCGTTTGCCGTGGATGTTGTTGATGAACACGGTGTTGCGGTATTTTTCCGGCCAGTTAGTGCCTTGGTAAATCATCATGCCGCAGTGGGCGTGGCCGCCGCCGAGCGACTTGATTTCATCGGTGCCGACGACGGTGTGCTCGCCGTCGACGTAGTGCAGGTGATCGGCGATGCTGCCAATGCGATCGTAGGCGTACTGGCTCGATTGCCGGCCGCGCCAGGGTTCGTAGTGCGCGCCCTGGATGACATGGAACAGGTGGGGATTGACGCAGTTGGACATGAACGCTTCGCCGTATTCGTTCCAGTCAATGCCCCAGGGATTGGTGGTGCCGTCGGCGTAGGGCTCCCATTCGTGGCGCACGGGATGGTAACGCCAGATGCCGCCGTCGAAGCGTTGGCGTTCGGCGTCGGTTGCGCCGGGTTTGCCGATCATCGACCAATTGGTGCGCCCGTGGGTGCCGTAGAGCCATCCGTCAGGACCCCAGGCAAAGCCATTGGCGAGGTTGTGTGAGTTGGCGTGATTGCCGAATCCGTCGAGCAGGACTTCGGGTTCGCCGTCGGGAACGTCGTCGGCGTTTTTGTCGGGAATAAAATAGAAGTACGGCGGCGACATCACCCAGGCGCCGCCGAAGCCGACTTCGATGCCGGTGACGTAGTTGAGTTTGTCATAAAAGACGGTGCGCTTGTCGTGGACGCCGTCGTTGTCGGTATCTTCGAAAATCAGGATGCGATCTCTGCCGGGCTGGTCGCTGTGGTCGGGGTAGCCGTAGGCTTCGGCCACCCAAAGGCGGCCCCGGTCGTCGATGCAAAATCCGATCGGCTGCTGGACATCGGGTTCGCCAGCGAACAGCGTCACCTTGAAGCCTTCGGGCACCTGCATGGTGGCAGCGGCTTCGAGCGGAGGCAGCGGTTGGCCGACGGTGGGTTGGCCGGGCTTGTCGGCGGCCGCGGCCGTGGTTAGCGTGGCACTCAGAGCCAACAGAGAAATACACAGGGCGGCTGTTCTAGGTGCGATCATCATTTGGGTGAATAGCAGACTGAATCGGGAAAGTCGCGAGTGGGCAGTGGCCAATCACTTGGTATGAGCGAAGCTAAGCTAGGGCTAGGGTAACGCGCACCCGCAGAAAATTGAACCATGAAACGTATGAACGGCACGAAGATTATTTCCCTCGCTGTTGCGTCGGCGTGGCTGGCCTGTTCGGTGTCAATTTTCTCGGGTTGCCGGTCGGGGGAAAGTTCGGGGATCGATCTTGGAAATACGGCTGCGGTGGAACCGAGAGCTGCGGATCTGTCGAGGCAACTGTTTGAGCAAACGAACCGTTTGCGCGTTTCGAAAGGGATGGATGCCTTGCGTTGGAGTAATGAATTGGCCGAGGTCGCGCTATGCCACGCTCAGACGATGGCGCAAAAAGGGCGCATCGGTCACGTCGGCCTTGTTGGGCGATCCGAACAACTGCGCGAGCGAGGGGTGGTCAGTCGCCTTACCGAAAACGTCGCTTATGGAATGGGCCATGATGCTCCGGTGCTAGTTACGGTAGAGGGATGGAACAAGAGCTTGGAGCATCGGCGCAATTTGCTCGATGAGCGTGTCACCTTAACCGGCGTCGGGTGCGCGCTGACGGCCGATGGCTTTTTCTATTTCGTGCAGCTCTACGGTCGCTGATTTGAAGGGACTGCGAACCACGGATCGTGGGCAATGGGTTGACGCGTCCCGAACGTTATTCGGAAAACTGAACGGGCGAAGTAATCATCGCGTCGCGGTCGTCCGTGACGCTGATAAACCAAGTGTTGGCTTCGGCAGGGACTGCTTTGCCGGCGATGGTGTGGGTGCTTTCGTCGATGCTCAACGGAGCGCTCTGCCACTCGCGTTTGGAGCGTAGACCGGTGTCGGTGGTGTAGTGAAGTTCGGCTTTCTTGATGGCAGTTTCGCTCAGGTAAGTGGCGCGTAGGCCGCGCTTGAGATTGGAGCTGAGCACGGTGATGGTCGGCAGGGCTTTGCTGTCACGGCAATGGGCGTCGATGAACAGGCCGATTTCCTCAGGTGCCCATCCGGGCCCGTGACCGTGGCGCATGTTGACTTCGATGCGGATGTTCTTTTCGGTGTCGTCGGGAACGGCATCGAAGCTCTTTGCGTAGCTGTCGAGAACGTAGTGAACGTCGTTGGTGCCATTGACGAACAGGATTGGAACCTGGCACTTCGGTAGGTGGCTGCCGGGGTCGTATCGATCGATCCATAGCTGGCGCTTTTCGGGAGTGAGGGCATCGATAGAAGGCTTTTGAACGGACTCGCCTTGGTGCAGGAATCCGCAGCCGTAGACGGGGGCCGCGGCTTTGAAGCGGGTGTCGATGGAGGCGACAAGGCAAGTGGTGTATCCGCCCCAACTAATGCCGGTGACGGCGGTACGATCGGGGTCGACTTGCTCAAAGCTGGCAATGAGTGAGTGCGCGAGAATGGCATTGGTGACGGCGTGGTAGGGCCAATCATCGTCAGTGGTGCCGCCGACGCTGGCGAATTTTTCGTCGTGGGTGTGATCGATCCCGCCGCGTTCGAGTTTGGTGCGCGATTCTCCTTTGTGGGCTTCAGAGCCGGGTCTCAGAGCGCCAGTTTTTGGATCGAAATCCGGTGCGGGTGGACGCCGCCCGGACAGGTCCATGGCGATGGCGGCATAGCCACGACGAGCCCAGAGGTTGGCCCATTCCGCGAAGGCCGTGCCGCCTCCGCCGTGGATGCAGACGACGGCGGGATAGGGGGCGGATGGTGGGTTTTCCATGCCAACGGTGGAGGGATCGGCGTAGAAGGCGAACACTTCGGTGGCCTCGCCGTCGATGGTGGCGCCTTCGTAAATCAGTGACCGGATCGAGGATGTCTCGTCGGCCCAGCGAAAAGCGGGGGCGGCGGACAGAGCGTCGAGGTCCCAGATTTCGGGGATGGCGTCTGCGGCGACGGAAAAGGCAGTCGATAGAATGAGCGCGGCGGCGAGCGGAATGAGAGTTCTTTTTAGCATGGGAGTGTGGTGAAGTTAGAAAAGAGGTTCGACGATTCGCAATTGAGCGTCTGGTGTCTTTGTTGTCGAGGTGACGATACGAAATGAACGCCCAGTATTCCGGGGGTTCTCCATCGGACTTCGTCAGTGTGAAACTGCGGGACGTTGATTTCAAGCGCGCATCGGCCGGTGAAGCGGAGAAGTCACGGCTTGATTGCGTCCGATCAGGCGTTGCGATGGCGGGTCGTGGGCTTTACGCTGGCGCGAAATATTTTGCAGGGTTCTACGTGCTGAGCCGATAAAATTTTTCTGACTCTATTCATGAAACGATCGATTATTCTCCTCGTTGCCGCCTCAGTGCTGGCGTCATTTTCTGCCTGCCAACGCTCTGAGCCGACTGGTGAGCCCGCCGAATCTGGTTCGGCTGAACTTGCTGCTGAATCAGTCGATCCATTAGAGCCCGCCGCTGAAACTTCAGCCGAACCGGCTCAGGCTAGCGCCGCGGGCGGTAAGGCTAAAGCGTATTTTGCCAGCGGATGCTTCTGGTGTGTCGAGGCGGTTTACGAAAGCGTCAAAGGTGTCGAAGAATCGATCTCAGGATATGCTGGAGGGCACACGGAAAACCCAACCTACGAGTCCAGCAACACCGGGACGACGGGGCACGCGGAGGCAGTTGAAATCATTTACGATTCGAGCGTAGTCAGTTTCAGCACGCTGGTGGATGTCTATTTTGGCTCGCAGAATATCGAGCAGAAAAACGGTCAGGGACCGGATCACGGCTCTCAGTATCGCTCAATTCTCTTTTATCAAAACGATGCCGAGAAAAAAATCATCGACGAAAAAATCGCTGAAATCGGTCGCGAAAAAGTCGCTGCTGAAGTGATGCCGTTTGAGAAATTCTGGGTCGGTGAGGATTACCATCAAGACTACGAAAAGCAGCATCCGTATCATCCCTACATTTTGAATGTGTCGATTCCACGACTGAAGCGATTTCAGGAAAAGTTCCCGCATCTATTGAAAGAAAACGCGGCTCATTAGTCAGCAGTGGTGGGTGCCAGCCTGGATAATGATCCTTGCGGTTGAGGTGGAGCAGGCATAAGAATGTTGCGACATTCTCCTATGCACAAAATCCTGCCGCTCCTCCTGCTATTTGCAACTTCGGCGACGGCGACGGAGTATCCCGTTAGCGACGCCGCAGCCTTCGCTAAGACCGCCGAGAAAGTTCAGGCAGGGGACACCATTATCCTCACGGATGGTGTCTGGGCCGACGCCCGGCTGAGGATCAATGCTAACGGCACAGCGGAGAGCCCGGTCACGATCAAGGCGGAAACGCCGGGAAAGGTCATTCTTACCGGCGACTCGCGGATTTCAATAGCCGGTAAGCACCTGGTTGTTGAGGGGTTGTTTTTCCTGAACCCGACTGGTGAAGAATCCATCGAACTGCGCATCGACTCGGACGAAATCGCCAATGATTGTCGGATCACCAGCTGCGTGGTATCGAACGACGATCCCGATGTCGAACGTGATGGCTCGTCGCGCTTCGTGTCGGTGTATGGCTCGCGTCATCGCATCGATCACTGTTATCTGGGTGGCAAGACCACCGAAGGGCCGACGTTCGTGGTATGGCTGGACGAGGGGCAGGAGGCTGCCCACCGCATCGATCACAATCATTTCGGCCCTCGCCAGAAATTAGGTAAGAACGGCGGCGAAACGATACGGCTTGGCGACAGCAAGACTTCCATGCTCACGACCAACTGTGTAATCGAGCACAACCTGTTCGAGAAATGCGATGGCGAGGCTGAGTGCATATCCAACAAATCGTGTGGCAATATCTACCGCAGCAATCGTTTCCACGCAGTGTCTGGTACGCTCACTTTGCGCCATGGCAACGCCTGCCGGGTTGAGGGCAACGTCTTCCTTGGCGAGGGTGCGAGAGGAACGGGTGGTGTGCGCATCATTGGCGAGGATCACATCGTCAGCGGCAACTTTTTCCAGGATCTCACCGGTGACGACGAGCGCAGCGCCATGTGCTTCATGCTTGGCGTGCCGAACTCGGACGACAATGGATATTTCCAGGTTAAGCGTGCCAAAGTGACCGGCAATACCTTTGTGAACTGCGAGCACAACATTCTCATCGGTATGAAGGGTGACAAAAAAGCCGATCTTCCGCCGGTCCAAACTGAGATTTCCGGCAACCGAATCCAAACCAATGAGGGAGAGGCGTTCGAGATTCTGTGCGCCGTCGATGGCATCGCCATGAAGGACAACGAGACCAGCAAAAATCGGCCGGACGTAGCGGGTCCCACCGATGCCGAGCCGACTGGTCCCGATTGGCGCAAATAGGCCGACCGCTCTTGGTCGCCGGACGACGTCGATAGGCAAATTTTTCAAATCTACTCGACCTCAAAACTCAAAGTAGATGAAGTCGAGGCGGGCGTCGGCGTAGGCGACGATCAACCCCAGCAGCAACAGGCAGACGGCCGTCTGTCGCGTGAGACCCCAGTCGAGAAATCGCCTGTCGGTCAGCGACTTGCCCAAGATCGCCATGAACGCCACGAAGCTGAGCAGGATGATGACCAGCGCCAGAGGTGGCTCGATAGCCATCGTGGGCGGTGCAAACAGGGCGGACAGGTAGGCGAGCGTGGTGGCAACATCGGGCGAGCGGAAGAAAATCCACAGCAGGCAAACGCCGTTAAATACCAGGACGATTTTCAGCCACTTGAAGACACGGTTATCGGGAAAAATTTTCGGAGTCACACGTTCGAGCACCAGCCAGATGCCGTGGCCGGCTCCCCAGATAACGAAGTTCCATGACGCACCGTGCCACAGGCCACCGAGCAACATGGTCAGGAACAGGTTACGATTCATCGCGTGGCGATTGCCGCCGAGGGGGATGTAGAGGTAGTCGCGCAACCACTCGGACAAAGTGATGTGCCAGCGTCGCCAGAAGTCGCGGATCGAGGAAGCGACGTAGGGCAGATTGAAGTTCAGCGGCAGATCGATGCCATACATCAGGCCGAGACCGATGGCGACGGTCGAGTAGCCCCAGAAGTCGGCGAGGATTTGAAATGCGAATCCGTAGAGGGTGAGCCAGGCGGTGAGAAATTCGAGTTGGCCGGGATCGCTGAATCCGTGATCGACGAACTGCGCGAGGGTGTCGGCGACGCAGACTTTGATCGCCAGGCCGGACAGCATCAGGTAAATGCCGAGGTGGAAACTGCGGCTGCTGAAATGTCGAAGCGTGTGCAGTTGTGGCAGCAACTCGTTGGCGCGAACGATCGGGCCGGCGATCAGCTGGGCGTAGAAGCATTTGAAAACTCCGAATGCGAGGAAACTGCGCTCGGCTTTGATGTCACCGCGACCGACGTCGATCAAGTAACCGATCACTTGGAAAGTGTAGAATGAAATGCCCAGCGGCAGCCAGGCACTCATCGCCGGGGCCTCGAGGGAAATGCCGATTCGGTCGAGCAGGGCAACGACATTGTCGGCGATAAATTTCGAATACTTGAACCAGCCGAGGCTGCACAGGTTGACGATGACGGCGAAGTGAAGCACCTGCTTCTTTTTCTCTGCCGGACTGGCATCGATCCAGCGCGAGAAGGCGTAGTTCACGGTGATCGAGGCACCGAGCAGGATGATGCCGGGCCAGTAGTACCAGCTGTAAAAAATGATCGAGCTCAACAGCAACCACACCTGTCGTGCTCGCTGCGACGGCGTCGCCCAGTAGAGCAGCACGAAGCAGAAGTGGAACAGGATAAAGGTGATCGAATTGAACAGCATGCGCGGGGTGCGTTACCTCGATTTGCTGGCGATTTTCTCCGCCAGATCCTGAGCGAGAATGGCGGTAAAGACGAAGCGCCCGGCGGCATTCAGGTGGGTTGAATCGCGCAGGTAATGGTCATCGATCGAGTTGCCTGCGTAATCGTAGAACTGGGAGCCGTGCTTGTGAGCGAGATAGCGATAGTAGTCGCTGTATTTGGAATTGTGATTGCTTTTGATCTTGGCTTTGGAAACCGGTGGCGCAACCCAGATAACTTCGACGTCACTCGCCGCAAAGATTTCAGAAATGCGTTGCATGTGCTTGAGTTCGACACTCGGGCGTAGCTGCTCCAGCGGTGCCGAGGTGCTCTCTCGAGTGATGATTTCCGGACGAAACTCGGCGATGATCTGATCGGTGATGTCGACTTCTGACGAAACGAAAAAATTGCGTAGGATACCTTTTCGCGACCAAGCGCTCGGAGCGATGATGTCTGAGGTGGCGAGCACGAACAATTTTTCGAAAGTAGCCGGACGAAGTGCCTTGCGATATTTGGCGATAGCGATGTGCTCGATCACCCAGGCCTGCAGCCGGTTTTCGACTTGAGCGGCGAATTTTGGGTTCTCGCTTTCGTCAGGCTCGGCGCTGCTGAGATGGTCCGGAAAATTGAGTTCGCCGTCCTGCAGCGCCGGCGGGTCGGCTTCGAGAATGACGTGGGTGAGGTGTGGATTCTTCGCGGCTATCTCAGCGAAATACTCGAAGCGTGCGCCCTGCGATCCGGTAGTCGCGGCGTTCATGACTTTGATCTTTTTTCCGGTCAGCCGTTCGATCTCCGAACTGAACTGGCGTTCGTCGATGGCATCGAGAAAACGTGACGTGCCCAGGCAGAGCACGCGGGTGTCAGGATTTCGTTCGAGGATTTCGACCTTGAGCAGGAGCTTGTCAGAGAGGGCGAAAAAATTCTCACTGTTGGCCCGGACAAAGATCTCGACGGCGCCAATGACCAGCGCCATCAGAACGAGAAATTTGGCCAGGCGGGAGTTCATCGGGGAGGCGGGAGCAGACGGTATTCTCGATAAAATAGCAATCGAAAGTGAGGCTGAGAGGAGAGGCGAATTCGAATACGCTGAGAAAAATCTGTATTACAGTAAGCGACTTACTTAAACATGCTTACGCCGCTTCTCCTCTTGTTCGCCGGATTGGTTATTCTCACCGTCGGAGCCGAGTTGTTGGTTCGGGGTGCGTCGAAGTTGGCGCTGCGTTTTGGCATGAGTGCGCTGGTGGTCGGACTGACGGTGGTCGCTTTTGGAACGAGTGCGCCGGAGCTGGCGGTCACGATCAGTGCTTCGCTGGGAGGCAACGGTGCCATTGCGGTGGGAAATATCGTTGGATCGAACATCTTCAACGTCGCTTGCATTCTCGGAGTGGCGTCGCTCATCTATCCCTTGCGAGTGGATGCGCAGGTCATTCGGCGCGAGATGCCGATCATGTTGGCGGTGTCGTTGTTGTTTCCGTTATTGCTGATGAGCGGTAACGGGATCACTCGATGGGAGGGCTGTTTGCTCTTTGCTGGCGTAGTCGCCTACACCGCGCTGTCGATTTGGCTTTCAAAAAAGGAAACTCTCGTAGTCGTGACATCGGCCGCTGCCTCCGCGCCCACCGAGGCCGTGGGCGAGGTCGAAGGAGTGCCAACTTCGCTACCAGTATTGAGCGTTCTGATCCTGATCGGGCTCGGGTTATTGCTTCTGGGCTCGAAGCTGATGGTCGACAATGCCGTGTTGTTGGCGCGGCGTTGGGGGATCAGCGATGCGATCGTCGGCCTGACGATTGTCTCGGCCGGAACGTCGCTGCCAGAGTTGGCAACCTCGGTTGTAGCGGCGCTACGCAAGCAGGCTGATATTGCCGTTGGCAATATCGTAGGATCGAACATTTTCAACGTGTTGTGCATCGGGGGTGCCGCGGGAATCGTCGCTCCGCCGGTGATGGCTGGCGGTGTGACCACTACCGACTTCGTTTTCATGATTGGCACGTCGCTTCTCGTATTGCCGCTGATGCGTACCGACTTCTCGATCAAGCGCTGGGAGGGGGCGGTACTCCTGGCGTGTTACGTCGGCTACTTGTTTGTGATTTGGCCGAGTGAAAGCTGAAGCGATCGAATGCGGCGCAGTTGCGCGGCATTTTTGATCGACAGTGGCGTGGCATCATTTACCAATGCGTAGGTCCGTCGCGAGACGGGCACTCTTACTTACGACGACCGACCGACCATGCTGATTTTTGACGTTCATCTCGATCTGAGCCTCAACGCGCTCGAATACAATCGCGACCTGCGCTTGCCGATTTCTGAAATCCGCGCCGAGGAGGCCGGAATGACTGATCTAAAAGGCCGCGGCACCGGCGTCGTGTCACTCGCGGAAATGCGCAAGGGCGGGGTGGGGTTGTGCGTTGCCACGCAAATTGCGGGCTGTATGAAACCGGGCGCTGTGGCGTCAGGGTGGAATTCGCCGGAGCAGGCATGGGCACAAACTCAAGGGCAGCTGGCATGGTATCGGGCGATGGAGGCGGATGGCCAGATGCGGCAGTTGCGCACGCGAGCTGATTTTGAGGAAAGCTTGAGTCAGTGGCAGAGCGGCGAGGCAGCGGATGACGTGCCGATCGGTTACGTGCTGTCACTCGAGGGTGCGGATTCGATTATCACTCCGGGGCATCTCGAGCGAGCGGTTGTCGAGGACGGTCTGCGGGCGATGGGGCCGGCGCACTACGGCGAGGGGCGCTACGCGTTTGGCCACGACAAGGTCGGAAAACTCAAGCCGGGTGGCGAGGAGTTAATCCGCGAGATGGATCGCCTCGGCATGATTCTCGACGTCACCCATCTGTGCGACGATACCTTTTGGCAGGTCCTGGAAATTTTTAACGGCCCGGTGTGGGCGAGCCATTCCAACTGTCGTTCGATAGCTCCTGATGTTCGCCAGTTCACTGATGAGCAGATCAAAGCGCTGATCGAGCGAGGCGCGGTACTCGGCGCGGTGTTCGATGCGTGGATGATGGTGCCCGGTTGGGTACGCGGCGAGACGACGCCGGAGTCGGCGGGGGTGACGATTGCTCACATCGTCGAACACATCGATCATGTCTGTCAGCTGGCCGGCAACGCTAAACACATCGGCATTGGTTCAGATCTCGACGGCGGTTTTGGGAAGGATCAATGTCCGGTCGATCTTGATTCCATCGCTGACTTGCAGCAGTTGGTGGGTTTGTTAGGTGATAAAGGCTACTCGACGGAGGACATCGAGGGAATTTTCCACGGGAACTTTGTGCGCCGAATTCGCGATGCCTGGCCGCAGTAAATTGTATTTCGTAATCGGGAATTAGAAATCTTAGATAGTATTTTGGCGATGGCGGAAAATGATGACTGGCGGGTGAGCCGTGAAGATGAGGATCCGCTCGTGGGTAGCGCTCGTCGAGAACTGGTGGTGGTGTTAGTTTTTGCGGTAGTGTTCGCGCTCTGGTCGGTGGGCTTTGGCGCAGCATTTGGCTATGACAAACCTGCTGAAGGTGCGGCGATTCGCTTAGTGATGGGCATGCCGTGGTGGGTGTTTTGGGGAGTGATCGCTCCGTGGGGCGTGGCATCGCTATTCACCCTCTGGTTTGCGTTATTTTTCATGAAAGATCACGATCTCAGCCGCGATGTGAAAGATGAGGCAGCGAATGTTGAGGGAGGTGAAAAGTCATGATCCTGCTGGCTGCAACTGTTGAGGAAGGCACCGGTTCCAGTTCGGTGCTGTTGGCTTTCGGAGCCTACATGGTGGCCGTTTTTGCTCTCGCCTGGCTTGCCGGCAGGGTGAAAGAGAAAGGTGGAAAAGAGGGCTTCATGTCAGAGTATTTTCTTGGCAGCCGAGGCTTCGGGGTATGGGCCTTGGCGCTCACAGCGGCAGCGACGAGCGCGTCCGGCGGGAGTTTTGTCGGCTTCCCTGCGCTGATTTATTCGCATGGCTGGGTGCTGGCGCTGTGGATCGCTGGTTACATGACGGTGCCTCTGGTGGCGATGGCCTTGATGGGCAAACGTCTCAATCAGGTCGCTCGCCGTTCCGGCGCGATCACGATTCCGGAGATTTTTCGTGAGCGATTCCAGAACAACGCGGTCGGTCTGGTGGCGACGGTGATGATCGTCGTGTTTCTGTTTTTCTATCTGTTGGCTCAGTTTAAGGCCGGCGCAAAAATTCTCGCGGTCTTGCTTGAGGACTCGTCGCTTTACGTCAGTGCCGTGCATGGTGTGGGCCGACTGATCGATGGTGTGCCATGGATCGGAAATTCGGGGCCGGACTATGTATTGTGTCTCGCCGTGTTTGGCATCGCAGTGATCGCATACGTCACTTACGGCGGCTTTCGCGCGGTGGTGTGGACAGATGTTATGCAGGGAATCGTTATGGGATTGGGCGTGGCGATTATGTTGTTTCTGGCGCTGTCGCAGGTCGGCGGCCTGGGCAAAGCCACCCTGCAACTCGCCGAGATGACGCCTCCGACTTATGTGAGTGGCAAGGTGGAAATCGTCGGTGACAGCAAAGCGATCGATACCGTTTTGCGCCAGGGCATGTGGATCGACGACGGTGACACAAAATATAGAATGGCGGAGCCGGCGACGATCGCGGCGGGCGAAACGACGACCGGAACCGATCCGGTTGAGCTTCTAGTGGTCGATCATCCGCGATCACCCGAAGGAGCGAGTGGTTTTCGTGTCGTGGTTGACGAGGTTATTGCTTACGCGTCGGGCGCTGGCGAAAAAGGTGTCTACACCAGGGCTCCGGGGCCGAAGAAAGATAACAAGCTCGGCTATCTCGCCGTGGCGATGGCTTTTTGTTTCTTCGCATTCTGGTCGTTCGGCGGTGTCGGACAGCCGCACAATATGGTGCGCATGATGATTTTTGATCGCACCCAAGTGCTGCGCCGTGCCTTGGTGACGGTGACGTTTTACTTCGCTTTTATCTACGTTGGTTTAATCCTGGTGTTCGTGTGTTCGCGCATGTTCCTGCCGGGGATGGAGGTCGATGCCGACCGGGTGATGCCTCAATTTGCCAAGGTGCTGACTTTGAACGCGGGATTCCCGTGGCTGGCAGGGTTGGTCGTGGCAGCGCCGTTCGCCGCCGTGATGTCGAGTGTCGATAGTTTCCTGCTGGTCGTTTCGTCGTCGATCGTTCGCGATTTGTATCAGCGGCACATGAATCCGTCGGCATCAGAAGAGAAGCTGAAAAAATTGAGCTATCTGGTGACAGTCGTCATCGGTGCATTGGCGGTTTTGATCGCGCTGAATCCTGTCGACTATCTCCAGTTGCTCATCGTTTTTGCCAGTGAGGGCCTGGCCGGTTGTTTCCTCATGCCGATGATCTTGTGCCTGTTCTGGCAGCGGATGACCGGCGCGGGAGCCATCGCCGGCATGCTCGGCGGTGCGATTATGCAGATGGGTTTGTATGTGATCGGCTATCTGGTCGAGGGCAAATTTGAGCCCTACTCGCCGGGTGGTTTGCAGCCGTTCTTTTGGGATGTCACAGCTTCAGCCATTGGCTGCGTGGTGTTTTCTCTGCTCAGCCCGGTGCCGGACAAGGCGTTGGTGCATCGCTTTTTTGCGCGACGGGATGGTGCGTGAAAAGTCTCGATTGGTGCCGAAAGTCGGCCGTAGGTTGGAATGATGAGCAATAAATCGTTCGCTATCGCTGCGGGTTCGATGTTCCTAATTTCTTGTGCAGGTGGTCCGCCTCAGCCGGAAAGCGAGCCACCTCGTGAAGTGCAAATTGTGCACGACCAGGGTGAAGCGGAAGGCAGTGCTTTTTACCGCCTTGAGGGGAAAAATGGAGAATTATTGGCAAGTTTCCCGAGTATCATCGACCGGCAAACAGTGGAGAACGTGCCAGGGTTGGCCGTTGATCAAGAGGTGGTTTGGAGTTCCACTAGAAGGACCGCAGTCGTCTACGAAAACATATCAGATGCTTCCCCGGACTACCGCCAAGTGCTGATCCGCTGGAATGGCGAAGAGAGCGGCTACGAAGTTTTTAAAATGGATTTGGGAACTCGAACTCCGGGATTGGTAGGCTATCCGCTCTGGCCAGGTGTGGTTTCCGTTTCGGATTCAGAGTTGATTCTAAATTGGTCGACTGATCCGAAACAGAGCAGTGTGACAATCAAGGATCTGGAGCTGACTCTTGTTTCCTTTCGCTGAGTCTCTTGGATGCGCCTATGTCGCGTCATCGTCCGATGATTTGAAATGTGATACCGGCGTCTCGCCGGTTGGAGGTGGACGATCAAATAGAGCTGGCTCGTCCACTGGGACTGGCGGGACACCAGCGTCACGTTCCAGTCCACTGGACTGGTGTTATTGGATGGCTTCGAACAACAGGTGGCGAGCCTCGCGAAAGTTGGAATAGCTGAGGTACCACTGCACCGGATTTTCGGGCCAGAGTTCGCTGAGCTTTTGACGAGCGAGAGCGAGTTTCTGTGCATCGACTTCGATCGGCTGACCGAGATCGTCCCTGCCAGCCTCGAGGACTTCGAGCAGCGAGCGCAGTTGGATGCCATCGCGCATCAGTGACAGGCGATAGGAGGGGATGACGAGGTCGGTGGGCTGGGCAGCGGGACCGCGTGGATCGGGTGGATAGAAAAAGCTCAGCACGCCGGGGCCATGATGATATTGGGGATTGATCCAGGGATTGACCACCGGGCCACCGAAGAATTTCGCGTAAAGCTGCTCGGTGTGCGGAAACGGCATCGACCAAATGAAGCTCGCCCAACAGTACCAGCCCTTGGCGCCAAAATGCCCGAGCTTAAGTGGCATGGCTGCAGTGCTGAGTCCGGCGTTGAGCAGGTTGAGGTGATCGCTTTCGACGTAGTAAACCCATTGCTCCTGATCTTCGGTCATGCGCGCGTTCCACTCGGGCTCGAAGCAGTTAATCAGCTCGTCGTTGTCAGGCATCGGCACGTCGATGATGCCATCGAGCATGAGCTTTCCGTTCTCGTCACGACGGGTCCAGTAGGCGGTTTTGTAGGCGGTGTGGCCGGTGCGTATACGCTTTGCGTGCGGTCGCGTGCGCAGGCCTCTGACGACGTAGTCGCGGATCACCGGGTAGGTGGATGGATCAGATTCGTCGATGAGCAACACGGCGCGGTCGAGCACGCCTTTTGCTTCGAGATGAGCAGCGATCGGTTCGAAAAAATCGCCGATCAACCGGTAGTAGTCTGCTTCGGAAAGTTGCACCCAACCGGCCCGATCTTCGGTCGGTTTGAAAGTGTAGGTTTTGCCATTGGCGAGACGGAGATGGTCCATCAGTTCGCCATTGGTATGGGCAATCTGCCACTGGCTGGCGCCGCGTCCGAGAAGGAATTCGTCGATTGCTTCGTCGTAGCGGGCGAAATCCCAGTCGGTGAGTTCGGGGACGGGATCGTCTTTGTCTTCGCTTTCGACGACTCGGTAAGTGTAAGCGGAGTGTCCGCCCAGCGAGGTAGGAATGAGATCGAAGTCGAGGAGGCGATGATTGTACTTCCACATCAGTTCGCGAACCGACGTGGGGCCGTCAGTCTTTCCGGGAGGATTCACGGTGGGATTGGCTTTGGTGAAACCGTGAAATTCGATAACGCTGGTGCCGGTTTCGGTGTAGGTCCCGCCGCTGTATTTGACGCTGAGATGCTGACCGCCGAACAAGGATCCGAAGTGATCCATAGGACGAACGGTCAGGGATGCGACCGAAAGTTGAATCGGGATGCGTAGCGACGTCGATGTCGGAGTCTTCACCCTGATCGTGATGGTTCCGGCACTGTCTCCGGCTGTGGCTGATTCATCGGCGTGAAAAGTGAGCGCGACAACGTGAATGCCGGTTTTGGTATCGGGCATGAGGTTGAAATCGAGCGGGGTCAACGCATCGAGACGGGTCTCGATAAGCTCGCCGCGTGGATAGGATCGGTCGTAAACAGGGATTTCACCGAGCCGCTCGACGGTCGGCTTCAGAGCCAGATCGGTGGTGACTCCATCGAAGCTGGCCTGGGGTGATCCGGTATCGATGGCGATCAACACGGTCTGCGAGGCTCCCCGAACGAGTTGAACTTGTATCGGGTTATCGCCGGTGACGGCGGCTGGTGCGACGCTTTTCAGTAGCGAAGTTTTCAGCGGAAGATCGGGGGAGATCGTCCATGCGCTGACGCCTTCGCTCTCAATGCGAACGGCGTCCGGATTCAGGTTAGCGGCTTCGGCGACGATGGTCTTGATGGCAACCTGCTGTGGCGGTAATGGTCCGGCATGTAGCATGGAATCGGGCACCGGTAGGCGATGGCCGGCGCGCAAAACGACGTAGAGATCGATCTCGTCGGTGGGCTCGGCGAGGTCGGCGACGAGGCGCAGCGCGACTTTTTGCAAATGCAGATCGGCGATTCCGCAGCGGCCGGTGAAGGCAGTCGTCAGGCTGAGTTTTGCTTCGGTAATATCGGGGCGGTAGAGAACGTTGCGTTGCGTCCACTCGGCGCGCGGAGGCAGGCGGGAATAGTAGGAGTGGTGAACGTCGCGGAAATATTTGCGCGCCGGATTGACGATGGTCGCGTAAAGATTGCCGTCGATGGGATCGCAATTAAGTTGGTAGCGCAGCAGGTAAAGTGCGCCGGCCTCGAAACTGACTGGTTGGCTGAAGCCGCAGTTGCCGAAGGTGGTGGGGAAAAGCCACAGGGCCTCAGCCTCTGACGCGTCGAACTTGGTGCGTTCCATCGGCGCGGGTGTGCCGTAGGACTGCCACTTGGAAATGGCAAGGCCCAGCGTTTCGACGCCGTCGATCGGTGACTCGTTACCGACCGGGAGAAGTTTGAAGCGACCTACCGCGGCTCCGGTCTGCGGGTCGATGAGTTGAGCTTTTTCAAAAGCGAAAGTATCGATGTCGGTGACGTCGACCGAGGCTCTGGACAGCTCGTCAATCAGCGTTTGTGGTTCGATGTCGAGCGACACCGCGCCTGTGACGGGATGCTCCAGCGTGAGATGAATACGGTAGGGGGAAAATCGGTCGTGCCATTTTGCCGGCGGTCCAGCGTTTGCTATCGATGCAGCGAACAACAACAACGCCACGGCCAGCGCTAGAGAGCGGGTAATCATGATAGTTCCTGTCACTCTCCCTCGGCGTAGAGCGCGTAGAGGTGGGCGCCACTGTTTTCGGCGAAGTTGACGCGGATCGAAAACGGTTCGGCGATGTCGATCTCCGCGCTGCCGGTGGCAGGCCAGACGATTTCCTTGCGGGTGCCGTTCTGTTTTAGGTGTGCAGCCTGTTCGCCAGAATAGTTGGCGACGGATTTGCCCTGCCCGTCGATGAGTTCGACCCGAACCGGCGATCCTTTGTCGGCCTGATCGATGTTGGCAAAAAGCCGAACGATGCTTTTTTTGGGGTGAATGTCAGTAGTGTCGAAAACGGCGCTGGCGCTGTCGTCGACTCTCGACAGGTAACCAAAGCCATCGCGTCGCATAACAACGGCTCCGACTCCGCCGCGCGGGGGGAATTTGGGTGCCACGGTTAAATCCCAGGCACCGTAGTAAATGTAAGTTTCTTCGCCGATATGGGCAAAGCCCTGGCCTTGGAGCAGGCCGCCGACATCCCATTCGCCGACATCGCCTGCTTTGATCAAAACGTAGTCGCGGATCGGCTCGCGAAAGTGGATGCCGTTGTTGCTGATGTTCAGGCCGAGGTCGATGAGGCGATCTTTCCATTCGGGGCCGCCGCGCCAGATCCCGTAGATGCCAAGCAGGATGTTGTTGCGATGCCAGACGGACGACGGCAGATGCGCCTCCTCATCTTCGGCAGGTTTGCCGGGAACGCCGATGGCGGTGCCGCGCATGAAGCCGAAAGCCGGCGCCTCCTGCCAGTCAATCAGATCGGGCGATCGGTAGGTGGTCATGACTCGTCCGGCGACCTTTCCGTCCGCCTGATAAACCCAGGGCGTGATTTGCTGGCCGGCGAGATGATACATGCCCTTCCACTTAAAAAGTCCGCCCTGCTCAAAGTGCACCGGGGGCATGGTGCGGTATTCATCCTTGATCTGGCCTTTCTCGAATTTCATCTCGCTGGCGCCGCGCCAGCTGAGCCCGTCGGCGCTGTAAAAGGCGACCGAGGTAGCGACATTTTGAGGGATCGAGGCCAATCGAGTCTGCACGTTCATCATCATTTTGAAGCGCCGGGAAGGATCGGGCTCATCTTCTTCGTGGAGCACGATCATGTGAATGGTGCACGCTTCCGGTGGATCGAAGGCAACCAGGTTGTTGTCAGTGCTACCTCGAAACTCGACCAGGCCGAGGTTGGGTTTGGTCCAGTGAATGCCGTCATCGCTCTCGGCGTAGGCGACACGCAGGCCGGCGTAAGCGGTTTTGAAAACGGTGTCGTCGAGAGCGACGTACCAGAGTTTGAATTTCCCGTCGTGCTCGATCATCGATCCGTAAAACTGGACGCCACCTTCGTCATGCGAGCCTTTTGCACCGATGGGGATTAGTGGATTGTCAGGGTGCTTCTCCGGCGGCACCATGGTCAGCTTGAGATTCGATTTCCACGGGATGCTGTGATCGTCGAATGCGAAAAGCGTGGTCGTATCTTTATTCGCCGTGTCGTCGCCGACTGAAGGTGGAGCGATCGCGAGCAGTATCGCGGCGCCGATGGCCAGAGTGAAGCCGGTTTGTGACAAGGTGTTCATGTTCATCGAGATCTCGATGATGAAAGATTGCTGGTGGCTGCGGCAAAGCAAAAGCGGACTGATTCGTGCCAGCCGTTGTCGGGAGGAAAATGCGTTGACCGCCCCGCCATTCGTTCTGACATTCGGTCGATGAATATTCGCTCAGCTCCAGTATTGACCCTCTGTCTCGCGCTCTTTACTTGGGCAATTGAGGCGACGGCTGCCGATCAGTTAACGCGCGTCGTGGTAGCCATCGCAGAGCCGGGATACGGAACCGATAAAACGCTGCCCGCGCTGGCGGAGAAAATCTGGACGAAGGACAAGGGCTATGAGGTCGAGGTGATCATCGGTGATCCGAAGCTGCACGATCTCGCCGGGCTGGCCGAGGCGTTGAAAGGCGCCGATGTGCTGGTGACCAGTGTGCGGCGTCAGGCGTTACCT
Source organism: Verrucomicrobiales bacterium (assembly GCA_037969585.1). Taxonomy (GTDB): domain Bacteria; phylum Verrucomicrobiota; class Verrucomicrobiia; order Verrucomicrobiales; family DEV007; genus JBBKXR01. Next base: position 44,123 of record JBBKXR010000345.1, read on the forward strand.
AAGGATCAGTTGCAGGCGATTCGCGATCACTTGGCGGCTGGGAAATCACTGCTGGCGATCCGCACTTCGAGTCATGGCTTTACGGCGCTGGGCAAGGGGCCGGAGGGGCACGCGGAGTGGGGGGCTTTCGATAGCGAGGTTCTCGGCGCGGCCTATGAGACTCATGCGGGAAATGATTTGGTAGCGACGTTTACTGCTGCGGTGGATGCAGAAAAACATTCGCTGCTCGACGGTGTGGAACTGCCGTTTTCCTCGGGCGGGGGATTTTACTTTTCGACGCCACTGGCGAAAACTGCGACGCCGATTTTGATGGGCAGGCTAGAGGGAATGGACGCTGAGCCGGTGGCCTGGACTAATCGCTACGGCGCGAACGAAGCTCGTGTATTTTATACCTGTCTCGGGCAGGAAGAGGAGTTTGCTCTACCAGCTTTTCAGAAGTTGATGGCAAACGCGATGGAATGGCTGCGCGCACCGGAAGGTGCAACTGCAGCTGCAGCTCCGGTGAATCTTTCAAAAGAGAATCTTGTCGCTTGGTGCATCGTGCCCTTCGATGCGAAGCAAAGGGGGCCTGCGGAACGGGCAGTGATGCTGAAAGAGTTGGGCATCACACGCTGTGCTTATGATTGGAGGAAGGAACATGTGGCATCCTTTGAGCAGGAGATTATCGAATACCAGAAGCAGGGGATCGAGTTCTTCGCTTTCTGGGGTGGTCACGATGCGGCTTTCGAGTTGTTCGAAAAGTATGATCTGCATCCACAGATCTGGCGGACTCTGCCTTCGCAAAAAGGTGACAACGAAGCTGAGAAGATTGAATCGGCGGCGCAGGCGATGCAACCATTGGCGAAGCGAGCGATGGAGCTGGGCTGCAAGCTGGGGCTCTATAATCACGGTGGCTGGGGCGGCGAGCCGGAGAACATGGTTGCCGTGTGCGAGAGGCTGAAGGCGATGGGTTACGGAAACGTAGGTATCGTTTACAATTTTCACCACGGCCATGGACACATCAACGATTGGGCGAAATCGTTTACGATGATGCAGCCCTATCTGTTGTGCCTGAATCTCAATGGTATGGTCGAAAAGGGTGACGCCGTGGGTAAGAAAATCCTGGCGCTGGGTGACGGTGATCGAGAGTTGGCTATGCTTCAGGTGGTGGTCGACAGCGGCTACAAGGGCCCGGTTGGGATATTGGATCATCGGCCGGAAACGGACTCCGCTGAAACTTTGAGGGGTAACTTGTTGGGGCTTACGAAGCTGCGTTCGGCACTCGAACCGCGCGATTGAGTAGGTGCATTTTTGGCGTGGAAATTCGCCCTGTGATGGCGCTTCCGGTGTGCAATGCTTTGCAGGATCGGAACTGTGCGAATGATCGATTGTTGTGCGGCCTCGCTTTTATGAATGGATTGAATTGGATCGCTTTTGATTGGGGAACCAGTTGTCTTCGGGTCTGGCTGATGTCTCCCTCGAATGAGGTTTTGGCATGCGCGGAGTCGGATCAGGGCATGTCGAAACTGACGCCCGACGGATTCGAGCCCGCCTTGCAGATGCTCGTTCAGCCATGGCTGAGTGAAGACAGCCGAATGGTTGCAGTCGGTTGCGGTATGGTCGGTTCAAGGCAGGGCTGGGTAGAGGTCCCATACATCGAAGCGCCCTGCTCGCCATTGGGTCCACTAACGCGGGCGCCGATCAGCAGTGATGTGCTCAAAGTTTTTATCACTCCGGGAGTGATGCAGAAATCACCGGCAGATGTGATGCGCGGCGAAGAAACTCAGATCGCCGGCTTGTTGGCGCAGCGAGGGGATTTCGAGGGCGTTGTTTGTTTGCCAGGAACGCATAGCAAATGGGTGCGGGTATCTGGCGGGAAAATTTTATCGTTTCAAACTTTTGTCACCGGCGAATTATTTACTCTTCTCGCCGAGCAATCGGTGCTGCGCTTTTCGGTGAGTAGCGAAGGCTGGGATGACGATGCCTTTCTGTATGCAGTTGGTGTAGGGATCAGGGATCCGGTATCGATTTTCTCAAGAGTATTTTCGCTGCGCGCTGAGACGCTTCTCGAAGACCTCGATGGTAGCGTCGCCAGAGCCAAGCTTTCAGGATACCTGTTGGGGGTCGAACTGGCTGCGACCAGGGATTATTGGCAAGGGAGCAGCGTTGCGTTGCTGGGATCGGAAAGAAGTTCGATCGTTTATGCTGCTGGCTTGAAGGCGCAGGGCTGCGAAGCCGAGGTACTCGACGGCGAAAGTTTGACCTTGGCGGGACTTCACGCGGCCTGTTCGCTGCGCTAGGCTCACCACAATGAGTTTATTGAAGCGGCTATTTTCGATCGGACCGATTCGCAAGAAGATCTGGCAGCTTTGGTATCCTTATCTGACCAAACGCTTGCGCCGTGAAGACGTTTGTTTTTTGAACTACGCGTTTCAGACCGAGCCGTCGGTGGATCTTGATCTATTGCCGGACGATGAAGTCAATCGAGGCTGCATCCAACTCTACCATCACCTTGCATCGAAGACCGAGCTGGCTGGCAAGGCGGTTCCAGAGGTGAGCTGTGGTCCCGGTGGCGGCGCGTCTTGGATTGCGCGGTCGATGCAGTCGGCAAGCTATACCGGGCTCGATCTTAATCCGACGGGCATCGATTTTGCCAGCAGCGGCACGTCGTCAAAGGTCTTTCCTTTGTTCAGGGAGACGCCCAGCGTCTGCCGCTTGCCGATGGGTTTTTTGATGCCTTGATCAATGTTGAGGACGGCTACGCCAGCACACATCCGGATTTGATCGGCGTATCGCAGGCGACCGCCGCCCAGGAAGCTGGACGGCCCGTATCCAC
>JBBKXR010000346.1:0-10277 GCA_037969585.1 Verrucomicrobiales bacterium
GTTCGGGCCAACCAACGTTCACCGCAAATGGACCAAAGGTTCGGGCAAAGCACTCTGGGATCTCGATCCCAATAAACTGAAGGGAAAGCTGCCCGCCTTTCTCCCTGATGTAGCCGCCGTCCGCGAAGATGTCGCCGATTACCTCGGTGAAGCCATGGCGTTCGACACCGCATTGGGGCTGTTGATCGACAAGCTCGAAGCAATTGGCGAACTCGACAACACCATCGTTGTGGTCAGCGGCGATCATGGTCCTCCTGGATTTACCAACGGCAAAACCAATCTCTACAACTACGGCACCGGCGTGCCGCTCGCGATTCGCTGGCCGGGCAAAGGCAAAGCCGGACGCGTCGTGACCGATTTCGTCAACCTCATGGATCTCGCGCCTACTTTCTGCGAAGCCGGCGGCGTTACTCCGCCCGAGGTGATGACCGGCCGCAGCCTCGTGCCGGTTTTGGCTTCTGAAAAAGACGGTCGTGTCGATGCGCAACGAGACCACGTCGTTACCGGTCGCGAGCGCCACGTCCACGACACGCGCGAAGGCATGCTGCCCTACCCTCAACGAGCGATCCGCACCGATGAATTTCTCTACATCCGCAATTTCAAACCCGAGCGCTGGCCGATGGGCACGCCTACCGGCATCACGGAAGACAGCCAGCCAAGTGTCGACGAACTGACCGAGAACACCCGAGTCACGCTTTCCGACATGGACGCGGGACCGACCAAGGCCTGGATCGTCGCTCATCGCAACGACGACGGCATTCAAGCCTTCTACGACATGGCCTTCGCCAAACGCCCGGCCGAAGAGCTTTACGACCTTTCAAAGGATCCTGATGAAGTCAAAAATATCGCCGACGATCCGGCCTACGACGATACCAAAAAGGTCCTCTCCGAATGGATGATGGCGATTCTAAAAGACGCCAAGGACCCGCGAGTGGAAGGCGACGGGTCGACCTTCGACAAACCGCCCTACACCGACATGCCTGAGCAAATTCAGAAGAAAAAGAAGAGCAGGTAGTCGCCGACGGCATCGCAAAATTTGCCAGCTTGGACAGCAGATCATGTTTGCCAGAAGATCCGTCGGAACATTGCTGGGCGTTGCATTTGCCCTGTCACTTGCTTCAATGGCCCACGCGGATAGCCCTGAAGCCGACCTGAACGCAACGGCCCGGCCAGACTGGGCTGCTATCTTCACACAAACCGACGCCGAAGGCACCATTGTGGTGTCCGACGAGCGCTCCGAGAATAAGGGCGTTTTCGTCTTTGAGGTCGACCGTGCCGCGCGCCGCTATTCCCCAGCTTCAACCTTCAAAATTGCCCACGCATTGTTCGCGTTGGATGCCGGCGTAATCGCCGACGAATTTCAGGTCATACCGTGGGACGGAACGAAGCGATCCTACGACGCTTGGAATCGCGACCAGTCGCTGCGGTCGTCGATGCGGCACTCCGTCGTGTGGGTCTACCAGCACTTTGCCGCCGAAATCGGGCTGGAGCGAGAACGACAGTTCATGACTTCGATCCAATACGGGAACTGCGAGGCATCTGGACCGGCCCCATTTTGGGTCGAAGGAAATCTACGCATTTCTGCCCACGAACAGATCTCGTTTCTACGTCGCCTATACCAGAACAAGCTGCCGTTTCAGGAGCGACACCAGCGACTGGTTAAAGACCTCATGATCGTCGAAGCTGGCCGCGACTGGATTCTGCGCGCCAAAACTGGCTGGAGCGGAACCGTCGGCTGGTGGGTTGGCTGGGTCGAGTGGTCAACGGGGCCGGTCTTTTTTGCCCTCAATATCGATACGCCAAATCGTATGGACGATCTACCCAAACGGGAAGGCATCACGCGTGAGATACTTCTATCGATCAATGCGCTGCCTGAAGCCGTCGACGATTGACGCGCCTGATTAAGCTACTGGCTCCGCGCCCGTTCCCATTTGTCTATCACCCACTCTTTGGTGTTCGTGTAAGCCCACACGCCGAGCCGGTATTCGTTGGCTCCGCGCAGGCGGGCAAAACCCCATTCGCCTTCACGCAGCGGGACCATGTCGGCATCATCGTCAACAGGCAGAAGGCTCGCGTAGGCCGCGATTCGTGCTTCGGCCAGTTGCAGCGTAGCTGCCTGATTTTCTCCAGGTGTCAGTCCAGCAAAGTGGCTTTGTTCATCGCTGAGCCCCGCAGTTTGTCGGGCAAGACCTCGCCGACGATCACTCTGAGCAGCGGCACCCTGCTGGCGAACCGCAAGCGGACCACCGGATATTGACGCCAACGCAATATGTGGCACCGCAGCGGTGGCGCGAGTTTCAATGCGCTCGATTTTGGCCAGCATTGTTTTGCTGCGACCGTTGAAGCGAACCCGAAACTCCCTCGTGGTGCCGCCACTCTGATCGAGCGTCTGGATCGAATCTTGATTCGCCGACAGAACCAGTTGCGGCGGCCCATCGGGAAGGATAGTGAAAATGACTTCACCCGCACGCAAATAGCGCCCCGGCAAACTGTCCATATCACGAGCGATGGCCGTGCCCGACACGGGAGCAACAACCGTCAAGCTGTCGACAAGCTGTTGCATGACTGCGCGTTTCTCTCGCAAAGCCACCAGCCCTTTTAATTCCGCCTGATAAGCGGCGACCTGCTCACTTTCGAGATACTGACGGGCTCGAAGCTCGGATATCGCGATGTCGGACTCCAGCGTCTTCAACCGTGTCTCCTGCTCCGGATTCCGTAATTGCGCAAGCTGAGCACCCGCTTCGACATGCTGCCCCCGCTCACAATTGAGCCCTTCGATAAAGCCGGGCAGTTCGATGCGCACCACCGCCTTATCCGGAAAATCGACCACCGTCGCCACCGATGCCGATGGTCTGATTTGCACAAAATACATCAGCGCAGCGATGACCGAAAAGACTACACCCAATCGACTTAGCACAGGTACCAGTCGAGGCCGTGGTCCGCCGCTGCCGGTGCGCATAAATTTTACGAACTGAACCGTGCCGTTGACCAACAGCATGGAAATAACCAGCGCAACTATCACGATACCTGCACCGCGGGCCAAAAGGCTGGCGATGATCATGATTCCGATCCAAACCACCACCCGCCACAGCAGAGCCAGCACACCGTAGGTGCTGATCGCCCATGGCTGTTGCCTCGCTTGAGCGGGAAAGCGCATGTCTTTCATGCCCAGCAAAAAGCGCTTCGACATCCATTTAACAACCGCTTGGCCCTTGGCGCCGAGATTTGGAATCTGCAGTAAATCACTGAGAATGTAATAGCCGTCGAAACGCATCAGCGGGTTGGCATTGAACAGAAGCGTGATCATTGTCGCCGCGAAAACGACTTGATAAGCCATTGTGTTGGCAATGCCTGAACCGGTGCGCGCCCAAATCAATACGGCGATAGCAGCGATCAAAAACTCGATATACATGCCCGCGGCTGCCACCAGGAGTCGCTGCCAGCGTTGACTGAATCGCCAACTCGCAGTGGCATCGACGTAGGTGAGTGGCGTAATGAAAACCAGCAGCTGTATCCCCCATTCCGGAACTACTCCGCCAAAGCGCTTGGTCGAAATACCGTGCGCCAATTCGTGAAAAACTTTCAGCCCAACAAAGACCAGAATCAACATCAACCAATTGCCCGGCAGCACGACTTGTTGGATGCCACCTCGAAAACTATTCCAATCGGTGGCCACCAGATAGCCTGAGTATATCATCAGGCAAACTGCGAGGGCAATGAAACCGGGACTGAACACCCAGCCGAACCAAGGTAGCAGCGCACCGAGAAACCGATCGGGATTTCCGGCTGGGAGTTTCAAGAAAAGCAGATGCTGAGTCCACGCACCCGGCTTTTTCTTCTTCCGTTCCTGGCCATGAGTGTAGCGGCGCTGCGCCTGATTGGCAGATTGGGTTTCGAGAAGATCGTGATCGACCAGCCAACGCATTAAGGTCAGCGCATCCTTTTCGCTGATCGCCTCGGCGCCGAGCTTTTGGGCATTCACCGCCAGCACCTCACCGACCGTGCGAGTCCCGTCGAGCTTGCGCAGAAACTGATACTCGGCAAGCCCCACCTGATAGTAGCCGCGGTTGGCGATGTCCTCGACAATGTAGACCGGGACACCTCGGCGTTGGTCAAAACTGAACTCGAGATCGCTACGCACCCGAGGTCTTGCTACCATCCAGTCACGCACCGCGTGATCGGTATCGCCGGAATTTTCCTGGCCAGGTCTTTGCATCAGATTCGAAAGTTCGTTTCCCGACCGAAGTCAGACTCAGAATAAGCGCAGGCGAATGAAGTTCCACGGTTTGTGAAACAAGATCCAACCAAGCGACTTGCGCTGTCCCACCACTGATGCCCGTCCCTGCATACCCGGTCGCAATGAATCGGCGACATTTTCGACTGTGGTCAGGCAGACAAATACATTCTCACCCTCAAGCATTTCCGACACCGGATAGACCTCTTCCAGTTCTCCCTCGAATTCATGCCCAGGTTGCGAATCCAGCCGAAATCGCACTTTCTGGCCCGGTTGCACCCAGTGAACATCTTCGTCGGAAATCGCAATCTCCAAACGCAAGCGATCGAGCGAAGCGATCTCAAAAAGCTTTTGCCCGGTCTCAACAGGCACACCCTGCGATTGCTCGAGGTTGCCACTCAATACCAGGCCGTCGAGCGGCGAAGTGACTTTCAGATTGTTCTGCTGATAGTCGAGCAACCGGCTTTCAGCGTCGAGCGCTTCGAACTCATGCTGAGCCAACTGAGTCGCTTCGACGTCACCGACGGCCAGAGCCTGATCGCGACGCTTGCCGGAGACATCCCGCTTGGCGATGGCTTCGGCAAGACGCCAGCCGATTTCCTTGCCATCGAGCAAGGCGAGAAGCTGCCCTTTCGTTACCGTGTCACCGGGCTTGACCTGAGTTTTTTCAAGAATACCACTGAACGGCGCGGCAATCTGGCGGGACTCCACCGGGGCCAACTGGGCTGGTGCGCCGATCCGATACGGCACCGGAATCAGCAGTGCGATCGCAATCGCGATCGGCAGGGCAAACAGGGCCACCCGGCGCAGCGCTGAAACCTCACGCAAATAGCGTATGCTGCGCCCGATCGGGCCGGTGGGTAGTGCTTTGCGCAGAAGTTCGATCAGCGACGCAAGATGTGGATTAACCGCCTCGACCAGTTCGAAGGTGCGTAAGTCGAGCCCCTGTCGCTGTTTCCAAAACAAAACCCACGAGCCTCGCGGCCTGTCATTGCTGGAGATCAGTGGCACTGACAGAACTTGCCCATCCGAAGATTTTGAGAGCAACGCACTCTGGTCGGACGATGTCAGCACGCCGACCGTTTCGTCCTGTGGAGCCGGCCACGAGATCGACGAGCCAGTGGCCAGCGATTCTTTCATCAATGACATCAGTTGAGCCGTGCCGTGGCTGCGTTTCTCTACTTTTCCGAAGCCGGACACGGCCTCGACGCGAACCCGCGACGCATCACCAATGCCGATAGCGAGCCGGTCACAGCCTAACCACTCCTGCAACTCGGTGGCAACAACAGTGAGCGCTTCAGCAAAGTCACGCGAGTCACTGGCTCGAGTGAAAAGGTCGACCAGCAAAGTTGCTTGCAAAAATGCCGTGCGCACCGCCTGAAGTTCGCCGCGCACACCATGCTGAAGCATCACCGACGCCATCATCTGCAGCATCCCCCAGGTTGGCTCAAGATAAGGCGCTCGCTCGGGGCCGAGGATCAAGGTTACCGAAAGCGCGCCCGCCTCAGTGGTTCGTAGCGGAACACAGAGAACGGCAAACTTGCCGGACTCGGCACGCAGCGTTCGTCGGTCTGGACTGCCATTGACCACTGCTTGGGCAGCAATACTATCGACCTCACCCATGGTCTGTGGGTCGACCCCTGAGTCAGCCTTTTCACTCTGTACCGTCCGGTGAACTTCTTCTGCATTGACTAATCGGTGAAGTAAGCCACAACGCGCTGAAGTCAGGCTGACCAAGACTCCAACCGCAGATTGAAGGAATTCATCGAGGTCATCAATCGCAACCAAGCTCTCGATCTCCGTGATGACACTGGCTGTCCCAGCACCCACCACGCCTTGCGTTCCAAGACCTCCGGCGGCTGCAGAGGTTGTTGCTGGTGTGGCTCCTGCGCTCATTCAGTAAATTTTAACTCGTCTGATGTGATGATAATGCCTAAACCTCTCGACGAGCGATGGCAACAAGCGCCAAATATAACGCGAAAAACTCCGCTCCACAAGCCCCTCAATCACTCGCTACCAGCGGTTCGCTCGCTGATAGAAGTCTGGATGCCACTGCCAGTTAGACGAGCGGATCATCGCCAGCGCATCAGCCATTCCGATGCCTTGACCGGCGGTCTGATTCAGCCTGCGCATGTAATCCTGCCAAATCGCCAATTCCTGACTTTCCGGCTGATGTGTGCCGTTATGCGCTACCTTTTGCCCAACCAGCATGGCCAGGTAGCCTTCCCAATTAAAAGGGTCATCGGCACCCATCGCTTCTCGCGCCCACAACAAGCCCGGTCCGCACGCCTGGTAGTACTCGATGATCTCCTCGGCCCCTGCGAGATCCGTGTCCTCCTGACACGCCCTCCAAAATGCCGTATCGAGACGTGTGTTAAAGCGGTAATGCATGGCAAGAAATCGTCGAATCCCCTGCCACATCCGCTGGGTGTAGCGATTGTAGTACATTCGCGAAGTCGGCACGACGGTCATCGCCGAATCTTTCAAGGTATCGACCAGTTTAGCCGCGTGATCACAAATAACGGCCAAGTTGGTCGCTTCCAGTGGTTCCACAAAACCAGCCGCATTCCCTAAAGCCACGACATTACCTGCCCAGGTATTGCGCCGCGCTCCCGTGGTGAAACCGATCACCCGCGTGTCCGTTACCTTAGGATTTTTCCTCCGAAATTCCTCCTCGGCTTTATCGTCAGAGACCGCGTTCGACGAGTAGACGTAGCCACGATTGACGACCTGATCATGTTCGATCTGCCAGCACCAGCCGTTGTCCATCGTTTCTGCCGTGGTGAACGGCAGCAGGGTCTCACCGCTACGTTGCCAACCTCCGGCGACGGCTCGATCACAAAACAAACTGGAAGAGAAGTCTTCAAACTTCTCGTCCATCGCTTCACCCAGCAACAAGGACCGAAAGCCGGAGCAATCGATGAAAAAATCCGCATTACAGCTGCGTTCGGAATCCAGTTGAAGATCGAGGATCTTATCGTCATCGCGAACGACATTAGTCACCTCGGCATCAATGATTTCGATACCTATTTCACGCGCCCGCTTTTCCAGGAACGCCACGAACGGTCCATTCTCCAAGTGATACGCTGCAGTGGTGTCCACTACCGGCGCGCCATTCTGCTGACGAAGGAATCCCCGTTCGTGGCCCATGAGCGCACCGTTAATGTCGGCATAATCGTAGTCTTCGTAGCAATAGAAACCATTCGCTCGCGGCAAATCGGTTCGACGTGCATCCAACTGATTGGTAAAGCTGTAGTGAAAGCGCGGCCTCGGCCCCCAGAGGAAGCGAATGCCTAATTTATAGGTCGGCCTCACTTCGCGGTGAAACTCGGTGGGATCGATACCCAGATAGCCATGCAAAAAAATCGGCATGGTAAAGGTGGTACCCTCGCCAACCCCGATGATCGGGATTGAGCTCGAATGAACCACTGTAACATCAAGTTGCGGAAGTCGTGTCTTCAGCGTCAGCGCGGCTAAAAAGCCGGCGCTGCCGCCGCCAACGACCGCAATTTTCTGAATTCTTCCAGAGTTACTTGGGGAGCTACTTTCCATTTAGAACTCACTCAAGCAGCGAATACGGAAGGCGAGAAGCCCGAAGTAGGCAGCGCAATCACTTCGTTGTCAGTCGACGCACCAATTCCTCGATCGATACCGGCTCGAATACCGACCCAATAATTTGGCCAGCACTGCCCCCTGAGGGACGAAACACACCGCCGTTGAAGGTCACTCCAAGCGAATGGCTTCCCACTCCCTCCATTCCGGACCAAAGCGAGAGCGATTCACGAATTTCGATAGTGTATGGCTCGTCGGACAGCTCCACCCCGAAGAACGGCGCCATCCAGTTGCCTGCGAGATCGGCGAAGACGGTGCGTTCAGCGATCGGCTGACCGACTTCGTCCCGGATGATGACAGTGATCGCTGACCCCGGTGTCGCCGAACCAGCGAAGAACGGCGTGAGGGTCAAGAGCTGTGCTTGTGAACCGAATGGATCAGCGTCGTTACCGAAGATCATCGAATTTCCGAAACGATCATCGGAGGGATCGTCATCGAAACGGAACCCGACGAACAGTTGCGGCTTGCTGAGATCACGGAACGAATTCAAAAGTCCCTGCAGGCTGATGCCGTTGAAAGTGCCCGGAGGTGGATCGAGTATCAAGCCGCTGTCCGGTCCAGGTGCTCCACCGTCGACCGGGTCGCTGCCCTCACGGCTTGTTTCCGCCAGTTCCGGAGCGACGACGCGCACCAGTTGCGTTGCGATGTTGCTTTCGTCGGTGCCGTCATTCACCGAGAAGGTAACCGTGCGGTTGCCAAGTCCCGGCGTTTCACTGGTGTTGAAAAACGCTACCTGGCGCAGCGCCTGCTGATAGAACGACACGCTGGCCTTACCGGTCAGGGTCAGAGTACCCGTCGCGACATCAAATCCGCCGACACTGATTCCCGGCGGCAGAGTTCCGACCACGGTCAGGAAATCCTGACCTGCCCGATAGCCGTCAGTGATGCGAACAGTAGCATTTTCAAGCGTCGAACTATCGAGGTCGCGAACGATAATCTGCGGAGCAATCACTACCGGACCTTCCGTGCCAACCACCGTAACCGGAGTCTGGTTGGTGAGATCGTTGGTCACAACCGGCGCATCATTGACTGGATTGACCACGACGGTGACAGTGACCACGGTCGCGCCATCGTCGTCATCGATGACGGTATAGGTGAAGGTGTCGGTGCCGAAGCGATTCAAATTCGGAGTGTAGAGCACTTTGTTGCCGACGATCTGCACGGTGCCGAAACTGCCGTTGGTCACGGCGTCGATAGTCAGCGGATCATGGATGCCGCCGGCATCGGTATCGTTCTCCAGCACGTCGATCAGCACGGGGGTGTCTTCGTTGGTGGTCGCCATATCGGCGACACCGTCGGGCGGAAGATTGGTTACAATGACGTCGGTCATTTCGACGTCCATCTTGCCGTCTTCATCGCTGAGCGTGCCGGTGATGGTGTAAAGGTCGTCGGCGTCGTCGTCAGCGTAGAGGTGAGTCACTTTGTACTCGATCGCTCCGGTGACGTTGGTGATTTCGAGCACCGAATCATCAGTCGTACTGAAGATCAATTGACCAACCGTGGCGCCGAAGGCGCGCGGGATGTCGAAGGTCGCCAGCGGGGTATCGTTGGGGTCCTGCCAGTCGATGACGAACTCGTTGCCGTTGCCAATGTCGATGATGGTCCCGGTCAGAATGGCGCTCTCGCCTTCGTTGATCGGGGTCACGGGGTCGAGGGTCAACTGCGGGGCGAGGTTGTCGGATTCGATGCCGGTGAAGTCGATCGGCTGCAGCGCAGTTCCGGGGAAGGTGTAGCTGCCGCTGCCGGGCACGGGTCCGGCCACGAGCACGGCGCCGGCATCGAGCAGTTCGATCTTATCGCCCGCGAAGCTGGTCGGGTCGCCGCCGTTGATGGTGATGGTGGTGTTCGGGCTGGCTTTGACAGTGAAGGTGTCACCGTCGTCGCCGCCATTGATGGTCAGGCCGTTAGCTCCGTCGATGTCAACAGTGCCTTCGATGTTAACGTTGGCACCGATATTGTCGCTGTCTGTCGCGGCCGGGTCGGCGTTGATGACGCCGTCGCCGGTGGCTCCAAGGGTCACTCCTGCAGGCAGGGTGAAGTCGCCACCACTGGTCAGGGTAACATCGCCGCCGGAGATGACGTCATCATTGATCAACATCGAGGTGTCATCGGCAATGGTGATGTCGTCACCCGAAGTCACGCCATCGATGGTCAGGCCGCCCATGTTGTCAAAGTTGACGAAGCCGCCGGCATCGGCAGCAAGGGTGTTGATGTCCGACTCGAGGGCGTTGCTGTCGCTGCCGATGTCGCCGCCGGCATTAATGTCTACGTTGTCGGCGCTGATGTCGGTGTGCGCGTCGCCGCCGTCGACGACATCGCCGCCGGTGGTGTCGATGGTCACGTCGCCGCTGGTAAGCAGGCCGCCGAGGGTGACGTCGCCGGTGGCGTCGACGTCGATGTCTCCGCTGCCGGCATCAATCAGGGAGCCATC
>JBBKXR010000347.1:0-11154 GCA_037969585.1 Verrucomicrobiales bacterium
GTATAAGAGACAGCGGGGGGGAGGCGAGGCGAGGCGAGGCGAGACTAACGGACAGAAGAGGCGAACCAATCAGCGGGTCAGCCGGGCGAGATTGGTGCGGTAGACTTTTTCGTCGGTGATGGTGTTTTCGACTTCCTGAGGACGCCCGACGATGATGCCGGCGTGGTATTTGAAGCTGTTCAGATAACCGGACAGCGATTTGTCGATGACTACCTTCTTGTAGTTGCTTGAGGCGTGCATGAGGCGCAGCACGCCGTCGTCGGTACGGACGGCGAGGCCGACGTGGGAACAGAATCCGCCTGGTTGATTGGTGACGATGCCGATCACGTCTCCGTACTGAAGTTTCGATTCGATGGCGGCAACTTTGCTTTTGGGAATGTAGTAGACGGGCAGGGCGGAGACTTCGGCTTCGCTCTTGGTCATCAGGGGACGCAGGTCGGGGTTGTTCTTTAAATAGCGATAGCTTTTCCAGAGCACGGTCATCTCGCGGCACTGGCGACCGGTCATGCGTTGCGCACCGGCGAGGTCGCGGGTGATGTCGTCACAGGTGCCGCGGGCTTCGTTTTCAAAATACCACTCGGCGAGGTAGTGGATGCGATCGAGGTAGTTGGCGTGACAGGCACCGGCGCGGTAGCGGGTCAGCTCGATCTGCTTGAGCAGGTCGCTCGGGCTGTAGCTGGGCTTTTCGCTGTCGACCATACGCGCCAGGCCGAGGCTGATTTCGAAAAAGGTCCAGCAGTCAAGGCCGACCAGATTGGCCGACGGTGCCTCGATGTGGTCGTCGATTTCGAGAGTGAAACTTTTATAGGGAACGCCGTGCAGTTCGCGGGCGAACTTGATGGTGCGCTTGCCGATCGGCAGGTAGGCCCATTTTTCGGCCTGGGCTTTGGCGACGATTTCCTGAAAACGTTTTTCGCCTTTAAAGGTGGTCGAAAGCGGCAGCGTCGGGGTGGTTGTTTTTTCGCTGGCCTCTGCCGCGTGTGCGGGGCGCCACTCAGCGGCCGTAGTGATGACGGCGAGCGATAGACAGAGGGCGATGGACTTGGGCACGCGCATGAAGTTTGAATTTAGTGGAAAACTATGAGATTTCTAGCTCAGAATCAGATGTCTTCGTCTCTATCGATCTATCAGCGCGGGCTGCGTGTTGCCATCAGTGGGCTGTTTCTCTATTCGGGAATCGTCAAGCTCGCCGATCCGCTCGGCACAGCTGACAGTGTGCGCAATTACGATCTGATCGGCGATCCCTGGGTAACGGCGGTGGCGCTGTTTTTGCCTTGGGTGGAACTGGTCGTTGGCGGGCTGCTGCTTTTTGGCCTTTGGGTGCCGGGGGCACTGGCGGTGGTGATGGCAAGTGCGGTGGCTTTTTTGCTGGCGATCGGCTCGGCGTGGTGGCGTGGCCTGGATATTTCCTGTGGCTGTCTCGGCGCCGGTGGAAGTGGCGGCAGCGGACCAGTGCACTATGCCGGCCACATGGTCGGGTTGGTGGCGTTGCTCGGAGTGTGCGGTTGGTTGTGGTTCGACGTGGTCAAGGGACGAGGGACGGGCGGAGCGGATGAAAGTTAAGGGTTGAGGCCAACGCACTGGAGGCGGGCAGCAGAGCGAAGCGAGTCAGGTCACCCGCAGGGTTAAGCGCAGCGTCCAAAGCGCGCCGCCCTTCAATGGTTTTGCGGAATGGCGTTTGGCGATTGTGGGGCAGGCGTTTGGCTTGCTGGCAATGGACGAGCCGATCTGGTTCAGGCCAAGGCGACCAGGCCAAGGCGACCAGGCGAGGCGTCCAAAGTGCGCCGCCCTTCAATGGTTTTGCAGCGAGCGTGCTGGGGTCAGCGGTAATTGAGCAGGCCTTCGGCGATCTCTTCGGCGACGATCTGCCGATACCAGCTGGCGGCGCAGCGTTGGCACTCCCAGCGGTTGGAAATGAAACTACACTCGATGAGGATCGCGGGATGCTTGGTCAGGCGCAGCACTTTGAGGCGGCCGGACTTGATGCCGCGATTGGAAGAGTTGATGCGGTTGGCCAATTCGGTTTGAACTTTGCCCGCCAGTGAGCGGCCTTGGCTGCTGCCTGGATAGTAAAAGGTTTCGATGCCTTTGATACTGCGGTTGGTATGGGCATTGAAATGAATGCTGACCATTACGGCATCGCTGTATTTATTGGCCTTCTGAGCGCGAGATTCGAGTCCTACGTATGTATCCGAAGTTCGAGTAAGCGCCGTAGAAATGCCTTTAGCGATGAGGGTTGCTGAGAGGCGCTTGGCGACATCCAGAGTCAGCGTTTTTTCCGAAATTCCGTACCAGCGGGAACCAGGATCCTTACCGCCGTGGCCGGCATCAATGATCACTCGCGAAAAATTTTTCGCCGATGCGGGAAGCGGCGTGAGGGCGGTGGCGCTTGCGGCGATCGCCCCTAATGAAAGGCCGATGGCGCGGCGTCGGTTGGGAGAGCGGGCACTGGTAGGAAGGCGACGAGCCATTGCTTGGGGAAGAGATGGAGGTAAGTGCAGTTGTAGCGATGGGCGCAAGCCGATGAAGCTCAGCCGCTGAGCGAAAATCGCAAGCCACAAAGCGCGAGGGTAATAGGATAGATAGAATCGACCCAACTCGCCCGATGGGAGCACGCACGGCTGAAGTATTTATTAAGATTACGTTAATATTAGTATTTATAAAATAAAACTTTGAATGAGTTCTCCGCTATCGAGACGAGCGGATGATTATCACGGGCGTCAGACTTCTGAAATTCGAAATACGTGAATATGGCGTTGCGTGAATTCCTTTAGGCGCTAGGTTCTGCGCTTTTTTACGAGGTCCGCGCAACGGCTTGCTGTCCAGTATTTTAGCTCTCCTGAGAGCGCATTTAGTACCTTACTCTCTCGCTAACCTATCTCTCTCTCAACAATATCCTATCCAGACGAATGACTGATACACTGTTCTACCTCATACCCGCTTTCGGGATTCTTGCCTTGGCATTCACCGCCTGGAAATCGGCTTGGGTCAGCAAGCAAGATCCGGGCACCGAAAAGATGGAGCGCATCGCCAAGTACATCTCGGACGGGGCGATGGCGTTCCTTCGTGCTGAGTACAAGGTGTTGGCGATCTTCGTAGTCTGCATCGCAGCGCTGCTGGCGTTCGGCGGTTTTCAAAGTGAATCGTCGTCACCGCTGACGGCGATCTCGTTCATCGTCGGTGCGTTTTGCTCGGCGCTGGCGGGATTCATCGGCATGAAGGTGGCAACCAAAGCCAACGTGCGCACCACCAACGCCTGCCGCACCAGTCTCGGCGCCGGTCTTGGAGTCGCCTTCGCTGGCGGTTCGGTGATGGGTATGGGCGTCGTCGGTCTCGGCGTGCTTGGCCTCGGTCTACTGTTCTTGATCTTTGGAAAGGCCTTCGGCACGGACCAGGCGGGCATGGCTCAGGTGATGAATGTTATCGCCGGCTTTTCGTTCGGTGCTTCGTCGATCGCGCTTTTCGCTCGTGTCGGTGGAGGCATTTACACCAAGGCGGCTGACGTCGGTGCTGACCTGGTCGGTAAAGTCGAAGCCGGTATCCCGGAAGATCACCCGCTCAACCCGGCGACCATCGCTGATAATGTCGGCGACAATGTCGGTGACGTAGCCGGTATGGGCGCTGACCTTTTCGAATCGTATGTCGGTTCGATCATCGCGACCATGGTGCTCGGTGCTGCGTTCATGGGCATCGAAGGCTTCGGTGAAAATTTCAACGGCCTCGGTGCGGTGCTTCTGCCGCTGATGCTCGCTGGCGTCGGTATTGTTTCGTCGATCATCGGCACGTTTTTCGTAAAAGTTCGCGACGGTGGCAGTCCCCATCGCGCTCTCAACATCGGTGAACTGGTCGCCGCGGTGCTGCTATTGATCGGCACGTTTGTGCTGGTTAAAACCTTGCTGCCAGACTCGTGGGTTACGGCTTCTGGCCAAGAAATCACCTCGCTCGGCGTGTTCGGTGCAGTTCTCGCCGGTCTGCTCGGCGGTCTCGGCATCGGCTTCATCACTGAGCACTACACGGGCACCGGCACCGGCCCCGTAAACAGTATCGTTCGCCAATCGGTGACCGGTGCGGCGACCAACATCATCGCCGGTCTCGGCGTGGGCATGGTCTCGACCGCGTTGCCGATCATCGTTCTCGCTGCTGCGATCCTGCTCGCTCACGAATGGGCCGGCCTCTACGGTATCGCCATTGCCGCCGTCGGTATGCTTTCCAACACCGGTATCCAACTCGCGGTTGATGCTTACGGTCCGATCTCTGACAACGCGGGTGGTATCGCTGAAATGAGCGAACTCGAGCCTGAAGTTCGCCAGCGCACCGACAAACTCGACGCCGTTGGCAATACCACGGCTGCGATCGGTAAAGGCTTCGCCATCGGTTCGGCCGCCCTGACCGCACTCGCGCTGTTCGCCGCATTCAAAACCACTTACGAAGCCGCTGGCGTCGATCGTGTGCTGACCATCGAGTTGACCGACCCGCAAGTGGTCGCCGCTTTGCTGGTTGGTGGCATGCTGCCGTTCCTGTTCTCGGCTCTTTCGATGCAGGCCGTTGGCCGCGCCGCGATGTCGATGATCGAAGAAGTGCGTCGTCAGTTCCGTGACATTCCCGAGCTGCGCGCCGCGCTCGACGCGATGACTCGCAACGATGGCAAGAAGACCGCCGATTGGTCGGCTGAAGATCGCAAGATCTTCGAAGCCGCTGACGGCAAAGCTGAATACGGCAAGTGCGTCGAGATTTCGACCAAGTCATCGATCAAAGAAATGGTCAAGCCGGGCGTGCTGGCGATCGCCGCTCCGGTCATCGTTGGCTTTGTCGGCGGTGCTGCGATGCTCGGTGGCCTGCTCGCTGGTGTTACCGTGACCGGTGTTCTGATGGCCCTGTTCCAGAGCAACGCGGGTGGTGCCTGGGACAACGCCAAGAAAATGATCGAAGAAGGTGCCGAAGTTGACGGCGTTAAACTCGGCAAAGGTAGCGAAGCTCACAAAGCCGCCGTCGTCGGTGACACCGTTGGCGATCCGTTCAAGGACACCTCCGGCCCGTCGCTGAACATCCTGCTCAAGCTGATGTCAGTGGTGGCCCTGGTCATCGCGCCGTTCCTGCGCTAGAGCCCGGAGACATTTGCGTTATTTGAAAAGCACCCCGGCGACGGGGTGCTTTTTTTGTGGCCTTTCGTCGGTGCGCGAAACGCCACAAGCCCGCGCTTGCACCTTGCGCTCCACGCATCCCGCGACACATTGCGCCATGCCTCATCCGGGCCGCTACCACCTCGCTTATGTGTTCGAACGGTTTCCGTCGTTCACGCAGACTTTTTGTGTGCGCGAGGTGCTTGAGCTGGAGCGGCAGGGCTTGCGACCGATGATCTTTTCGATCCGTGATACGCGCGATGAACTGCCGAGAAATTTTCCGGATGAGCTGTATGATCGGGTGATCTTTTTGCCGCCTGAGAAGGAGCTGGTCGAGGAGGTCAAGGCGATCAAAGCGGCGGGTCATTTGCCGCAGGAAATCGTGCTGACGTTGCGCGAGTGGAAGCAGCGCGACAACACAGGCGACAAGGCGCGCGTTTACGAAGCGGCGTGGATCGGTCTGAAAATGTTCGAAGCAGGAGTGCGGCATTCGCATTCTCACTTCGCGGGGATTGGCGCGCGCACCGGTTGGTGGTTGCGCGAGTTTTTTGGCTTCAGCTTTTCATTCACCGGCCACGCCAACGATCTGTTTTGTAAAACCGATCTCGCCCTGACGCTGGACCAATTGATGCGCGATGCCTCGCTGATCGTGACGGTCAGCGACTACACGGTGGCCAATCTTCAGCAGCGCTTCGAACACGCCGCCGGCAAAGTGAAGCGCGTCTACAACGGACTTGATCTCGCGCCGTTTCGAGCCGCGGGGGAGCAGCGTGATTTGCAGGAAGTGTGGAGCGGTGAGCAGGCGCCCCTGATCTTTTCGGTGGGACGACTGATTGAGAAAAAGGGCTTCGACGATCTGATCCGTGCTTGCGCCAAGTTGCGCCGCGACGGTGTTGAAAATTTCCGCTGTGTGATCGTCGGTGACGGACCGATGGAGGACGAACTGCAGACGATGATCGAGGACTTGAAGCTCGCCGGCCACGTCGAGCTGGCCGGTCCGAAATCGCAGGCGGAGATTATCGATTACCTGAAAAGCGCTGCGCTATTTGCTCTACCTTGTGTCACTGAAAAAGACGGTGGTAAAGACAATCTACCGACGGTGTTGATGGAGGCAATGGCGGCACGCGTTGCCTGTGCGTCGACGATTCTCGCCGGCGTTCCGGAAATGGTCATCGATGGGGAGACCGGTCGCCTGGTGGAGGAGCGCGAGCCGGATGCCTTTGCAGGTATTCTCGCCGAGATGCTCGCCGATCCGCAGCGCAGCAATGTCATGGCGGACGCTGGACAGGCGCACGCGCAAGCGCATTTCGCGAAGGACGTCACCGCGAGGCAGTTACGCCGTCTGTTGGTGGCCTGCGGTCTAACGAGATTCGATGCGGGGTTATTGGCAACGGATCCGGGTTTGGTTTCAGCATACCTCGCTCAGTGGGGGCGGCGCATGACGGGTGGCTTATCTGGCAGGAAAAAACGGATGCAGTGACCTCTCGGGCGCTTTGCTGTGGTCCGGGATTATCCCTTTAGTTCTATGTCAGGCTGCAGTAGAATATAGATACCACGCCAGCTGCTCTCCCCCGGTCAATGTCCGACGACTCCGCAAAAACTCGTGAAACACTAATCTTGCGATTGCGCGACCCCGAGGATGATTCCTCGTGGCGCGAGTTTGTCGAGATCTACACGCCATTGCTTTATGGTTACTGCATAAATCGCGGGCTCACGGCTGCCGACGCTGCCGACATCGTGCAGGATGTGATGCGCTCCGTGTCGTTGGCGATGCGCGGCTTTGAGTATGATCCTGCGAAAGGAAAATTTAGAGGCTGGCTGTTTACTGCGACTCGCAATGCGATCAGCAAGTATTTTAAAAAGCAGGCGCGGCGTCCGGTGACAGCTTCGGATACGCGGATGCTTCATTGGATCGAGCAGACTCCGGACGAAGCCGAGATCGACGAGTGGGAGACAGATTATCAGCGCAAGCTTCTCGGCTGGGCTATGGAAAAAGTGAAACCGCAATTTGCTGAGCGCATCTGGCGTGCGTTTGAGCTGACCGCAATCGACGGCCAGGAACCGGATGCGGTTGCGGAAGTGATGGGCATGACGAAAAACGCGGTCGCCATTGCCAAATGCCGAGTGATGCAACGTCTTCGCGAAAAAGCCAGCTCGGTCGATGCCGACCGTTGGGAGGGCGAAATCATAGCCAGTCTGCAGAAAGTTTGAAATATAGCCGTTCGGGACGGCTAGTAACGTTGGAACCATGGATCGTGAACCGGACTCAGCGACTATCGATGCCTGGCTGGCGGGGACGTTGTCACCTCAGGAGGTTGCTGAGATCGAGGCGTATTTCGAAGACCACCCGATGGATGATGCGCTGGATTCGTCCAGTGGCACCGAGCTTACCGGGGAGATTGACGAAGCAATACTGAGCGGGTTGAAAAAGGATCAGACGCGGGCTGATCCAGTGCTCAGCGAACTGATTCGTAACATCACGAAAAATTCGGATGCTGCACCGGCTACTGCGCCGTCCGTTGAAGATTGGCGGGAGGTATTGAGACCCTCGGACGACGAGACAGTTCTCGGATACTTGGGCAACTACGAAGTGCTGGAAGTCATTGCTGTCGGTGGCATGGGCATCGTTTTCAAAGCTTATGATCCGGAATTGGATCGGCTGGCAGCCCTGAAAGTTCTGGCGCCCGATCTGGCGGCGAACGCCACGGCGCGGCTCCGCTTCCTCCGCGAAGCGCGAGCGGCCGCCAAACTGGAACACGAGAATATCCTGCCGATCTATGGCGTGGTCGAGGATGGCATTCCCTGGTTCGCGATGCGTTACATTCCCGGAGGCACTCTGCAGGATCGACTCGACGCGGGCGAAGTGTTTGAAATCGATGCGCTGAAATCGCTCGCGCGGCAAGTTGCCGTAGCGCTCGATGCAGCTCATCGTGAAGGACTGGTACACCGTGATATCAAGCCGGCCAATTTGCTGTTCGATGATGATGGCGAGCATGTTTGGGTTTGTGATTTTGGCATTGCCCGCAGTTCTGACGACCCGGCGCTGACCTATCCGGGATCTATCGCTGGTACTCCAAAGTTTATGTCGCCCGAACAGGCCGGAGGGCGCGAACTCGACGGCCGCAGCGATCTATACTCGTTGGGAGCCGTGCTCTACCGCTGCGCTGTGGGCGAGGATATTATGGCTGGGGAGACGACGGCCGCGGTGTTGCGTGAACTCACCTTGAACGAGTCGACGGTGATCCGTGCCGGCCAGAGCAATCTGCCGAGGTGGTGTCGGCATTTGTTGAACAATCTGTTGGCCAAAGACCCGGACGATCGTCCGGAAAGTGCCGCCGCCGTGGTTCGCGCGATCGATGATGAATTCTCACCTCCGCCGAAATATCGGGCGCGTCGCAATAAGCGCGTTGCGCTTTGGCTGGTTTCGTTAACGGCGCTGTCCGCTACTGTCTTTGGGCTCGCTCAGATACCGGCAGTGGAACATTTTGCCAACCACCTTATCGGCAGTCGCTACCAGCGCACGTTTCTCATTGCCGATCGAATCGGTGCCTATCCGGATTTGCGACGTGCGATCGCTGCGGCAGAAGATGGCGACACCATCGAGTTACCCGTAAATGGACCCATTCTGGTCGACAACACCGTAATCCGATCAGGGAAAGCGCTGACGCTGGTCTCATCGGACCGAAATCAGCGGCCGCAACTCACGACTGAGATCGCGGGAATTCCCGGCCTGGTCAGTCGCTCGGACCTGTCACTTGTCGGGCTCGATTTTGTGATTAACGCCAAGCGTGACGGTACGGGAATTTTGATCGTTGACGACGCAACTCTATCGCTGAAGGACTGTCGATTCGTTGCACGGCGCGAGGTTTTGAGACCTGGCGAAGATTTGAAATCACGTGCGATTGAGCTGCGAGGGAGCAGCGAGGTCAGGATTGTCGACAGTGACTTCGATTTGCACGATACCAGTGCGATTACGATATTCGGAAAGACGGGGGATGTTGAGATTCGCAAAAGTCGGATCGCAGCCTACTATGGCATCGATTTATCCGGGGCCGACACCCAGACGGAGCGGGTCAAGATCACATTGGAGGAGCAAAAATTCGAAGGGCAATCATTCCTGCACTCCAATGCTCGCCACCCATCGCCTTACGTGCGAGTCGAGGCCTCCGACAGCCAGTTTGTCTGCGCCCGCCCGGTCTGTGATTTTCGCACCAACGAAGTCAATCTGGTTCGCTCGAAGACCAAATGGGTCGGGGAGAATAACCGTTTTCGCCTGGGCAATGCGGTCGTTCAAATCAGTTCCGAAACACCGGTTTGGAATGCCGCTGCAGTGATTCCGATCGAGTGGTTCGCAGATGATCCGACGCCAGGCGAACCACCCGTCGCATTTCTCGAAGGGACCGATCAGATCTTTACATCGCTTCAAGAAGCCGTCGATCAAGCTCCCGATGGAGCGACTTTACTGCTCAGCGGACGGATTGAGATCAAAGGAAATGAGGTCTTTACTCCGTACGGCAAGGTGCTGCACTTTCGTCCCCACCCGAAGGCCCGCGAGCGCCCGACTGTGGTGGCGATGACCGAGGAGCAACACGCGATGTTTGTGTTCGGACCGGTAACCATCTCAGGGATACGATTTGTCAGGCATGACGCGGAGGACTTCACACTGCCGGTTTTGGGTATTCGAACCGCCGGGAAGTTACCAGTGTTGATCGAAGATTGCGAATTTGATGCCGTGCCGAGTTTGCTGAAAAGTGGGAGTGAAGCTATCGGTTTGAGTATCACCAACACGGAGTCGGTGACGGTCAGGCGCTGCTTTTTCCGCTGTGGCAACGGTATCATGGTGGCCTTCGTCGCTAACACTTCAAAGCGAGCTAAAGTGGTTGTCGAAGATTGCGTGTTCGTCGGACAATCCGCACTTCACGTTTACTCACGGGTTCCTGTGGCTGATGTAGATCTGTCCGTTTCCCGCTGCGCCGTGTACACTCGCTACTTTGTTTCGAGTTCAACCCAGCACATGCCGATTCCAACTGCTCTGTCGGTTACTGACAGCTTGATCGATGTCAGTGCTGCACTCTTTTCGATTCCCGATCTGCCGGTCGATCCGTTCATCGGGACGCTGACCTGGGTGGGCGAGAACAACCGCTATGGTAGCGGGTTGCTGACCTATCAAAACCCCCGCATGGCCTCGCAGCCGGATTCTTACCCCTTTGTGAAACTCAAGTCCATGGAGGATCTCGTTAAAAAATTTCCCGGATCGATGGATCAGGGTGCGACATCAGGGGATGCATTTGACGACGACAAGTTGCATGCGCCGATGACTCCTGAAAGCCTTCGGCATGCTTTGCTGAACGGGGTCGAATCTCCGGCAGTCGGCGTGTTGGAATCGTTCGAGCAATAGATCGATTGGCATCGCGAGCGCGGGATCCTAAGCTGACATTTCACGTATCGCGGCAGCGATCGCGCGCACTTGCGATTCGCTGTGCGCGGCGGTGACGGTGAGCCGCAGTCGGGCCTGGTCGCGTGGCACGGTCGGATAGCGAATGGCCGGAATGAGAAACCCGAGGTCGAATAGTTGAGCGGCGGCGGCGAGGGCACGCTCACTTTCACCGAGAATGATCGGCACGATCGCGCTGGTCGGCGCGGCGAGGTTCAACTCGTTGGTCAGGAGTGTGAGGTTCTTCCAAAGTTGGCCGCGCAGCTTTTCGCCAGCCGTGCCGGCGATAATCTCAAGTCGTTGACTGGCGGCAGCGGCCAGTGTCGGTGGCGGGGCGGTCGAATAAATAAAGCTGCGTGCCCGCTGAACGCACAGGTCGATGTAATCGCGCTGGCCGGCGACAAAGCCGCCGCTGAGGCCGACGGCTTTGCTCAAAGTGCCGATGTGCAGGTCGATCCGATCGGCGACGCCGAGTTCGGCGGCGAGTCCGCGACCCGCCGGACCGGTGATGCCAAACGCGTGGGCTTCGTCGACCAGCAGCAGGGCGCCGTGCTGATCTTTTAGACCGACGATTTCGCAAAGCGGGGCGCGGTCGCCGTC
>JBBKXR010000348.1:0-18868 GCA_037969585.1 Verrucomicrobiales bacterium
GAGCGGAGGCAAACGAATCGGAATCGTCCGGTGAGATCTCGCCGGTCGGTTCGCTTAGCGGATCAAGTCGGCGAAAGCGGACCTCGCTGACAATGCGCTCGTCGGCGAGCGTCACTTTCGCCTCATAACCGCCGATGATAACCACTTCACCGATCTTGGGGAGATGACCGATGACATGCGTCACGTAGCCGCCGACCGTACTGACGTCCTCACTCTCGACGACCAGATCGCTTTCGTTGGCCAGTTCATGCAGCGCCAGCGAACCGGCGACGATAAACTCGTCATCGCTCAAGCGATGAAAGCCATCGTCGGCCTCATCGAATTCATCCTGAATCTCGCCGACCAGCTCCTCGACTACGTCGTCGAGCATGACCAGACCGAGCGAACCGCCGAACTCGTCCTTTACCAGCGCAACGTGCGCGTGTTTTGCTAGGAAGGTCTTAAGTAGAATATCCAGCGGCATGGCGTCGGTGACATCGATGATGTCGCGCCGAATTTCCTGCAGGTCGGTGGCGTCCTGGCGCATCAGGCCGATCAGATCCTTGATGTGAATCAGGCCGATGGTCCTATCCAGATGCCCTGATACCAGCGGAAAACGGGTATGCATCGAGGTGATCGCGATCTCGAGATTTTCCTCGAAGGTTTTCTCGACATCGAGCGTCACCACGTCGGCTCGCGGGGTCATGATATCGCGCACCGTCAAGTCATTGAGCTCGAGCGCATTCATCAGGATCTCGCGCTCGGTATCGGTGACATCCTCGCCCTGCTCGGTTTGCTCGACTAAGAACCTGAGCTCCTCACCACTGTGGACCTTGTCGCGCTCAGCAGCTGCGTCGATTCGAAATACCACCCGAACCAACCACTCAGCGGTGAAATTGAGCGCTGCGATCAGCCAACAGAACAAAAGATAAAAGCCGCGCAATGGACGGGCCAGAATCATTGCCGTGCCAAGTTCACTGTGAGTCGCCAGAAACTTGGGAATCAGCTCGCCAATGACGACGTGCAAAAATACCACGAGACCGAACGCGACGATAAACGACAGCCCGAGCACCCAACTATCGCCGAGCGCCCCCATCGCCAGCAGCGGTTGTAAAAGGCGGGCGACCAATGGCAAGCCGACCCATCCGAGTGCGATGCTGGCCATGGTGATACCCAGCTGGCAGGCGGACAGATAGGCGTCGAGCCGCTCGGTAAGCTGGCCGGCGAGACGGGCACTGGATTTTCCAGTCTCAGCCAACACGTCGAGTTGATTCTTCTGCACGCGAACCAAGGCGTACTCAGCCGCGACGAACAGCCCATTCAACAGCACCAGCCCCAAAATCGTCAGACAGCGCTTGCCGATGTCTTGCGGGTCGTCCCAATCGCGAAAAATCTCCGCTGCCTGAAGCACACCCATCATGACGACAGAGCCCCCAGTCGCAGGATTCCGGCGACGCCTTGGTAAAACTGCGGGCAGCTACCTATCAGCGGGTCATCGGCACCGCTTTCAGCCGTATCCGCCATCGTGGCAGCTGCGCACTCACTCATAATTTTTCGTAAACGCCTTTGTCGCGCCTTTTCATGACCGTGAAGCCGGCACTCTTGGCATCGCTAACCGACAGTGGCTTGGCGATCTTTGGCGTGTTGACGTTCGAGATCACCTTGCGCACCGGCGTCCGACAGAGCGGACATTTTTCCAATGGAGGTCTCGACACAGGGCGATGCAACTCAAAACCGCGCGCACAGGTGCGGCAGGCCTTTTCAGGATCGGTCGTGATGTATTCGTAGATCGGCATGGATGTGGCCAAACACTTGGTTGGATTGGCCCTCGCACAAAAACGCTATCCGATTTACCGGCAAGATGCCAGTCAATTCACTGAGCCCCTATGGCACCGTTCAACGTGGCAAAAGACACCGCTTCAAGCCGAAGTCGGCAGCGCAGAAAACGAGTCGCCGACGAAGCAACCCGAAACTTGAGCAATTGCGACAGTCGCTGTCCGCTGCTACCAGCTGGACTTGGTCACGCCCGGAATCAGACCGTGTGAAGCCAATTCACGAAACGAAATACGCGACAGACGGAAGCGGCGCATGTAAGCACGGCGACGGCCGGAAACTTCGCATCGGTTCACCAACCGCGTCGGGCTGGCGTCGCGAGGCAACATCGAAAGACCGACGTAATCATCTTTTGCCTTCAAATCAGCACGCAGCTTTGCATACTTTTCGACGGTTCTTGCTTTACGCTTATTGCGCTCGATCCAACTCTTTTTGGCCATAACTGCGGATAGATACGAGTATTCTGGTGGCTTGCAAGTGAAATTTCTACACCTTTTAACGATCTTTTGCTGAGCGTTCCGGCATTGCTTTTGCCCTCAAGCTCCGCAACAATAGATCAATGAATCCCCCCGATCCTCGATCGAATCTAAAGAAACGCTTCCAGCAGCTCGCCGTTCTGCGTTCTTTCAGCGCTTATCTTATCGCTCTGGCTGCCCTAATCTTAACAGGTGGAGCCTCGCTTCAGGCGCAAGATACGGACGCTCCCGCTCCTGCTGCAACTCCTGCTGCAACTCCTGCTCCTGCTCCTGCTGCAGCTGATACTCCTGCGAAGGGAGATCCCAGCGAAACAGCGCAACGCGAGCCCGACCCCGACCATGATTGGCTGACCTTTTATTATCAGAATCCGGAGCCCGAAAAGGTGGTCGAACAAATCCGCAAATGGAGTGACGGGCGCATTCTGAGTGACGACCGCGTCCGCCCTGCGCTGGTC
This sequence comes from Verrucomicrobiales bacterium, assembly GCA_037969585.1. Lineage (GTDB taxonomy): Bacteria > Verrucomicrobiota > Verrucomicrobiia > Verrucomicrobiales > DEV007 > JBBKXR01. The sequence goes on from JBBKXR010000348.1 coordinate 2,744, forward strand.
GGCTTTCTCAGTCAGGTGTTTCGCCAGAATCATGATAAAATCAAAGAATGGTATCTCGAGATCAGTGATCTCCCCCCTGAAGACATGCAGACCATTCGTCTGGCACTGATATTTTCCCGCACCACCGAGGGCGACGACATCATCAAAGAAGGCGATGTTGAAGGCATCCTGGAAAAACGTCCGCCCAAGGTATTAGACATGTCGATGAGGCAATTGCCTACCTTCGACATGCTGTGGGGATATTTCTACGCGACCGGTTCCGAAGCGGTCATCAAGCGGATGATTTTCCTGTTCCGCTATGAGGGCATGGACATCAGCGCAGAGGCGGACATCCCCGAAGACTACACGGCTATCACCGAGGACCTCCCCGAAGCCGCCCACTGGGCGCTGGTCAGCAATGCCCAAACCCATCCGATCGTTTTGCAATGGCTGGAGGATTATTACCAGACTGCTGGTGCCTTGGACCCGCTCGAGAAAAAGGGTGTGCACGCGGTGTTGTCGGAGTTGTTGCCGAAGAAATATCAGAGCAAGTCGGACGACAAAAACAGCGAAGACAAAGAAGGCGAATAGATCTCGTTCCGGCAGCCATTTTAACCGGCTGACAATTTCCGCCAGCTCCACCGGCATTTCCGCCTTTGCCGACTACCGAATCCGGTGATAGTACGGCAACGCAACCGCCGTGACCTCGCGGTATGGGTTCGCCGTCCCTTCTCTGGGCCTCTTCGATGACACTCGCTAACAAGATCACTTTCGGTCGGATGCTGCTGATTCCGGCACTCATCGGCTGTGCAGTCTGCTACACCAATAGCTTTGGCGAGGACGGTGAGGACGTCCGCTGGCGCTTCGCGGCGATCGCGATCTTCGCCATCGCCATGATCAGCGACGGCGTCGACGGCTACGTCGCCCGGCGCTTTGACCAGTGTACGCTTCTCGGAGCAACCATCGACCCTATTGCGGACAAACTGTTGATGTTATGTACCATTTTTACGCTTGGTATTCTACCGTGGACTCCGCTGATGCCGCCGTGGTTCGTGGTGCTCACTTTCGCCCGGGAAACCGTCATTCTGCTCGGTATCGCGTTCATGTATGGGTTTCTGCGCAAAATCGAAATGGGCCCTAACTGGGTCAGCAAGGTGAGCACCGTGCTGCAAATGGCTTGCGTTGCGTGGATTCTGATCGACTTTCGTCACGCTGCCCCGGAACTTCCCTGGTTCCTACGACTGACCGCGTTGTTCATGGTCGTCTCGGCAGCGATCTATGTTCGCGAGGGCTTGCGGCAGTTTGCCGTTGCCCGAAATCGCCCTACCGAACCCGCTTCAGTTCCTGTCGCCGAAACGCATGTCCCAGAATCCACAACCAGCGACGCCGGAAGATCCGACGCCTGAAGAAGATACGACTCCGGTCGTCAGCACCGTCGCGCGCGGCCGTGTCGCCATCGTAGGCCGACCCAACGTCGGCAAATCCGAACTTTTCAACCGTCTCGTCGGTCGGCGCGTGGCCATCGTTCACGATCAGCCCGGCGTCACCCGTGACCGCATTTCCGCCATCTGCACACTCGGTAACACTCCGTTTGAGGTTATCGATACCGGCGGCATTGGTGCCAACCTTGAAGACGGTTTCGCCGATCAAGTGCGCGCCGAAGCCGACATCGCTATCCAGTCGGCTGATCTGATTCTGTTCGTCGTCGACGCCCGCGAGGGCATCACCAGTATCGACGAATCCCTTGCCCAGATCTTGCATCGCGGCGACGCCTCGGTGCTGCTCGTGGTCAACAAAGTCGATACCGAGAAGACCGACCCTGCCGCCGCGGAATTCACCGCTCTCGGCTTTGCCAACCTGCTCTCGATCAGCGCCGCTCACGGACGAAATTTTGGCCAATTGGTTGAACGCATCGAACGCGAACTGGCCTCGCGCCCGGCCCTGTCCGGTGGCAGTGACGCCGAAGATGGAGATACCCCTTCCGCAGCGAACCGGATAAAGATCGCCATTGTCGGCCGTCCAAATGTCGGCAAATCATCACTGATCAACGCAATCCTGCGCGACGAACGCACCATCGTCAGCGACATCGCCGGCACCACTCGCGATGCCGTCGACGTGCCCTACGAACGCGACGGCATTCACTATACGCTCATCGACACTGCCGGTATCCGTCGCCGCACCAAGCGCGACAGCTCGGTCGAGGTGTTCAGCGTCATGCGCTCGGAAAAAAGCATCCGTCGTGCCGATCTGTGCGTGCTGGTCATCGATTCCTCCGCCGGCGCCGTTGCTCAGGAACGGCGCATCGCCCGCCAGATTCTCGATGCGAAAAAGCCCTGCATCGTGCTCTTCAACAAGTTCGACCTGTACCATCCCGACGCCCGGTTTCAGGATCGCATCGATCAACTTCAGGAAGAAATCGCCCCCGATCTTTTCTTCCTCCACTACGCACCGATGATCGCCGTCTCCGCCAAGAAGCGCGACTACCTCGGCAAAATTTTCAAAGCGATCGACGAACTTCGCGAGCTCGCCGCCGCGCCGCTCAGCACCGGCATCCTCAACCGCCTGCTTAGTCACGCCATCCAATCGAATCCGCCACCGGTGCGCCGCAGCAAACGCCTCAAGCTGCTCTACGCCACCCAGAAGCGCGATGACCGCCCTCGACCGGTTCCGGTCCCCGAGTATTTGCTGTTCGTTAACTACTCCAACTTACTGACCCGCACCTACGAGCGCTATCTCGAAAATACCATTCGCGACAAGCATCCGCTGACCGGTCTGCCGATTGTGTTCACGATCAAATCGCGGAAAAGCCAGGGCGGCTCGAACTCAGAGTCCGCCGGCGCACGAGTCGCCAGGAAAGGCGCGGGTAAAGGCAGCGACAAGGGGCGTAGCAAGCGAAAGTCGACCACCGACAAAGACAGCAAGCCGAGTCGGCCCTCTTCAAAAAAGGGCAAGCCCAAGCCCAAGCCGAGCGGCAGGGGCAGACCATCCGCGTCAACCAAACGCGGCCGCCCCGGTCGAACGAAATTCGGGAAATAAATCGCCGAGCGCGCCCCTGAAACGCGGGCGTCGTATGGCGCGGACGCGCCGCTCAACGCATTTACGAAAGCTCAGCTCTCCGCGGCATAAGCTCCGCCGTAGCCAGGCTCGTAGAGGCTTAGCCCTAAGTGCTCCTTCATCAGCGCAAAGTGCTTATCGAGGGAATAGACCCGACAACCCACGCGCAGCGCAATCGTGGCAATCAGCAGATCGCTCCACGGCACGCGCACATCCTTGTCCGACAGTCGCCGGGCGTAAGCGCAAGCGGTTGACCAGTCCCCGTCCCGGATCTGCAAGTATGGCAGTACCGAGAAGTAGCCGTTCAACGGCCTACGTTCCTGTTCGCGAGCACCACCCATCACCACCCATCACCACCCATCACCACCAAGCGGACCGGCGGGCACAAGGTCGTCTCGTACTCATCGAGCAAACCTTCGACCGCGCATTTTACGAACAAATCACCTTCGCATCGCAGCGCGGTGATCCACACGGATGAATTGACAATGACCATTTTACTCCCCGGAAAATCGGCATCAGCAAATCACGAATCCAGCGTAGCGAGTTCCTCGTCGCTCAACGGATAATCGAAAGCACCTTCGCGAATTCGAGTGGCAAACTCTCTAGCTAAGGAGCGATTGACGAACTCAGTAACCGCCTTGGCAATCGCCGGGCTTTTTTTTCTCGCCCGTAAGTGCCATAACCTTTGCCAAGGTCTCGACGTCGATGTCGACGGTCACTCTACTGCTGTCTACGGCCTTCATAATGCCATCGTGTCACACGTCGTCCTCTTTTCTCATGGCGATTTGCATCATTTTGCATTTTATAGACAATCAATCCACCCATTCATCATCAGGATCAAACTTTGGGATCGGCACATTGAGAATTTTCAGACCTTCCCCGACCGCACGGTGTCGGCAACCCGGCTTGATCATTACCGAGGTATTCGGTGCCAGCGGATACGACTCGCCATCGAGTTCTATGTGGCCCTCGCCCTCGAGGACAAAGTAAATTTCGGTCATGCCCTTGTGGTAATGCGTCTCGCTGTCCCGCTTGATCTCGACAATGTGCAGCGAAGCAATGCCGGCGGGATCATCCATGAACGCACGCTTCGACAGCCCACAGGGGCACGGCGTCGCCGAGATTTCGTCGAGACGAGCAATGGAAAAATTCTTGGCGACGATTTCAGCGCCTTCCTGATTATTCATCTGCCACCGATACCACAAATCGCGTAAGCCTGCGACCTGCGCTCGCGTCTCTGATTTCGAGCAAAACTGTGCTACCTTCCGACCCAAGAGCTTGCCATGTCCGAATCCGATTCCAGCCCAACCATTGATCCTGCCGAACCGTCCCCTTTCAGTTCGGTACAAGAAATCATCGCCGACATCGCCGCAGGAAAGATGGTTATCGTCACCGACGATGCCGAGCGCGAAAACGAAGGCGATCTGATCATCGCTGCCGAGAAAACGACGCCTGAAGCGATCAATTTCATGATCACCCACGGTCGCGGCCTGATTTGTGCGCCGATCGCGCCCGATGCCGCCCAACGCCTCGGCCTGCAGCCGATGGTGCGTCGCAACACCGAAGCCTACGGCACTGCCTTTACCGTCGCTGTCGACGCTGCGAGCGGAATTACTACCGGCATCAGTGCCCCTGATCGCGCGCGCACCTGCCAGGTTCTCGCCGATCCCCTGTCAGAACCCGGCGATCTCGTCCAACCCGGTCACATTTTACCGCTACAGGCCAAACTAGGCGGCGTGCTGCAACGCGCCGGCCACACCGAAACCGCCGTCGACCTGGCACGTCTTGCCGGTCTCGAACCCGCTGGCGTCATCTGTGAAATCCTCAAGGAGGACGGTACCATGGCGCGTCTGCCAGAGCTGATCGTTTTTGCAAAAAAACACGGCCTCAAGCTCGGCACCATCGCCGACCTGATCGCCTACCGGCGCAGCAGCGAACGCCTCGTCCAGCGCGTCGAACACATCGAGATGCCAACCGATTGGGGAACCTTCGGCCTCAACCTTTATCAGAGTAATCTCGACCCGAGCGAACACCATCTTGCGCTGGTCAAAGGCAAGATCGATCCTGACAAACCCATCCTCGTCCGCGTCCACAGCGAATGCCTGACCGGTGATGTATTCGGCTCACGCCGCTGCGACTGCGGCGGTCAGCTGCACGCCGCCCTCACTCAGATCGAAGCCGAAGGCGTTGGCGTTCTCGTCTACATGCGCCAAGAGGGCCGCGGCATCGGCCTGGTCAACAAGATCCGTGCTTACAAGCTACAGCAGGAAGGCCTCGATACCGTCGAAGCCAACGAAAAGCTCGGCTTTCCCGGCGACCTGCGCGACTACGGCATGGGCGCCCAGATTCTGCATGACCTCGGTGTGCGCCGCATCCGCCTGATGACTAACAATCCCAAAAAGGTGGTCGGTCTGCACGGCCACCATCTCGAAATCGTCGAGCAGGTTCCGATCATCGAGGAGACCAATCCCCACAACGAACGCTACATGCAGACCAAGAAGGACAAGATGGGGCACAAGCTCTAGCCAATCTGCTTGGTTCGTTGTTTTTTGTGCTTTGTTTCTCTAGTTTCCGCCTTTCAGGCTCGCCAGGTAGGCGATCAGGTCGCGTAGCTCTTCGCGCTTCAAGGAGGAGGCCAGGCCGGCCGGCATCAGCGTGCCGATGTTTTTTCGCTCGGTGATCTGGCCTGCCGGAATCGGATGCGTCACGCCGCTTGCCGTGTCGCGCAAATGCAGCACACCCGCCTGTTCCCGCTCCTTGTAGCCGGTCAGCTCACGCCCATCTTTGGTCGCTACGCTGAGCGCAAAATAGCCCTCCTTCAGCTGCCGATCCGGCCACAGCACCGATTCGATAATCAAGTCGAGCGGCAGTCCGGCACCGACCGTATCCAACGACGGCCCGAGGATGCCCCCTGCTCCACCCACCTGATGACAGGCTACGCAGGTCAGAAGTGAACGTTGAAATATCTCCTGACCCGCTTCGGCCTTACCTGCTGCATTGACCTCGGCCACCAGCTTGCTCACGAACTCTGCCGAGTACGGCGTCGCATTCGCGGCCGTGCCGAGCGCTTCATCGATGACCGATGCCAGCTTGCCAGTGCGGCGGCCCACTTCACTCAACGCTGTCGACACCCGGCGGGCATCATCGACGGTCAAATCAGATGCTTGCAGGGCCGTGGCAAGAGCATCGGAACCACCCTTCCGATTTAAGAACGATTGCAGTAAGTGACCGATCTCAGCATCGTCTTTTAAATTCGGCAAAATCTCTGCCGCCGCCGCACCGGCACGAGCGAGATCGACAAGACTCAGCGCTTGAACACTTGCCACCTGCAAATGTGAGGGAACTTTTTCGCCCCCCAATGCCACCGCGAGCAACGGTTCGACAGATGCCTTACCGGCCAACTGCGCAAACGCCCCCATCGCCTCGATCCGAATCGGCTCTGATGCCGATAGATCCAGAGCGAGTTTTTTCACCGCCGCCGTCAGTGGCTTGACTCGCCAAAGGCCGGCTAAGCGGATCGCTGCAATCTTCACCGCCTCATTCCCCGAAGCCACGAGTTCCGCGAGTCGAGGCGCAAATGGATCCGCGGCCCGCACCTTGCGCGTCGCCCAGACCTCGTTAAGCGCATTCAGCACCGCGCCATCGTTGTGCTCATCCATCAACAGCTTGCGCAAATCCTCCGCCGATCCGACTTTCGCCAAGACTGCCGCAAACCGTTGCCGAACTGCGCTATCGATCGATGCATCCGCCAGTCTCGCCCGCGCCAAAGTCACGGCCTGTTGGCCGCCGATTTCTTCGAGTGCGAACGCCAGATGCTCGGGCTTGTTGAACTCCAATTCGCCTGTACTCACCGCCGGCAACCAATAGTCAGCGAGCGCGTGTACACTCTGGCGCAGCGCGTAGTCGATAAAACGATCCGGCTCATGATCGAGCGCCTGCAAAGCTTCGGGCAGCGATTCGGCTTCAGGCACATTGGCGAGCCGTATAACTTCGTGCAGACGCTGCCTCGCCTCCGCCTGAGGAGAATCGTCGATCACGGGCTCGATGGCCAGAGGGTTGTCCCTACCCGCGATTCCAGGCTGCAGCCGAGGCGGACGGTTCACCATCAATGGACGGCCTTTCGCAGTAATCCGCCAGATTCGGCCGTGCTGCTTGTCGCGATCCGGATGACGCAGCGAGGCCTGATAATGACCGATGATCGGGTTGAACCAGTCGGCGACATAGATCGCACCATCCGGTCCGATGCGTGAGTCGACCGGACGAAAGCTCGGGTGATCGGCGACCAGTAGCTCGATCGGCTCTACCTGGCTGTAACCGGCACCTTCTTCGACCAGCGGAAACGCCGTCAGCCGATGCGAATAGTAACCCGATACCAACATGTGATGCTGCAACCAGTCCGGCAAATGGTCTGACTCAACATACTCGGCACCCATCGATTTTCCCGGTGTCACACCGATGCTCGCGATCGGCTCCAAGTTGCGCGAGTGCGTCGTCGGCACCAGTCCGGGCGTGACGTAGATCAGCTCCTTGTTGTTCGACTTAAGAAACATTGAACCGTGTTTGTCGAAGGCGATGCCGCAGGGGTTCTGACTCGCCATCGATGGAAAACAGAACGGCTCCAGCCTCAACGAATTCGGGTCGAATCGAAAGAACCCCGCCGTGTCGCCACGCACGATGCCCCACGGAGTCTCGACTCGCGAGTAGCAGTGCAAACCCTGACTGAAATACAAATTTCCATCCGGCCCCCAGGTGAAATTGGAGATGTTCTGGTGGGTATCACCGGTTCCAAAGCCGCGTAAAACTACTTCTTTCCGACCGTCTCTATCGATGAAAACCAACTTATCCTCTTCCCCGACATAAGCACCGCCCTCGGCCAACGCGAAACCGATCGGCATGTCCAAACCTTCGGCGAACACCTTAGATTCGTCGGCTTTGCCATCGCCGTCGGTGTCTTCCAGAATGTAAATCTTGTCGTTCGGCTTCTGCCCGGGAGCGAGCTGAGCGTAGGCCAAGGTCGTCAGCACCCAAAGCCGCCCCTGCTCATCCCAATGCATCGCGATCGGATTGGCGACACCGAGTGTTTCGTCGGCGAAAAGACTGACCTCGAATTGGTCGTGAACCGTGAAGCTGGCCAACTCGGCCGCCACCGACGGATCGACCGATTTCGTGTTAACCGACTCTGCTATTGCCGAACCGGCTAGACTCAGGACGAGGGCAAGTGCGATAGAAAATTTCATTGTGCGGCAGCCCTCCAAATTTCTTGGTCAGCTTCTTGGATCAACCCAGGCAGTCGCTGCAATTCTTCGACAAACCAACGTCGATCATCGTCCTTGTGATCACGTGAACTCGGCACGTTCTGGCGGTCGCCAAACAAAAATGCCCAGTTGGTGGGCCGGTAGTACTGCTGCCAGAGCAGGTTTTTCTCATGGATCCGGTCGAGCAGTTCTGGATCAAACGAGCTCTGTTCTATATTCAACGAATCGCAAATGATGCCAGTCAGCCTAAGATGCCCGGGATCCGCCAATTTGATTCCATCGCGCCCCGGTTCTCCGAGACCTGAATCGAGCCGTTGATCAACATCAACGAACAAAGCGCCGTGTGCGGCCGCTAGTTCACTGATCGCTTTTCGGTATTCTGCCAACACCTCGTTCCTCGGATCAGCAAGTTCACTCGCCGGGCCGATTGGGAAGAATGGTGTCGGTGCCACCAGAACAATTCGTGGACTGAGTGTTTTCAGCTCACCTATCAAACGATCATACGCAGCACGAAACTCAGGCAGCGCCGATACGCCGTCGAGTGATTCCATTTTTCCAAACTGAAGGACAAAAATACCCGCGGAAATTTTCTCACGTAGATCGGGCACACTCCCCTCACGGGTATCTCCCGTTGGCGTGAAAAAAAACATCGGTCGCTGCTGGCGATAGACCGTGTCGGCCGACCAGGCAACATTGCGCAGCGACAAATGCCGTTGGGAAAACACCTGCTGTAGAACACTTTCCAGATGGCCCGACTCGGCGTAGTCAAACATCCCGGTGCCGCCGATCAAAGTGATGGTCTCGCCCTGCCGAGGCTCAAACTTCCCGCTCTCGAACGGCGGTGGAATGTCCGCTTTCTCAAAATGCCGCAGCAGCGCCAACGAATCATCCTGCTCAGCCGGATCAAAGGCCAGTGCAGGTCTCTCCAACGTGGAAAATACGCAGGCAAGCAATACTGCGGTGGCGATTATTCGGCTCATGGCGGCAACTTTGACGCTTTTCCACAGCTGGCGCAAGATCCTGCTTTGCGATGCAAAAAAATTCGAATTTCGGCTTGCCGCTTTGGTACCGAGCCGGTGAACTAAGCCATGTCTGACACTCCTCCGCTTCGCGATCGGCTTCGCTACCGATTCGACAATTTCATGGCGCGTGGAGGGAGTTCGATCTTCCTCAGCCTGTTCATTGTGTTCATCATCGCCTTGGTCGCGATCGGTATGATGAGACTGGTCGCATTTTCGGCGGCGCCAGGACTGGATGAACGTGAGAGCGGGTTCCTGAATCACATTTACATCACCTTCCTGCAGATGACGGACCCGGGCAATATGGCCCAGGACATCCGATCCAACCCGGTCTACAAATTTGTCGCCATCACCGCGGGGACGGTCGGGGTGATCCTGCTTTCGATGCTGATCGGCCTGATCACGACGGCGCTCGATCAGAAGCTGCAAAGCCTGCGCAAGGGGCACTCGAAAGTGATCGAGGACGGGCACACATTGATCCTCGGCTGGAGCCCACAGCGGGTCGTTGAGATCTTGCGCGAACTGGTCATGGCCAACGAGAGTGAGGATAATCCGGCGGTGGTCATCCTCGCCAATGAACCTAAGGAGGAAATGGATGATTACCTCGCATTGGTCATTCCAGATACACTCAACACCCGAGTCGTAACTCGGTCCGGTTCGCCGTCGTCACTGACGAATCTTAAAATCGCTGCGGTGAAATCGTGCCGATCAGTCATCGTTCTGGCGACCGCGAAAGAAAGCTCCTCGAAGGATGAAAAGGCGAAGAGCGACGCCCGCGTCATCAAAACCATTCTCGCTCTGTCATCCGTACGTGGCGCACCGGCACCCGCGCAAGCGGACGACAACGCTGATGATGACGACAACGAACTGTCGATCGTCGCTGAGCTGTTCAGCGATCAGCATCGATCGATCGTTCAAGACAATACCCCCTACCCGATCTGCGTCGCTGACTCGACGGATATTCTCGCGAAAATCATGGTCCAGACCAGTCGCTCGGTCGGCTTGTCAGTGGTCTACTCCGAGTTGTTATCGTTCGACGGCTGCGAGATGTATTTCTATGCGGACGAAGGCTGGGCGGGAATGACGTTCGGCGACTTGGCCTTCCACTTTCCGGATGGTGTGCCGATGGGCATTCGCAGCGCATCCGGAGAACTTTTCATGAATCCTGCGGTCGACCGCGTCATGTTGGCAGACGATGAGATCCTGATCGTCGCCGACGACGATTCGACCATCGAGTTTTGTAAGCAAACGGTCGCCAAGCCACGTGACCTACCGCTTCACGATCGTCGCCTTGAGCAGCGGGTTGAGCACGAGCTGTTTATCGGCTGGAGTCAGAAGGCGGCCATCATGGTCGAAGAATATGCCGACTACGTGACCAAGGGATCAACCATCGACGTCATCGCAGCAGAGCTCTCTGACGACGACCGTGCCGACATCGAGGACCTCAATACCCGTCTCGAAGGCCTGGAAATCCGACTGATCGAAAAAGATCCACTCAACATAGATAATCTCGCCGAACTGAATCCGTCGCGTTGCGATAACATCATTCTGCTGAGCGAAGTCGGCGACAATGCCGACGCGGAAGAGATCGACTCGCGCTCGCTGATGATCCTGTTGCTGCTGCGCCGAATTTTCAAAGAAAACGGCAGCCGCGTCCGCGACACCCAGTTGATCACGGAGGTGATGGATTCGGCTAATCAGAGTCTGGTATCGCAGGCCGGCGTCAGAGATTTTATCATCAGCGACCGCCTGATCAGTATGATGCTCGCGCAGATGAGCGAAGAGCCGGACATAAAGCGTGTCTACGACGATCTTTTCGAAGAAGATGGCTCGGAGATCTACCTCAAGCCCCTGTCGCTTTACCAGGCCGAGCTACCTCAGGAGCTGAGCTTCGCCGACTGCATGGGCCTCGCCCAAAAACGCGGCGAAGTCTGCATCGGCGTGAAGGAAAAGGCGCTCGAGTCAGACCCAAAGCAGAACTACGGCGTAACTCTGATCCCGCTGAAGAATGAGAAGTTTACGCTTGGAGCTGAGGATTGTTTGGTAGTTCTGGCGGAGGACGAGAGTTGAATAGCATTGACTCGTTTTGCCCTTGTGAGAACAAAAGCGAAATCCGTTTGTTTGCTATTTTGCTTTCGGGCGATTGATTGTGATAGCAGACTGGTGTGCTCCCAGAGCTTCTCGAATTGCGACCCGAATTTCCTCACTACGGAAATGCACTGATGGATCTAGTGCGACCTTCGCCGCCTTTAAGTGTGAAGAGAAGTTGGCTCTATCGATCCAGACAGAGACGAGCGGAGAGGCGGAGCTGTCGGCATCTTGAAACCAGCTTATCACAGTCTTGGCAGCGCTTTCATCCCCTACTTGGCTAAGCGTGCCTAATGCAAATGCTTCCATACTACTGCCATCCGAAGCCTCTTCAAGATCTGCTGCCAGTGCCGGTACAGCGGACTTTCTGTAAACTTTACTTAGCGCCCAACCAGCAGCATAACGGCGCGACTCCGCTCGACCTCTGGGCGCGGAAGCGGCGGGCAGGAGCAATTCAATGCTGGAGGGTGCGGCTTCGCGCGCCATTGCAATCGCGACGGCATTGAGCATATCAGGATCGTTTGATTCCTTCCACAATGGTTCAATCATCGACGGAAGATAAGGTTGTGCTCCACCCAAATTACTAATATTTCCGATAGCACCTTGCTTTAATTCCAAATTTCCAAAAAATTCTTCAGCAGCTTTTTACCCTCTGCCGTCAGAATCGACTCGGGATGGAACTGCACACCGTAGATCGGCAATTCGCGGTGCCGTAGTCCCATGATTTCTTTTTCATCGGTCTCGGCGGTGATCTCCAGGCAATCCGGGAAGGTGTCGCGTTTGACGATCAACGAATGGTAGCGGGTCGCTTCGAAGGGATTTGGCAAACCTGCGAACAGGCCTTCGCCATTGTGATTCACCGGTGAGGTTTTGCCGTGCATCAGACGCTCGGCGCGAACCACGTCGCCGCCGAACACGTCGCCGATGCATTGATGTCCGAGACAGACGCCGAGCACGGGCATTTTTGCACCAAATTCACGAACTACATCGCTGCTGATACCGGCCTCCTTCGGCGTACAGGGTCCGGGTGAAATGACGATCCGCTCAGGATTTTTCTCGCGGATTTCGTCGATCGAAATCTGGTCGTTGCGATGCACTTCCATGGTCGCCCCCAACTCGCCAAAATACTGGACGAGATTGTAGGTAAATGAATCGTAGTTATCGATGACCAGGAGCACGGGGAAAGTTTTAAGTGTTCAGTTTTAAGTTTTAAGCCCAAGGTTAAGGAATATCACTCGGCTTTCTCGCGCTGCTCGGACAGCATTCTGGCCTGAGCGATGGCACGCATCATGCCCATGGCTTTGTTGACCGTCTCTTCGTATTCGGCTTCGGGAACGGAGTCGGCGACGACGCCGGCACCGGCCTGAACATACGCTTTTTTATCTTTCAACACTACCGTTCGCAGGGCGATGCAGGAATCATGATTGCCGTCGAAGCCGAAGTAGCCAACGGCGCCGGCGTAGGCGCAGCGCTTGCTTTTTTCGAGTTCGTTGATCACCTGCATGGCGCGCACCTTCGGGCTGCCGGAAACGGTGCCAGCGGGAAAGGTGGCACGCATCACGTCGTATCCATTGTACTTGGGATCGAGCTGACCTTCGACATTGGACACAATGTGCATGACGTGGCTGTAGCGCTCGATAGTTTGGAAATCGGTCACCTTGACAGTGTCATATTTGGCTACGCGTCCGACGTCGTTGCGCGCCAGGTCGACGAGCATGATGTGTTCGGCGAGTTCCTTGGGATCGCTGAGTAAGTCTTCGGCCAGCGCTTCATCCTCTTCCGGGGTTTTGCCTCTCCAGCGCGTTCCGGCGATCGGACGGATCTCGATCTTGCCATCGATGGCGCGCACGTGAACTTCGGGCGAACTGCCTACCAATGCGAAGCCGTCCTCGGCACCGAACTGCAGACAGAACATGTAGGGCGAGGGATTAACGTGGCGCAGGGCGCGGTAGAGATCGATCGCATCGCCTTCATACGGCGCCTCAAAACGGTGTGACGGCACGAATTGGAAAATGTCGCCGGCAAGGATGTATTCTTTGCCGTCGCGAACCATCTGCTGATACTCCTCGCGGGTTGTGTTCGACTGCGGCTCGACGGTTTCAGTTTCGCCAAACGCGCTCAATGGCGCGACTTGCAAGCCGACCGAAAGGCGGGCGATGATGGCATCGATTTTCTTTCGAGCGTCTTCGTAACCGTCCTCAAGATTATCGAAGTCGTCGGTAACAACGTTAGCGACGATCTGCATGCGCCGGTAGCGATGATCAAACACCACGAGGGTGTCGGCGAGCATGAATATCATGTCGGGCAGGCCGAGCTGATCGACCGGTGGACGCGGCACGGTCGGTTCGAAAAAGCGCACCATGTCGTAGGCGAGATAGCCGACGGCTCCACCGGTAAACACCGGTAGCCCTTCGACTTCGACCGGCTGATAGGATTTCATCAGCCGCTCCAGTTCGTGCATCGGGTCGCCGGCACTCTCGGGAATGGTCTCGGTGCGGGTCTCGCCGTCCTGTTCGAACGTCATCTCGCGACCACGACAACGCATCAGCCACCGCGGGCTGGCGCCGATGAACGAAAAGCGACCGATCTGGTCGCTGCTCTCCGCTGACTCGAGCAGGAAGCACGGTCCGCCGTCGTTTAGCTTTTGAAAAGCCGACACCGGTGTCTCGTAATCCGCCGCCAACTCGGTGTACACCGGGATGGTATTTCCCGATTTTGCCAGCGAGCAGAAGTCCTCGAGCGATGGTTGCAGGGGTGTCATGTCTGGCAAATGCGAACGGTTACGGGCGTGTGCCTACTCAATCAAGCGTAGCCGCGAAAACCGTGAAGATGCACGGCAGCGGGGCCCGCGGCAACCGCTTATTGCTGCGGGTAGCGTGAGCCACCAGCCCATCGAAAATCAGAATCCCCAATCGGACTGCGCGTAATCGGCGCGCCTACCTGCATTAGCAGTTTCTTCGGCGATGCGTGACTCGGTTTCCGGTCGGGCATTTTCGCTGTACACCGTGCTCGGCGCCGCAACAGCCGGGGTAGCGGCGGTAACCTTGCGAGCCACGGGTCGCATCGGCAGTGGTTCGCGTTGGCGGGCGCATTCAACTTCGACGTCATCGAATCCTTCGGAGCGCAGCCGATCACCGACAAATTTCGCTGCATGCACGGGGCAATTGCAGTCGCTGCTCAGATGTCCGAGCACGACGCGACAGAGGCGGTCGCTGGCCACCGATGCCAGCAAGTCGGCGGTCTGGTGATTCGACAAATGACCGTGGCGCGAGCTGATACGCTGCTTGGTCGCCCACGGTCGGCGCACATCGTTTTGCAGCATCGTCTCGTCGTAGTTGGCCTCGACGAACAAGGTGTCGAGGTCGCGCAGATGATCGCGCGTCATCGCCGTGACGTGACCGACGTCACTGAGCAGGCCCAGTGCCGTCCCAGCCGCGCGCATGACAAAGCCAACCGGATCGACCGCATCGTGCGGCACCGAAAAACTCTCCACGTCGATATCGCCGACTTGAAAACAACTGCCCGCTTCAAACTTTTTCCAGCTCACTTCGGAGCGCATTTTTTCCCGCACCAGTTCACAGGTGTGCGCCGTCGCGTAGATCGGCAAACAGCGCTTACGACAGAATACATCAAGACCGGTGGTGTGATCGCCGTGCTCATGGGTCAGCAACACAGCATCGAGCTCGTCGGCATCGATCCCGCAGGCTTCGAGGCGCAGCACTAGCTGGCGGGCACTGAGGCCGGCATCGATGAGGATTTTCGTCTGTCCCGAGCATAATACAGCGCTGTTGCCGCCGCTGCCACTACCTAGAACCGAAAACCGAAGCATGATCTCACCCTAATTACTTAACTCTCGTGAAACAACTTTTTTCCCCAATTTCCATCGGTCGCCCGTCGATCTCGGACCGTCAAGAACGACTCACGAGATTCGCCGCGGCACGATCTGCTAGCGGTTGGCCTACGCCCCCACCAACAAACGCGTGGGATTTTCGATGCAGTCTTTGATGCGAATCAAAAATGTCACGGCTTCTTTGCCGTCGACGATGCGGTGATCGTAGCTGAGGGCGAGATACATCATCGGACGGATGACGACTTGGCCATCGACGGCGACGGGGCGCTGCTGAATGGTGTGCATGCCGAGAATACCGCTTTGTGGCGGGTTGAGAATCGGTGTGCTGAGCAGTGATCCGTAGACTCCGCCGTTGGAAATGGTGAACACGCCTCCAGTCAGGTCGCTGAGCTGAAGCTTGCCGTCGCGGGCACGGGTCGCGTAACCGATGATGTCCTGCTCGATCTCGGCGAACGATTTCTGATCGGCATCGCGAATAACGGGAACGATGAGGCCCTTCTCGGTGCCGACGGCGACGCCGATGTCGAAGAAGTGATTTTCAACCACCTCATCGCCATCCATCCTGGCGTTGACGGCCGGGACGGTTTTCAACGCTTCGACGGTGGCTTTGATAAAGAATGACATGAAGCCGAGCTTGAGGCCGTGTTTCTCAACGAAACTTTCCTGCAACTGCTTGCGCATCGACATGACGTTGCTCATGTCGCACTCGTTAAAAGTCGTGAGAATGGCAGCTTCCTGCTGGGCGTTGACCAACTGGGTCGCGATCTTGCGGCGCAGAGGCGAAAGCTTGCGGCGGGTGGTCCGGCCGCTGTCGTCAGCGGCGGGTGCAGGGCTAGCTGCAGGTGCAGATGCAGATGCAGGTGCAGGTGCAGATGCGGGC
>JBBKXR010000349.1:0-5356 GCA_037969585.1 Verrucomicrobiales bacterium
CGGGAAAAATCCGATGCCGGGCAAGGGGCCGGTGATGATGCCTGAACCGATGGCGAATTGGGGCGGGCCGCTGTTTGGAGGTGGCGCCAAATCCAACGACGAATTTACGGAAGGAAATCTGTTCCTCGTTTATCCCTGGATGAACACGATCGGCAGCGGCGGCACGATGGAGGGCAGCGTTGGCTTTCTCGAACCGTATTTCTCCTGGGGTGATGACGCTGAAATCGGTGTGACTCTGGGGGCAGGGTTCAGGCATTTGTTCAGCGATCAGAGCACGGCGGACGCGGCTCGTGGCGGAATCGCCGGACCGTTCGAGGAAGGTTTCTACGTTGGTGCGAATTCGTTTTTCGATTACCTGCAGTCTCCCCATGACAGCGATTTCTATCAGGTGGGATTTGGCGTTGAGACCGGCACCCGCTACGTCGAATTGAGAGCCAACTACTACTATCCTTTGTCGGATGAAGAGATTATCGACCGGCGCAGCGAGACTTCCGTGTCCAGCTCGACGACGACTTCACGCGGTACTCGTGTCGGCGCTCCAACCACCAGTGGTGGTCGTATCGTTCAAGGGGTTTCACGAACCACGACGACCCGCACCACTACTACGACCCAGCGGAGAACCTTCGAAACCTTCGAGGAGCCGCTTGAAGGTTGGGATATTGAAATGGCGGTGCTGATGCCGTTCATCGACCAGTACTGCGACATGCAGCTGGTGGGTGGTTACTACGAATACACCGGCGATCGTTCGCGTTTGCCGGTGTTGTCCGGTTGGCGGGCAGGCGTCGAGTTTCGTCCAGTGCCAGCTTTGGCACTGCACGCGACCTGGTATGAGAACGAGCGCTTGTATCAGGACGATTGGATGATTGGATTCCGCGTCGAGTTACCTTTGGGTGGCAACTGGAAGGAATCGTTTACTCCGCGCCGTCGCCATCTGGCCGAGCGTTTGTTTGAACCTGTCAGTCGTAAAAATGCCTCGGTCACGACCAACGGCACCGAGGAGGTTCAGACGTCGACCGGTTCAACCACGACTACTCAATCGACTCAGAGCACGAGCAATTCGACTCGCGATCTCGGGGCGGTGCCTCGACCCAGCACTCCGGTAATTCCCGAGGTGGCGCCCGGCGATCTGGAACCACCGGAAGAAATGGAAAAGCCGGAGTAAGCGCAGCTTAGTTTGCTAAATCGAATGCGGCCGATCATGGCTTGATGGGTGCACTATTTTTCCGCACGCGAGTGTGGCCGCGATGCGGGCCTGTGGTAAACTGCCGCTCTCATGGCAGCACCGCAGAACATCATCGGCATTGTTTACGATTACGACCAGACCCTGAGTCCGACGTATATGCAGGACGAGGTGCTGTTTCCGGCGTTCGGCATCAATGCCGGCGAGTTTTGGAAGCGCTGTCGTGAGCTGGTAGATCGTGAAGGCTACGAGAGTGAGCTGGCTTATTTGAAGGTGATGCTCGACTACCTGGCCTTTGATCGGCCATCGAATGCCGATTTGGAAAAACTCGGTGCTGATCTACAGTTTTATCAGGGCTTGCCGGAGATGTTCGAGCAGCTCGACAATGATCTGCTGACGGCGGAGCATCGAACCATGGGGGTGAAGATTGAGCATTACATTCTGTCGAGTGGCATCAAGACTCTAATCGATGGCAGTCGCCTGAAGCCTTACGTCAAGGAAGTGTTCGGATGCGAATTTGCTGAGGACGAGAGCGGTAAGATCTCATTTCCAAAGAGAGTCATCAGTCATACGCAGAAAACTCAGTATCTGTTCCGGATCAACAAGGGCATGCTCGAACCCGGCGAAGATGTGAACGATCACATGCCCGAGGAATTGCGTCCAATTCCGTTCCGCAACATGATCTATCTCGGCGACGGCCCTACTGATGTACCGTGTTTCACGGTGATGAAGAAATCCGGGGGTCACGCGATCGCCGTTTACAACGCGGATGACAAGACTCGCTCCAGTTTTCGAAAGTGCTACCAACTGTCCGGGGCTGCCGATCGAATCAAATACATCGCGCCCTCTGACTACCGGGCCGGAAGTCATCTGCGCCTGCTCCTCGAGGAAATGATTACCGATATCGCAAATGGTATCGTCGACCGGCGACGCCAGGAACTGAGCGAAGGCAAGGTCGCTGCACCGACGCATGCGTAAGATTGCGGTGTCAGCGGTGATCCTGTCGCCTCGCCTCGCCTCGGCTCAGTTTCGTTGCATTGATTGGATCAATGATACGGAAAAATATATCGATTATGGCGAAGGGAAATTTATTCGTAGTTTTTGCTAACAACAGAAGCAAAAATTATGAACCATCAACTTCAAGCCCCGGTTGCGATCGACAAGCCCCTTTCAAAATCTGTCGGTCGGGGCAGGGTGTGCAAAAAGGCGGTCTTTTCCAGCTGGGATGATACCGAGTTAGCTTATCGATTCTGGCCGGCTGCGACCGATACGGATCGTGCTTTGGTCGTAGTCCACCGTGGTCACGAACATTGCGGACGGCTGCACGATCTGGTCGAGGGACTCGAGTTGCCGGATTACCACGCCTTCGGGTTCGATGCCCGAGGCCATGGCGAGTCGCCGGGGAGGCGCGGAGATGCGGAGAGCTTCTCTGCAATGGTGCGCGACCTGGATTGCTTTGTGCAGATGATCGCTGGTCGGCATAAAATTCCTGTCGAGAATGTCGCGGTTGTGGCCAATAGCGTTGGCGCGGTGATTGCGGCGACCTGGGTTCACGATTACGCGCCGAAGATTCGGGGCATGGTATTGGCGGCGCCGGCGTTTCGGATCAAGCTCTACGTTCCGTTGGCGATTCCGGGGCTGCGACTGTTGTCGAAGTTTCGCCGTGACGCCTTCATCAAGAGTTACGTCAAACCGACGATGCTGACGCATGATGACGAGCAGGCGCGGGCCTATGCGCAGGACGAATTGATAACGCGCGAAATATCGGTGAAAATTCTGCTTGGCCTGCACGACGCTGCAAAGCGAGTCGTCGATGATGCGGGCGCCATTCAGACTCCGTGCTTGCTGCTGTCTGCAGGCAGCGACTATGTCGTGCAGTCATCTGATCAGCGGAAGTTTTACAATGGTCTTGCTTCGGAGGTGAAGGAGTTTCACACGCTCGAGGGATTTTATCACAGCATCTTCCACGAGAGCGATCGCCAGAGGCCGATGGCGATGGTGCGGAAGTTTATTTCAGAAGTCTTCGAGGCCGGCGAGCCAGCGATAGAGTTCGAAGCGGTAGCGCGACACACCGGTGATGAATTTCGCCGTCTGCAGGCGCCAGCGGTGTCGCTGGCCGATAGACTGAGCTTTGGTCTGCAGACCGTGTCGATGAGGACCCTGGGCCGTTTGAGCGAAGGCATTCGTCTTGGCCTGAAAACGGGTTTCGATTCCGGGCAGTCGCTCGACTACGTCTATGAGAATCGCCCGCGCGGAAGCACGCCGCTCGGCAAAGCGATCGATCGCGGCTATCTCGAAGCGATCGGATGGAAGGGCATTCGCGCCCGCAAAGTGAACCTGAGTGCTCTGCTCAACGAGGCGATCGATCGGCTTGAGGCGGAACGAAAGCCGGCGCGGATCATCGATGTCGCGGCGGGTGTCGGACGCTATTTGCTGGAAGTGAAAAGATCCCGTGCAGAGGCGGTCGAGTCGATTCAGTTGCGTGACTACCAGCCGCGGAACATCGAAGCGGCCAAGGCTCTGGCGGACAGCTGGGAGCTCGAGTCGGTGACGGCGGAGCTTGCCGATGCCTTTGACCCGCAGTCGTATCGGGATCTGGACGGCCGGTTTAACCTCGCCGTGATCTCGGGCCTGTTTGAGCTGTTTCCTGACAATGAGCCGATCGAAAGAGCCCTGGCGGGAGTGGCGTCCGTGTTGGAGGAGGGCGGTGAACTAATCTACACCAACCAGCCGTGGCATCCGCAGGTCGAGATGATCGCCCGCACGCTGGTCAATCGCGAGGGAGAACCGTGGATCATGCGGCGTCGTAGCCAATGGGAAATGGATCGGCTGGTCGAGGCGCACGGATTTAAGAAAATCGAAACGCGGGTTGGACCGTACGGGATCTTCACCGTCTCGGTCGCCCGGAAGATCGCCAACAGGACTGAACGATGAATGATCCACTTTCGGGCCTCGGCTCCTATTTCGATTTGATGACCGCAAACGGGGCGGCGCGTGTTTTTCACGCGGCGACAGAGATGGGGATTCTTGATCGCCTGGCGCGCGGTCCGTTGACCGCGAAAGCTTTGGCGGAGGAGAAATGTTTCGGCCAGCGACCGACGCAATTGCTTCTGGAAAGTCTCGCGGCGATGAATTTAGCCACGCAGGCAGATGGCGTTTTCTCACCGTCCCCGCTGCTCGAAATGGTCAGCGGAAAGTACCGTGATCTAGGTAACTCTTACTGGGATCATCTGCCGATCTTTCTTGAATCTGGCGAACCATTGATGCGGATGGATGATCCTTTGGCGAACGCCGATATCTACCGCGAGCAAGTGCAGTCGCTGGCGTGGATGATGCAGCCGTCAGCAAAGGCGGCGGCGCTGGCAGTAGGCGTTGATTCGGGTGCGGAATCGGTGAGGATCCTCGATGTAGGTTGTGGCGCAGCGGTGTGGAGTATGGCCTTCGCTGCTGCTTATCCGAATGTGCGAGTGCTCGCCAACGATTGGCCGCCGGTGTTGGAGATCGCCCGTCAAGCGGTCGAGTCGAGGGGCATGGCTGATCGCTACGAGTTTCTCCCGGGCAACTATCACGAGGTAGACTTTGCCGCAGCAGGGGGCTTTGATCTAATCTTGCTGGGCAATGTCACTCACTTGGAATCGCCGGAAGAAAATGTTGCCTTGCTCTCGCGGCTCAGGGAAGCGCTGGCCGAGGACGGACGACTGGTGGTGTTCGACATTTTGCCGGACGAAAAAGACAAACTCACCGCAGCGCTCTACGAGATGGGCCTGGCCCTTCGGACCCAGCACGGGCAGGTGTTCAGTGCGGAAGCGTTGCGGGATATGTTGGAAACGGCTGGGTTCAGCGTGTCGAAGTCGGCGACCTTCGCGACCCTGCCGTTTATTATGGGGATGATCGAGGCTCGGAGGTTGAAGCTTTAACGGTTGGTCAAAAAAACATACGATTTTTTCCAAGGAAATGATCGGTTCGCTTCGTCCATCTGAAAACGCAGTTATGCGGAGCGATGCCGAAGACAAAATTTCAGACGATTCACAGACATTGGATCGGTGGGTCGAGCAGGCTCGCGGTGGTTGCGAGGATTCTTTCACTGAGTTGTTTTGGCACTACTATGAGCGCATCCACCGGTTTGCGTTGCGCGTGGTGCTCGAAGCGCAGAGTGCCGACGACGTTGCGCAGGAG
>JBBKXR010000350.1:0-7554 GCA_037969585.1 Verrucomicrobiales bacterium
TGGTCACGTGGGTGAGCAAACCGTTGCCGCCTGTGCTGCCGCCATCATATTGCTTGGCATCGACCATGACCATGTTATTGCCGGTCGCCCCGCCACCGCTGGGATCGCTTGCTGTCGCTCCATTGTCGTCGGTCCCCACCCATGTTTCCTGCAACCAGCCTTCGCTGCCGAACACCCGCCGGGTGATGGTGCCATCCGGAGTCCGCGTGCGCAGGAGTCGCCCGGTCACGCTGTCGTAGCCATAGGTCGTCTCGGCGTAGTTGGTGCCCAATTTGCCTTCGCCGCTGTCCGGAATGTCGTGGTAAAGACGCTGGCGCAGCAGCAAGCCGAATTCATCGTAGAGGTTCTTGGTCCAGCGTGTCCACTGCTTCTGGGGGAAAGCTTCGGTGGATTGCAGGGCACCGCAATTGCACGACCGCACCGCCTGAATCTGATCGGTCGCACGCCCGACACTGTCGTAGCGGGTGATCGACACCGGTCCCATCGTCTCGAAGTCGTATTGCGGGCCTTTGCCGGTGGCGTAGCCGCTGGCGCTCCAGCGCTCCTTGAGATCATCCCGGTAAATCATGTACTGCGCGGTGCGCACGCCCATCGCTTCGCTCGCATCGGCGTGCAATACCGCGTCATGAGCCGGTCCCAAGGTTCTGGTTCTGCGCGCTTGATCGTCGTATTGGTAGTCAGTGATCAGATTCAAGCCACCGCCCGCAGGTGTGGTCCAGCCGACCGGAACGCCGTTGACAAGATCGGTATCCACGTCGGCGATCATGCGGCTCATGACCCCTGTGGCACCGTCCCACTGCCAGTTGGTGATGAATCCGCGAGCGTCCTTGCGCCAAGTGAGATGACCGTCGAAATCGTATTGCTCGACGATAGTGTAGGTGACATCGTCACCATTCTGGCTGGCGGACACAACCGGCAGAGTCGTGGTTTTCTGTTTAACCTGTTGAGTATCGTTACTTTCAGCGTCCTGATAGAAGATGTAGCTGTAGCTGGTGGTTGGTGCATCGACATCACTCATCCCGGCGGTGGGATAGGTGAGACGCTTCATCATCGGATGTCGACTGGCACCTTCGACTGTCTGAGTGTCCCAGCGTCGCTTGACGCGGGTGGCCGCAGTCCCTCCGCTGCCTTCCTTCACGGAAAACGTGCTCGGCCAACCGGCAACCTCACCCTGTGAAGGATTGTCGGCACTCCAATAGTCGTAGAGCTTGATCAGACCTTCGCTGGTGTTCAGGGTCACTGTCAGCGTGGTGCTGCCTCCGCTGGGTTCCGTCACCGTGTTGACCGCAGCAGACGTCGCCAATTCGGTCACCCAACCGCGTGCGTCGCGCCCCAAAGACTGTACCCATTGTCCACCGGTGCTGTCATCTTTGAAGATCGAAACGAGAAGATCTCCGGTCCGATTGGTGTAGGTGCGCCGCTCGTTGCCACCGGGCATGCCGATGATGGTCTTGGTCGCCCAGGTGTTGGTATCGGCGACTCCCGGATCGTCGGGATTGTCCTCGTAGCTGTAGGTGTATTCCCGGGTGCCGCCGCGAATGGTCTGCTTGGTCACCCTGCCGGAACTATCGTACTCGAAAAAGTAGTCGGCGTATTCCGCCAGCTCGGCGTCGGACATCGTATCGATGTCGAAGCCTTGTTGCAGAAGGCTTTCGTAGGCCTGACAGCCGACAATCATTTTGATGCCATGGGCAATACCGTTGGCTTCGGCGTCCTTGTAGTAACGGTAGTATTGCTGGCTGACCACCAGAAAAACGACGTAGTACTCATCGTATTCCTCGATGGTCACCAATTTCAGATCGTTGGCTTCGCCGCCGCTGGCACCATCCGCGTAGTACTGATAATTCACCCGGCGACGAGGCCCGTCACCGCCCTCCACCTCAACCTGTCTGAGCCGACCGATATGTGCCAGCGTGTCATAGAACGTGTAGTAGTAGCTTTCGCCCCCGTCCGACCAGGTAGCACTCTCCAGCTCGTCGTTGCTGTCATACACCAGTTGAGCCGATTCGCCGTAGGCAGATGAATAGTCTTTCAACTGACCGCGCAACTCGGCGGAGTGGCTGGCGTCATTGTCGTAGAACAACCATTCAATACCGGATTCATCGTAGTAGGAGAAAGTCTTGTTGGTGCTATCATGGTAGAAACTACCGTAAAACGTGGTCATCGGACTGTACTCCGATGTCATTTCATCCCATCGAAACCACAAACTGTTGTTCGCCGTCCGCCAAATCGTGACGGTCGAAGGTTCCGATTCGCCACTAAGGACCTCGCCAAAAGTCAAAGAAGCCATCTCCATTGGCATCCAGCGATTACCAACAATACCACCCTCGGCGGGCCCGACGATATTGGCATAGCTGCGGGTCATTCCCCAGGCCATGGATGCACCGCCGAAGTCGGGGCTGTTCAGATCCCTCTCCACCATCTGCAACTGACCGACGCCGGGACGGACTTCAATCGGCTTGTTGCCACTATAACGGCAACTCTCACCCGCTCCGGGGAGGTCGCCGCTGTCTGGCGAATTGGGCAAACCGGGCGAACTTCCATCATCTCCTCCTGGTCCAGACGTTACTTCGGACGGGACATCACAATCGCTACAATTGCTCAGGTCGTCGTAATAGTCCTCCTCTGCGCTACCGCATTCCTCGCCGTTCATTTCCGGCGCCCTCCCCTTGGATTGGACTTGGACTTGCCGGGACCTAAGTTGGAAGGACCTTCACCCGATGGGCTGAGGATGATCGTTTGAGTGGTGGTGCTCGTGGTGGGCATCGTCGTTAGAAGTTCGGATTGTTGGTTCGGGTTGCTTGATGATTGTCTCTAGCCGCTAACGAAATCCTACGTCCACCCTTTCTTCCCCATGGTTACCAACCCCTCACCATCACAAGAACAGAAATATCACCTCGCAGATGGGCTGACAAAACAAAAAGTCAAAAATCTCAGTTTTATCCGTTACGCTCCCGTCACCTCGTTCGCTTGGCCCAACGCTCTTGCCGATACATTCGTCATTGAACCGCGACGGACAACCCGATTAGTGTGGAGCTGAAATCAATTTTTCGTGCTCGGTGACCATGCCTGAGATTACCCACCCAATCACCGAGCTACCGGAAGTTTTCGAGCGGGCGGATCGAAAACCGTGCCATCTCGCAGGACTCTACCAAGGGCGATCCGCCTTTCTGATAGCATCCGGCCCCAGCTTTGCTCAGGTGAACCTGGAACTGCTGCGCAGCCCGGGTTGTCTCACCCTTGGCGTCAACAATGCCCCGCGCAGCTTCCGTCCCAATCTGTGGACCTCGGCAGATCCACCTTCGAACTTCCTGCAGTCAATTTGGCTGGATCCGACCATCCTGAAATTCGTCCGTAGCGAGAACGCCGACCAACTGCTGTTCGACAATCAGAATTGGACGGATTCAGCGCTCACCCCCCGCGATTGTCCAGCAACTGTGCTATACCGCTCGAACACAAGTTTCCGTGCTGATCGCTTTTTGAGCGAGGATTCAGTCAACTGGGGCAACGACAATGAGCACGGGGGCGGTCGCTCAGTTCTGTTGGCCGCCCTGAAACTCCTCTATTGCCTGGGCATCGGTAATGTCTTTCTTCTTGGCGTGGACTTCACAATGACATCGGCACGCCCCTATCACTTCGACGAAACTCGCGATTCTTCAGCTGCCCACGGCAACAACCGATCCTACCGAATCCTGGCGCGTCGTTTCGAGCAGTTGCAACCTGAATTCTTGCGTCGCAATTTTCACGTCTGGAACTGCAATCCGGATTCCCAACTGAAGGCGTTCCCGTTCCTTCCTTTCGAGGAGGCCATCGAGTTTTCGCTGTCGGAACTGCCGTCCGATCTCAATCAGGAGCGGACGCAAGGTTTGTATCGACGTGCTCGCGGGGGCAACGACTCGATCGACGGTGAGCTACCGTTTTCGTTTACCCACAGTCAGAGCGCGGGTCTGCGCCGGATCGACCGCAGCAAGCAGCCGGTCATACTTGCGGCCAACGAAATCAAAGAATCCAAATCTCAACCCGTAACAGAGGGTATTGTTCTGCTCGCCGACTTGGACAGCGAGTGGCTGTTGCCGTGGTGGCACGGTCACTTTGCCAAGAGCGGAATGAAGGCTCAGGTGACGGTCATCGATGCGGGAATTTCTGATTCAGCAAAATCATTCGTGGCTTCGCTCGACAAAGTAAATTTGCTGGCAATGTCAGCCGATGTTCCTCAGTTTGAATGCGCGTGGTTTTTAAAACCATTTGCCCTTGCCGCCTCTCCTTACGAGAGATCGATCTTTCTCGACCTCGACTGTGAAGTGCGTTCCGACATTTCCGAAATGTTCAATTGGAGTGAGCACGGAATCGTTCTCGGCCACGACAAACATCCGATGGGAAAATACCGTCGGCTTTTCCGTGGCGCCATGTTCTTCAACTCGGGCGTCATAGGCGTAACGCAAGGCGCGCCCATCATCAACCAATGGTGTCAAAGTGTCGGCGAACTTCATCACCTGCTACGCGGCGATCAGGAAGTCCTGAACCTGTCGCTGTATGAGAACGAAGCCACCATCGTGGAACTTCCCCCGCACTTTCATCAATTGCGGCTCGACGGTGACCATCCGCAGGCGAAAATTATGCATTGGACCGGACCGGCCGGCAAAGAGCACATCCGCCGGAAGATTTTGGAATCCGCATGAGTGAACGTATCGAAATCCTTTGCAGCGCCAACCGCGCTTACGGCCCCTTGCTTGCCGTGATGCTCAAATCTTTGCTCGCGGCCAAGCATCCGGAAACACGATTGCGGGTTCACGCAATTCACCATGACCTGCCGGTATCGTTGAGAGCAGTGATCGACTCCTACTTTTCTTTACACACCGCCGAAATCCTCTGGATCAATGAATCTCGCGGTTCCCTGGGTGAACGCATCGACGTCCCTGAGGGCTTTTTCGACCTGCCCGGCAACGGTCACTACGATCGCCTACTGACACCGTTTTTAGTCGAAGGAGCAAGGGCGATCTACCTCGACTGCGATCTTTGGATTCAAGGTGATTTGACCGACTTGTGGAGATACCCCTTGGAAGACGGCATTCTCGCAGCAGTGACCGATCAAAACATTCCGACTCTGGCTTCCGAACCCGGATTCATCGACTGGGAAACGAGGAATCTCCTGCCGAACGCTCCCTACTTCAACTCCGGAGTGTTGCTGCTGCCGTTGGATCGCTGGCGCGAGAACGCCTTCAGTAAAAAAGTGATTGCCATCGCACTGGACTTTGTGGACCGCTTCGGCGGAGCCCCGCCCCTGCAGGATCAATACGCGCTCAATGTAGCCGCTTATGGAAGTTGGCAGGCGTTGCCAGTGGAGTGGAACCGATTCTCCGCCTTCGTCCGGGAAGATCCCAGCACCGACCAGATCATTCATTTCGCAGGTGGTCATAAGCCTTTCCTCAATACGCGATTCGCTCCCGCGTCGACCAAGTTTTTTATTCGCCGAGCGGAAAACGCCACCCGGGAAGCGGTTACCACGGGAGTCAAATAGACCGGCGCCGTTTGCGCTACAAGCGCCTGCAGTAGTAGGCCAGTCTGGCAGGCCTGTCCGGCGAGGATTCCTGCGTTCGCTCCCTCAGCACGAGATCGAACCCAGCCGATTCGATCATTCTTTCCAACTCACTCTCGAGCGGCCAAAAACTGTGCCGGTTTTCCCAGGAAGACAGCGCGAACTGCTCCCGCCTGCACTGTTGGTCGGAATCGGGGTATTCACGATACCAACGCCCGGTGTAGCCTTCGTGAGTCTGCAGTTCGCCCAAGAGCATTTGCCACCGACCTGTGGGTTGAGGTTCGCCATTGTTCGCTGCGACATGGGTGTGCAGGTAGAGCGAATTAGTGAGTCCTCCAAGATCTCTAAGGAAAGCGGCGGGATTCGCCAAGTGGTAAAGGATTCCCGAACAAAATACATGGTCGTGCCGCTCAAGGCGGAGCGAAGCAAGATCGGTCACCGAAGCGCTTGTGTAGTCCAGAGAACCGACATCGCTGTTTTGCTGAAATCTTTCTCGAAGATGGCAGCACCGCTTGAAGGAAGTTTGGCGAACCTCAATGCCATGCACCAATGCTCCTGCCTTCGCAAACTCATAGCTGTAGCCGCCTTCTAGGCAGCCTAGATCAAGGACTTTTTTGCCGACAATCTGGTCGCCTCCGAAAACAGCAAGCGCCACCCGAAAACGTCTGATCGAAGTGATCAGCGGCTTTTCGGGAGCAGTCTGTCCGCCATTCGGAAGAACAACATTGTGATGATGAAAGATCATTTTGCCGAAAGATATTGATGGCTGCCGCACGGGCCAACTGCGGTCATACGGTAAGGTGCTCCACCTTAGCAGCGGGCACCACTTTGCAGTACCAGCCTGCCCGGTTCAGCCGACGGCAAAGAAAACCATCCCACCCCAACCAGCCTGTTCCGTCGTAGTAACGCGGCCCCAAAATTGGACATTGTTCCAGTGCCGCTCGACTCCAGAGCGTGAACCCACCGCCGACCATGCCGACCTGCAGGGCTTCGTCCTGTTGAAGGTCATGGCGGTGCAAAGCACCAACCCAAAAACTTTTATCCCTAGCAGCGGCGATGCGCTGTTTGCTGTCGCGTGAAAGGTACGGAGCGGCTGCTGCCGCCAAATCCCCACTCATCAAAGTTTCCAGAACCAGCTCATGCAGTGCGTTGGGTTTGGTTCGGATGTCGTCCTCCCAGGTCAGAATCAACTCTTCCGGTGTGGCTCGAATGGCTTCGCCGTAGAGATGTGCCACCCGGGCATGCACTGTACAAAAGTCGGATACAGGATACCGTGTCGGGCGGGCATGAATCATGGAGATACGATCGAAACGCGTCTCGTTTCGGAGAAGCTTTTGAACCATCCGACTGAACTTCCGGTCACCATCCAGAACCAGAGTCAGCCCAGCATTGGGGGGAACTTCAAGACGTGATAGGTCTTTTGCCCATTGTTTGAGCAGGCGCTTGTCGCCACGGAGCAACGTGACAATTCCAATCCGGCGTGCCGCCCAGACGTTTCTCCGGATGTCCCCCCGCGACGTGCGACTGCCGGGTGTCTTTTGCCAATGGAACGGAATGCCTGACCTTACAATCCGCCAGCCAGACGCCTGAATGTCGGAAGCCAAGCGCCAATCCTCAGTGGAAAATTCCGCCCGCCACCCGCCGCTGGACAAGGCGGCCTCGCGCCGCCAACAAGACGCGGTATCAACATAGTAGCCCAGCCGAAGATCGCCGTTACGGGGCAGGCGCCGGACCCCGTTATTGCCGGTGCCTTTGAAGATGTCCGGATGAATGACACCGACATCCTCGGCAGCTTGGTGAGCGAGGGCGATGATCCTGGAAAAGTGGTCTTCGACCGGCGAATTGTCCGCGTCCCAGTATTGAATCCAGTCGACGTCCATTGACAGCGCAAGATTGCGCAATGGTGCTGGCCGGCCGTGGGGTTCATCGCTTGAAATCACCTGCCAACCGTCAGGAACTTCCGGCGGATCATCACCATCATAGGCGAGAATTTTTTTCACGGGGTGATTGACGGTTTG
>JBBKXR010000351.1:0-4318 GCA_037969585.1 Verrucomicrobiales bacterium
GACCTTCATCGCTAACCTCGATCACTGCCAGCGCCTCCTGCCGGTGCCATTCCACGGTGACGGTCTTCCCTTCGGGAGAGAATTTGATCGCGTTACTGATGAGATTCGACAGCACTTGCTTGATGCGCGCGATATCGATCTCCAGTTGGTGCTTGGTCGAATCTTCGTTGTTCTTCACAACGAGGTGGACGGATTTCTCCGACGCGTGCGCCTCGAATTGTCGGACGGTGTCGCCGATGAGTTGGCGCAGGTCAGCGGGCTGCCGATGCAGCTCAAGGTGGCGCGACTCGACGGCAGCGTATTCGAGGTAGTCGTCTATCAGTTCCACCATCAAATCGCTCGACTCGCAGATTCTCGCGATCATCCTTCTCTGCTGCGGGTTCAGCGGACCTGCCTTTTGTTCGCCGAGCAGCTTAGCTAGCATCATGACGCCGTTTAGTGGACTGCGCAGATCGTGTGCGGCGATAGCGAGAAAGCCTTTGCGTTCCTCGTTAATCTCACGCAGTTCATCGTTTTTCTGCGCAATCTGCCTGCTTGCGAGCCGCAGCTCCATTTGGTCGACCACCAGATCAGCGAGAGTCTGCAAGATCTCCAACTCGTCGACGCTGATCGAGCGGGGTTCCCTGTCAATGACACAAAGCGTGCCCAGATTGCACGAGTCGTGAGTCGTGAGCGGGACCGCCGCATAAAACTGCAGCCCGAACTCGCCAGCGACAAGCGGGTTGGCGAGGGTGCGCGGATCAACCCGGGCGTCTTCGACTACATAGGGCTTAGAGTCCAGAATTGCGGAGGCGCACAGACCCGGAGCCCGTTCGATCTCCTCGACATCAAGTCCATGCCGCGATTTAAACCAGATCCGGTCAGTGTCGACGAGCGAGGTGAGAGCGATCGGAACGCGCAGGAGCTTGGCGGCAAGCGAAGTGATACCGTCGAATGCCCCGTCCGGTGGCGTGTCGAGGATGTCGTAGCGGCGCAGTGACGCGACGCGTTTGGCTTCGAGTTGTTTATCCACTACCATTGCGCGAATTAATGTTTCCGCGGGGATGGCGACACCGCCGCAATCAAACTGCCGCTACGTTGGCAAATTTATTCCTCTTTGCAAGTACGGGAATCACCATTTGCCGGACCCTTTTCGTCACTCCCGGGGAAAAGTTTGGCGAGTATTTCTCTTAGCCCAGCCGGAGAGGCCGGTTTATAGATTACGTGGTCGAAACCGGCTTCCTCCGCGCGTTTTTTGTCTTCGTCACGAGTCCAACCAGTGATCGCGACTAGTTTTGGAACGATCCCATCGGGTGATGCGCGGATCCTTCTGGCGGCCTCGTAGCCGTCCATATTCGGCATCTGGATATCCATGAAAACCACCGTCGGCTTGTAATCGGACACAGCGGCAATCCCTTCAGCACCATCCCGCGCGATGTGAACTTCAAAACCTTCGATTTCGAAAAATATCGCCATCGACTCGCGGGAATCCACCGAATCATCGACTATCAGAACTCGTCTACCACTCATTGTAACACAGTCATTATCATATAATCAGCATTAAGCCCAGTCTCCTCTGGCGTAGCCTGACCAAAAATAAATTTATTCGTCCGGATTTTCAAGTCCTTGGACGACGCAGCGTCGGTTAGCGGGTTAGCGAATGGCGCGGCCTCTGATTCGCGGCGTGATGTGACGGTCATGGATTTAGCAGCTCGAACAGCAATTTATCGAGCAGGGCAGGATCGACGGGCTTCACCAGGTGGGCATCGAAACCGGCCTCCCTGGTCTTCGTCCTTTCCCGATCCTGCCCCCAACCGGAGACCGCCACCAGCCGCAGGTCCTCGCCGCCCGGCAACAGGCGCATCTCGCGTGCTGCGTCGAAGCCGTTCATTCTCGGCATACCGAGATCCATGAGCACCAGAGCAGGCCGAAATTCGGCAGCTACCTGCAGCGCCTCCTCTCCGTCGCCCGCGGTGCGTATCTCGTACCCCTGGGCCACCAATAGCATGGCGAGCATCTCGGCGGCCGCCCGGTTGTCGTCCACCACCAGCATACGATGCCCGGATCCAGCCGCACCGCCCCCTGCTGCGGCTGGCACCTTTTCGAGCCCTCCCGTCGTCGGGCTCTCTGTCGCCACTGGCAGGCGCACGCGGAACGTGCTGCCACGGCCGCTACCATCGCTCTCGACGCTGACGCTTCCGCCGTGCATTTCGGCGAGCTTCTTAGTTAGGGTAAGACCGATGCCGAGACCGGTGTAGCCCCGCTCCTGCGGATGGTCGACCTGGGCGAACATCTCGAACACGACGTCGAGCATTTCCCTGGGGATGCCAATTCCCGTGTCGCTAACGGCGACCACCACCTCCCGGGGACCAGCCTCCGCGCTCAATGAAATCCTGCCGCCGGGAGGTGTGTATTTAGCCGCATTGTTAAGCAGATTAGCGAACACTTGCGTCAGTCGATTAGGATCGGCGTCCAGTAGCACCGGTTCGTCGGGCAGCGCCACGTGCAACTGGTGACGGCGCTCGTCCAGGATTGGACGAGAGGTCTCCACCGCGCTGTCGATGACGTCGGTCAGCATGACCCGCTGACGGCGCAGCTCGAACTTGCCCCGCGTGATGCGCGACACGTCCAGCAGATCGTCCACCAAGGTTATCAGCTGCTCGGTCTGACGCTCCATGGTCCTCTGCACCTTGTCGCGCTGCTCGGCGGTCGCAGCCTCCATCCTGAGGATCTCGAGCCCTGTGCGGATCGGCGCAAGCGGGTTGCGCAGCTCGTGGGCTAGCGTAGCGAGAAATTCGTCCTTGCGGGTATCGGCCTCGCGGAGCGCGCGGTAAAGTGTGGCATTTTCAATGGCAACAGCGGCCCGGTGGGCCAGATCCTCTGCCATAGCGAGATCGAGCTTGTCGAAATGCCGACCGGAGTCGCCCATCACGAAGGTCAGCACTCCGAGCGTCCGCCCACGCAGGCGCATCGGCGCGCAGATGTATGACTCCAACCCCAGCGTAATCATGATCCGCTGGCGCTCCGGGTCGCCCGCCACGCCTTCCAGCAGCGCTTCGGTCACGGTTTCCTGCAACTCGGCGACTCCCGTGCGAGCCGTGCAACCCGACCCGCTGGTATCGTCGAGCCCCGGTGGCGGAAGTTCGGTGAGCTGCTGCGCAACCCGGGCCCTGTCGGCGTCCGCATGGTGCACGGTGATGCGGCTCAGTTGGCCCTCGTCATCGATGATGTCGACCGCGCACCAGTCGGCGAAGCCCGGCACCGCCATGCCGCCGATCTTCTGCAGGGTACTTTCGAAATCGATTAGTTCAGCGAGCGTAGCGGTAGCCTTGATCAATAGCTCACGGTTATCCTCGGCCCGCTTGCGCTCGGTGATGTCGCGCAGGAAGCCAGTAAAAAGGGGCGGCTCGGCACCCGGGACTCGCGTCACCGTCAGCTCCACCGGGAACTCAGTACCGTTGGCCCGCAGAGCGGGCAGTTCAGTGCGATGGTTGAGGATCGGTCCCTCGCCAGTCTCCAGATAGTGGCGCATGCCATGGCGGTGGC
The DNA here is from genome assembly GCA_037969585.1 of Verrucomicrobiales bacterium. Classification (GTDB taxonomy): domain Bacteria; phylum Verrucomicrobiota; class Verrucomicrobiia; order Verrucomicrobiales; family DEV007; genus JBBKXR01. The sequence continues at coordinate 3,526 of JBBKXR010000351.1, forward strand.
CGTCACGCATCGCCTTCGGCACAATTATTTCCGCCATGTCGCGGCCAATTACCTCTTCGCGCCGGTGACCGAAGATGCGCTCCGCCGCCGGATTGAACTCGATCAGACGCCCCTCATGGTCGATCGAAATAATGGCGTCCAGAGACGTGTCCATCACGGTGGCCTTGTGCGCCTCGCTCTCCGCCAGCAACTTTTCCGCGCGCTGCCGCTCGGATATATCGCGAAACACCACGACAACGCCGATGATCGCGCCGCTGGCATCACGGATCGGCGCCGTGGTGTGGTCGATCGGGTACTCGCTGCCGTCGCGGGCGATAAGCAGAGCCGCGCTGGTGAGGCCCACGACCCTCCCCTCTTGAGTGGCCTCGGTAAGCAGGTCTTCGAGCGGCTCCCGGGTCTGGCTGTCGACCAGTTTAAGGATCTCGCCCAGAGCCACGTTGGTCGGGTCCTGGTCTTCCCAGTGGGTCAGGCGTCGGGCGACTACGTTGAGGAAGGCCACGCGCCCGGCACCGTCGGTGGCAATCACTCCGTCGCCGATCCCGGTCAGCACGGTCTGCAGCCACTGGTGCTCGCGGCCCAGCGCTTCCTGGGCACTGCGCCGTTCGGCGTCAGCCCAATGCAGGCGGCGGGAATTGAACCAGACGATCCCTGTCGACAGCACCATTCCCATAAGTACAGTCAGCGCCAGCGCGGTTTGCGCGTCGTAGTAACCGGCCCGCACCCCGCGGCTGATCAGCGCGCCTAGCACGTAGAGCACCACCAGCAGCCCCGGGTAGCAAGCGTCGCGCGACCG
>JBBKXR010000352.1:0-34296 GCA_037969585.1 Verrucomicrobiales bacterium
AGCAACACAACCTTCTGCCCGAACAACCGCAAACAGGCGCGAAATTGAAACAAGCGCTGCTGCGATGGGAACGGGACGTCGAATCGGAGTGGTGATCGCTCGGTTCGTTTCTCCCCCCCCTGATTCGCCCTCTACTTTACCGAAGGCCGAGCTGGTCAGGCATTTAAGCGCGTTTTGCAAAATGCACTCCCAAATAGGGATTCAGCCTCGTTTTGCACGTCAGATCCTGCATTCTAACAGAGCTGTTCAATCCGATAGCATCCCTTAACTACCTTACTTGGTATAAGTTACGCTCCAATTCTAACCACTTGGTCCGGATCATGCGCTTTCTAAGTCCAGCTTTCGATCACATACCTCGATCGCCAAAAACCAAACTAAATTGGAAAATGTTATCCTGGACCGTTACCCTCCTCATCCTCGCCGTGATCGCAGGTGTGCTTGGCTTCACCTCTCTCATGGGCACTTTCGCGTGGCTGGCCAAAGTTTGCTTCCTTCTGTTCATCATCCTCTTCGTGGTTTCTCTGCTGCGAGGGCGATCGACGCCCGTTTAGCCAGCCATTAACTAATCTAAATCCACTCACTCACCTAAACCTGAATAGATATGAAAACTGAAATCAAAACTACCCTCATCGCACTGTTTGGCGCCGCTACCCTGTTCTCACTTCAATCCTGCGAACAAGATAGCCCCGCCGAAAATCGCGGCGAAGAAATCGAAGACGCCACTGACAACGCCCCTGCTCCGATCGAAGAAGCAGGTGACGCAATCAAAGAAGCGACCGACCAATAGTCGGAGGCACTCGCCAGGCGCCCATTCGAAAAATCCCCTACTCCCCCAAGGCTGCGTCGGCAGCCCGCTCGAATCCGAGCGGGCTGACCGGCGCCTGTTTTTACCCGATTCGAAATAGCGCCGGTGAGGCGTTTCTAGAATCTCACCCGCCCTGACGCAACAGCACAGCGAACTGCAGCGGTTCCATTTCGAACTGCTTCGCCGTCATCACTGCCTGGCCGGCGACAATATCGACCAACGCTTTTTTCAACCCCAGCTTGCGCAAATGCGGCGCAGGGATCGACTGCGGTTGGTCACTGAAATTGGCGAGACATAGAATGCTCTGCTCAGCGTGAATTCGAAAATAGCCGAACACGTGGTCGTTGCCCGGATCGACGATTTCGGTATCACCTCGAGCCAACGCAATATTATTAAGCCGCATTTGAACGAGGCGTAGCAGGCTCTGATAAACTTCACCTTCCGGCGTTTCGCTGTCAGAACGTTTTTCAGCTCGAACCCAGTCGAACGGAGGCCGATGCAACCAGCGCGAGTCATCAACCTTCTCGGGATCATCGACGTAGCCGTAATCATTCAGCGTAGCAACCTCATCTCCGAGATTGATCAACGGAATCCCACCGATCGTAAAACTGACTCCCTGCAACAGGCGGATACGGCGAATCGCCAGTTCGGTTTCTTCGGCATCCCCAAGTTTCAGCGCACGCTCCAAGCCGCAAAGTGACGCCGTCGTTCCACAGACCCGGGCGTCTCCCGATTCCGGATTCTCCTGAAATGTCTGACCCGATGAAAAACTCGACTCGTGTTTGCCGACGAAGAAATCGGTCAGAAATCGCCGGTGATCATGTGGTTTCATTCCCAGTCTTTCGGCGTCCCCATTGTCGAATCCCCAGCCGATATCATCGTGACTGCGTATGTAATTCACCCACGCGCAGCCGGAATCGATAGCGAAACGTTCGGCCATTGACTGGCGCAATAGCTTGGCATCGCGCGTCGCGAGACTTTCCCACAATAAAGCCATCAGCAATGGGTTGTAAGACAACTGACACTGGTCGGTGGCGATGTATTTGGAAATCTCATCTGGTGCCACGATTGCCTCGGATTTAAAAATCATGCCCGGAGCGACGATCCTTGCCACGGCATTAAAAGCTTCGATCAAGCGATGTGCTTCAGGCAAATTTTCACAACTGGTGCCCTTCTGCTTCCATAAAAAAGGCACCGCATCCATGCGCAGAACTTCGACACCGACGTTGGACAGGAACAACATTTCCTCGGCCATGGCATTGAACACCTCGGGATTCCGGTAGTTTAAGTCCCACTGGTAGGTGTGAAATGTCGTCCACACCCATTTCCGAATTGAGTTCTGGTAAGTGAAGCAACCCGGGTGTTCATCGGGAAAAATCTCTCTCAAGTGGCGCTCGTACTCGTCAGGCTCACCGCGCGAATCGAACATCAGGTAGTACTCCTGAAACGTCTCGTCACCTTCCATGGCGGCGAGTGCCCACTCGTGTTCGTCCGAAGTGTGGTTGAACACAAAGTCCATAACCAGACTGATGCCAAATTGACGAAACTCCGCAGCCAATTCCCGCAACTCATCGATCGTTCCAAGCTCGGGATCGAGCTCCCGATAGCTGCTCACCGCATAACCGCCATCATCGTCACCCTCGGGACTCTTGTAGACCGGCATCAGGTGCAAATAGGTGATCCCCAATTCCTGAAGGTAAGGAATCTTCTCGCGCAGCCCCTTCAAATCTGTCGAGAAAAGGTCAACGTAAGCCATCGCTCCGATCAAGCGCCCCGACTGGAACCACTTCGGATCCGCTTCGCGCATCACGTCGACGCTCTTTAACTCCGGAGACCGCTCCAGCCACATCTTGGCCATCGACTCCAGCAATCGTTCGAGATGGTAATAAAAATCGAAATGATGGCCGTAGAGTTCGATCAAGTGAGCGAATAGCACCGGGAAATATTCGTCCAGCCGTTGCTCAAACGCGGCCCATTCCGGCGTTTCCAATTCGCCGGGAAACTTGGCGTGCAGAAACCCCCGTAAGCGTTTCAGCGCAATTAGGCTCTTTTTGTCAGCTACAACCATAAATAAGTAGGTAAGTGAACGGGAAACGAAGACACTCAGGACTGCCTCCAACGTCAGTCGCAGTTTGCGCAAGCTCTACAGCAATCTTTTCGCCAGACACAACGCTCCTACGATCCCCGCCTGTTGATCGAGTCCAGGTGTTTGCAGATACTCGTCGACCGGAGGCAGGTCCCAGTAACCACCAGCCAGCTCCTCAAACGATGCGCGAACTTTCTCGATCAATCCTTCCTGCTGAGGCACCCCACCACCGATAACGATGATATCCGGTGACCACGCCGCAGTGAGATTGACCGCGCCATGGGCGAGGTAACGCGCTTCCAATTCCCACGCCGGATGGTCGGCATCGAGATCGAAGCCACTTTTCCCCCACCGTTTTTCGATCGCCGGTCCCGAGGCATAGCCTTCGATGCAGTGATCGTGAAACGGGCAAACGCCTCCAGGATTTGGAATATCGTAATCCGCTTCCAAGTTCGGCATCAGCATGTGTCCGATTTCGGAATGCATGCGCCCGTGCAGAGGTTGTCCATCGTGAAGAAATCCACCACCGATGCCTGTGCCGACGGTGATGTAACATACATTGCGTTTATGCTGCGCGGCACCGAATTCAGCCTCACCGACTGCGGCGGCATTTACGTCCGTCTCAAACGCAATCGGTATCGGCAGTCCCAATCCATCACGCAGCGACGAGACCAGACTGAATCCCGCCCAACCTCTCTTTGGAGTCGTCAAGATCCCTCCGTAACCAGGCGAACGCGGGTTAATGTCCGCGGGCCCGAAGGTGCCTATTCCCATCGCATCGATCGGTCCGTGCTCGTCCGCCGCGGCGCGAAAAAACTCTACCGCTTGAGTGACGGTCGACTCGGGGTCTCCGGTCGGGAAACGGGCCTCCGCCAAGATCGTATCCGGGTCGCGCGCGACGGCGCACACGTATTTGGTGCCACCGGCTTCGATGCCGGCCAGTAAAGGTTTCGATGGATCCATGGTCATTCGCAGTTGGCAATATAAACAGTTTTCTAATCCTCCTCTTCGCCGGTATGCACCATCACATCGGCAGACAATACCGCCTCGTCTTCATGATCTTCGGCACCTTCGAGCCCTTTCGCCACCTCCGGAACCTGGATCGATTCGTCGAAGAAACGATAGGCTTTCACACCTTCTAACAAGCCCACAAAATTGGGCGTCTTAGAACAATAGACCCTCGGTAAATGCTGCGAAAGTTTCAGCTCATTGGCGTGATCGGAACCGAGCACCCCGAGAAACTGGCCTGACAAAGCCTCATAATCGCTGCCGCGCCGGGCGTAGAACAACAACTGGTCGGCGGGTATACCCCAGCGCAACGCCACATAGCGAATCGCCTGTCCTTTTCCCGAACGCTGCGGAATCACATCCAGCCATTGGCCTTCGGATAGCAAGACCTTCGCCTGCAGATTTTTTCTGCGCAACAACTTCTGAATCTGCCGTCGTCGCGGCGCCTTTTCAGCATCGTAGATGTAAGAGATTTTAAAGCGATGCTGCCGCCCTTCCTCAGGCTGCAACTCCAAGCCAGGCAGCGCCGCCAGCTCACTCATAATCACCTCCGGCTCCCACCGATGATTGAGATGTTTTTCCCACGATTTATCCTTCACAAGTCGAGCACCGTAGTGAATCTCAGCGCCCAACTGAGTGATAAAAAAGTCCGGCTTCGGTAACTGCAAACTCTCGACCAGTTCTTTGGCTGCATCGATATCACGACCGCTGGCGATACCAAAACCGATGCGTGTATCGGCGGCTCTTAAAAGTTCACGCAACTCAGCGATAGCATCGGCGTCGCCGTCGAGCCGATCGGTCTCCAGACCCGTAACGATCAGGCGATCCTGCAAGGGCAGCGCAGTGCGTAATTTCTCGATGATCTGGTGCGGCTGCGAAACACTTTCCAGCAATTCGGAAGCCTCATCGAGGTAACGGTTCACATGCCCTTCCCAAGTGTAACATTCCATGATGCCTTTCAGCCCATCCTCAGCCCACTTTTCCCAGCGATCAGAATCGCTGAACGCATCTTCCAGCTTCACCGTCATCGCATCCGTATCGAGCGGATCGATGAGCATGCCGTTGTGACAGTTGGCGAAAATGTCGCGTGGACCGCCATCATTGGTCGCCAGAACCGGCAAGCCGGAAGCAGCCGCCTCGATCATCGTCAGGCCAAACGGCTCGGTCAGCGCCGGATTTACGAAAACACCTTTCTTTAATGCCGCGTAACGGTAAAAATGCGGAATCTCGTCCGGCTGGTGATGCTTGGGAATCGACACCACCCCATAAAGGTCGTAGTCGTCGATCAGTTGCAGCAACTCCGTCCAAACCTTGCGTGCACCCGGATCAAGTTTACCGATCTCATCGCGGTTGCCGGCAACGATGACCAGATTCGCCTTTTCGCGCAGCGTCTCGCTCTGACCGAAAGCGCGGATCAATGTCGCCAGGTTTTTCTTTTCATCAGCACGAGCGATCGCCAAAGCAAACGGTCGGTCCGGATGATCGAGAAAACGCTCGATTTTTTGAACCACAGCATCGGGAATTTCGCGCGCACCCGGTGGCGCGAAGCGGGAAATATCGACCCCCGGCGGAATCACCCGCATTCGCTCAGGATCGTAAAATTCGTAGTCCGAATACTGCTCATCAACTTCCTGCTGCGTGCTGGTGCACACCATCGATGCCGCATCGAGGCTCAGCTCCTCTGACTCAATCCTCGCCGAAAGATTGTAGAGCTGATCGATCCGTTCCGCCGTCGCGCCACCCTCCATTAGTCGATCGCGCTTGGTCCTGCCCAGCGAATGTCCAGTGAAAAAGAATGGGCACCCTAACAAAGTTGCCAACTGGCGACCGATGTAACCCGCGTCGCCATAGTGCGCGTGAACCACGTCCGGCAAGCGACCGGTCTGACGAAACAGCGCCAATGCCTGATCGACAAAAGTGTCAACGTAACGCCACAAGACTTCCTTTCTCAGGTAGCGCCTGGGTCCCGCAGCGATCCTGCGAATGTACGCGCCATCTCCCAGGTCCTCCAGCGGCTTGGCATAGTCGTCACTGACTTTCGGATCGATCACCATGCGCGTCAGTAGATCCACCCGGCCCACATTCGGATGCTGGGACAGCGCTTTGACCAGCTCCACCACATACTTGCACTGACCACCCGTATCCGCGTCGCGACCGAGCTCAAGATTCTCACCACGGATCAAACCGTGCAGCGAGATATGAACCATGTAAAGATCGTCGGTCATGATACCTGGGGAAAAACGTCGGCGCGCAAATTTCGCAGACCTTCGACAACACCTTCCGCACAGGCACTAGAAGCAAAATACGGGCCATGCTCACGCACTGCATCGACCAGCGCCGCTTCCGCGTTGGCGACAACGATTCCCTTCACCCCCTCGATTCCATACATGCGCGAGTCATTTCCCGAATCGCCCGCCACCACGACATCACCCAGACCAATCCCGAGATGCTCCGCCAACCACCGCACCGCATTGCCTTTGTTCGCCCGCACCGGCAGAATGTCCAGATCGACATTCGACGAGTAAACCGCCTGCGCCTTCACCCCTCGTTGCTCGATCTCCGCTACCACGGCGTCGATCACTGAAGGCGCCGCATTCTCCCAGAACCAGCTACATTTATTAGCGTTTTGACAATCATCCGGCTGCGGGCGCGCAGCGGTTTGCGCGCTGACCACTTCATGTACGACATCAAAATTCCAATCTACCCCAATGCGCATCCGATACTCATCGAGCGTCCGGCCGGCCGCGCAATCGTGGATCGTTGTACCAACGCCACAGATCAAAAAATCCGGCTTCGGAAGATCGACCTCTTCGATCAAGAGGCGAGTATCATTGAGAGAACGTCCTGTATTATAAACCAGCAACCGATCTTCGGTAGTGGACTTCCAGAAATCGGAAAAAATCGCCGCCGAACGTGGCCCGTCGTAAATCGTTCCGTCGATGTCAGTGGAAAAAAGCAGCATAAAGTGTGGAGCCCGCGCCGATGCGCCTTCTCCTAGGCAACCAACATACCGGGAGAACAGAAATTGTCAGCCCAGACCTCCCGAAAACTCTCCGCGAAATAATCCACGCCTAGCTTCAGATACCTAAAAATCAAATAGTTACTAGCCTTCCAGCTCAGTTTTTGCCTTTTCAATTTCCTTCTCTTTTTCCTTTTCCTCCCACTCGTTGAGCTGCTCAGCAGGCTCAACGACCAGACTGACCACGCGGTCGCCGACAGTTGGCTTCGTCAGTTCTTCAACGACCACATCGAGGCGACCATCCTCGCGAATAACGAAAAGATTGATCGCGTTTTCGCCGTAGTGCTCGCGAAAATCTTCGATCGAATACTCCTCTTTAATCTGCGTGACCTTGACCACCGCCCCGGCAAGTTGCAGCTCTCGCAAAGTCATCGCAGTGACATGACCATTGAACAATTGCCGTCCGGTCAGCTCCGACGAGAACGATTTTCGCTCCGTCTCATCCCGGTCCACCGGCTTGAGCTGAAACACATTCGAGCGCCCCAATGCATGGGAAAAACCTATGCACGCCAGCGAGTTGACTTGATCATTGGTGGTCACCGCCACCAGTCGACCGAGACCGGAAAAATCCACCTCCTCCGTCACATAATCCGAGGTCACGCTCGCCGTCAGTGAAGGCACGCCCGCCATGCGCGCCTTTTTGGTCGCATCGTAGTTGGAATCGATCACCATTACCCGGAAACCCGCTTCCTGAATCGCCTTGGCGACCGCGATTACCCAATCGCTGACACCCGCAAAAATCACGCCCTGAGGATTCGGCACTGCCAATCCAAGCTTGCGAGCGATCGGTGCCGCGGTCAGACCGTAGAACAATACCGTTCCGACGATGACCGTAAAAATGACCGGCACGATTCGCTCCGCTTCCGCAGCAAAGGCCAGCTGAGTCTCCGCCAATTCGATCGCAAAAATCGAAGCCACCGCCGCCGCCACAATCCCCCGCGGCGCCATCAGACTGAGGAACACTTTTTCGCGCAAGTTTAGTCGACTGCCTATCGTGCTGAGAAAAATCGATGCGGGTCGAATCACCAAAATCAACGCCAACAAAAGCAACAGTGATGATTGACCGTTCGCGGCGATTTCCTCCCAACCCACCCGTCCGCCCAGCACGATAAACAGACAGGAAATTAAAATTACGCGCAGCGTTTCTTTAAACTCGATGATGTGACGAATCGGTGCGTGCGCCTGGTTCGCGATCCCCACTCCAAGCACCGTGATCATCAACAAACCCGACTCGTGCTGGATCAAGTTAGAGACAGTAAAAAGGCCAAGACCCACAGCCAGCACCACCACACTGTGCAGGTAGTCCGGGATCCAGTGGCGCTTCAACACAAACACAATCGCCTTGGCTGCTCCATAACCGAAGCCCAGTCCGACCAGCAACGTTTTCCCCAGGCCAATCAGCACCGCCTGCCAACCGCCACCATGACCGCCTCCGTGGCCGAATACGGCCGTAAAAACCAACACGGCCAATACTGCTCCAACGGGATCGATAACGATCCCTTCCCATTTCAGAATCGCATCAACCGGCTTTCGTGGACGAACATTGCGCAGCAACGGCCCGATCACGGTCGGCCCCGTCACAGTCAGAATCGCTCCCAGCAGCGCCGAGACCTGCCATGAAAAACCACTCAAAAAATGCAACGCCGGCATCGCCAGCACCCAAGTGATCAACGCCCCCAGACTCGATAATCGCAACACCGTAAAACCCGCTTCACGCAGCTCACTGAACTTAAGCGTCAAGCCACCCTCAAGCAGAATTAGCGCCACGGAAAGCGACACGATGGCAAACAACGCGTCGTCATTGATCAACTGGCTCTGGTCGTAAATCTGTCCGGCGATAAAACCAAACGCCAGCAAAGCGAGAATCGAAGGCAAACGCAAACGCCAGGCGAGCCACTGCGCAGTAATGCCCAGAACCATGACGAGGGTGAAGAAAATCAGGTAGTGTTCCATCGGGGGAGAAGGGTGCGGGACGGCACCGGAGTGCCGCACTATATGTGCCCTCAGTCATGGCAAGTGCCAGCGTTTTATTTTCCCGCAGCAAAAGCCCGCTGCCTTGACGACACTCTGCTAAAAACGTAATTCTACGTCGAGGCGAGAACGTTCACCCGATTTGGTGACTCCAACAGCATCATTACCGATCCAACATTGCCAAAATTCGGCACTCGAAATCCGGATACAATGTCGATGATGAGATGAACTCCGGCGGCGCCATCGCCCCCCTCCCCCCGGAAAGACTAAGCAATCCATGACAACTAAATCCCCTGTTACCAAAGCCACAAGCATCGCGTTCTGCCTAATATTCTCGCTTGCCTTTGCATCCGCCGATGACTCAAGTGCCATCGCATTTTTCCAACAACACGGCGGACGAGTCACCACCGACAACAGCGGTCACGCGACCAAACTTTTTATCGGCGGAAAACCCGAGCTCACCGTCGATGAATTGCAACGCATTGGCGAGTTTACCCATCTTGAAGAGCTTGCCATCAATGCCGCACCGGCAAATGACGAGCAATGGGAGTTTTTAAGGTCGCTGCCAAGGTTGCGCAAGCTGACGCTCTGGCACGGCCACCATTTTAAGGCACTCGAAGCCTTCAACGGATTGTCAGTCGAGTCGATCACCTTCGGTGGCTGCATGGGACTGCGCGACATCAATCGCGACGATCCTGAAGCTCAGCGCGATGCCCTGCTGACACTCGACGACCTCCCTAACCTGACCAGTTTGACTGTGTATCACTCGCCGCTGACACCCGACGACTCGCACCTCATCCACATCGTCGAGCACTTCCCCAAGCTTACCGAATTGCGCGTCGATTTCGCTGCCCCGCGCGATCAGGAAATCAACATCACTGCCGATGGAATCGCTAAACTCGCGAAGCTGAAACTCACCTACCTCGGCCTCGAAAACGCCGAATCATTTTCGCCGGAAACCTTTGCCAAGATCGGCGAAATCAAAACATTGACCCGCCTGCACATTTACCCTGCCCGCGGAGACAAGGCTGAAGCATCGATTGCTCGCTACGAAACTCTTGTCCAAACGCTGAGCACTTTCCTGCCCGACCTGGAAGTCACCTTTCAGGAACCTTTCGTGAAGAAATAGGCGACCGCGCCACCGCTGTAGCACCTCAGCTAAACAGCTAGTAAACCATCATGTCCATCGGCTCAGCCGTAGGCTCCATCGTAATCACGTCGACGATCGGTGTCGTCACTCCGTCGACGTGTTCGTAGCGCACCTTGCCGACAACTTTCACCCAGCCCATTTCTTCATATTCCGGCAAAGCATCCTTGAATTGAATCGTGACCGGGAGCGGCCGCATATCGGCAGCACAACACTCGATGAACATACGAAACAGGCGCAGCCGTTTACTGTTATCAATCGGCGTCGGAGTCGCCGGTAAGGCAGCGCCCTCGGCAGCAACATCAGCGTCATCCGTGGATACTGGCATCACCTGAGCGATCGTCTCGATCGGCAGCCCTTCGAGCACGCGCTGCAACTCGGTATCGTTGGCGGTATAGAAAAGCTGCGGAACTTCGAGCATGAAATTGCCTTCAGAACTCTGCGGCACCATGCGTTTGAGGTCTTCCAACGTGAACTCGCCCCAACCATCGTCGTCTTCGCTTTTTTCGGCGGTTGCAGGTGGACTATCCGCAGCGCTGGCACCTTCGCCTGCCGCTTCCGGAGCACCTACTGGTTTCGTCGCGGGAGGCGTGTCGGCCGTAGCGATTTCGGTGCTCTCGCCCTCTCTGCCGGCGACAGGCGTCGGCGGTGTATCCGCAACCGAAGGCGTCGACGAGGCTGTTTCAGGTGATGGTTGCTGTGCCGTTTGCACCGCAGCTTTACCCCCGTGCGGGGTCTGTTTCGGTTCAGCTTTGGCCACCGTCTGCTCGCGCTCGCGCTTTCGATTCAACTCCAGACGATGCAATTTTTCGGTGATGTTCGCCCAGCGGATCGCATACTCCGTGCTGAATCGATCGACCGACGAATTTGCTGCCACCAACATTGGCAAAGTCAAAACGACCAAAGCGAGAATGACGCCGGAGGCTGACTCCTCGTGGTGGTGATGCTCCTCTTCGACATCGCCGTGGTCATGGTCATGATCATGGTCGCAACAGCCGTCTTCGCCATGATCGTGATCATGGCCACCATCGTGATCGTGCCCGTGATCGTGACCACAAGCTGCCGCTTGATTCGCCGTCGCCAAATTGAACAAACCCAGCACCGCCAGACCAAGTCCAGCTGCCAAAGCCCAACGTCGAAATTCCGGCGCGACATAGGGATCGATCCGCCCAGAGATGTAAAAATACAGAAACAGCGCCGCCAAAAAAAGCACGACGGCGACCGAACAAAAGTGGAGCAGTTTTCGATTCATCGCAGAATTTCCTTTCGCAGCATTCGCACCCATTTCCTAAAAGAAGCGCATCCAAAAATAACACAGCGTGCCAACTGCGACAAACAAGACCAGCGACAGGCCAAGGACGAACTTGCGGCGGAACACGGCGAGATACATGAACACCAACTTCACGTCCAGCATCGGACCGAAAATCAAAAACGCCAACTTACCGGCAATCGGCGCGGGGAAATTGGCGGCAATAAACGCGTCCGAAGTGCTGCACAACGACAACACGAAGGCCAGAATCATCATCAATTGCACGCTCACCCACTCGCTCTGATTGAAGATGCGCACCAAGTCCTCAGTCACGTAGGCTTTGAACAACGCCGTGATCAGCACGCCGATCGTGAAATACATGCCGACATCAACAAAATCGCGCATTGCCGTGCGCATTGCCAACACAAGCTTGTCAGGCTTCGGCGCAGCTACCGGATCGTGGCCGTGATCGTGTTCGTGATCTTGCCCGTCGTCTGCGTGACCGTGATCATGGTCGCAATGTTCATGATCGTGGTCATCATCGTGCCCGTGTCCGTGCCCATGTTCGGTTTTCTCGATATGCGGACCAACGTCAGCATGGTCATCGTCGATGCCGCGGTAAACATGCTCTTGTAAAACCGACTCACGGCGCATTTTTTGCACCACAAAGCCGACCGCTACCGTAATGATGAATGCGATCGCCAAGCGACTTGAGGTGATAAAGATCGGATTCTCGGCAAGATCGACGGCCTGGTTACCAAGCTTAAACTTGCTCTTGTCCGTGCCGAACGCGCTCATCGTGCTGATCACCACAATCGGATTGATGATTGGTGCCGACAGCATGTAAGTGATCGCACACGACACCGGCAGCCCCTTGCGAATCAGCCGCCGAATCACTGGAACGATTGCGCATTCGCACACGGGCAGAACAGCGCCAAGCAAGCCGCTGACAATGATCGCCACCCATCGATTTTTAGGCAGGACCTTATCGATCAGACCGGGCGGCAGGTAGGCATCGATGAAGCCGGAAATCAGCGTCCCCAGCACAATGAACGGCAGCCCCTCGAGCACGATGCTGAGGAAGATAAAACTGAGATCGGTGAAAGAACTGGTTTCGGGAGCCATGACTAGCGCTGTCGGAGCGGGCGAAAGAAGCGACACCGTGACCGATCAACCACAGGAAAGCAATCCCCGCATAGCCCGCATTTCCGCCCTCTCCTCCAACTGTAAACTCAAAGCTCTTTATAATTCCGGTAAAATAATATATTTACAAACTGAGATTAAATTTCCGTCCGATCTTGCTACATGGGGCGCGTGACGGGATATTCCTCACCAATGATGAAATTGATCACTCGCCGCGCTGTTCTGCGAGTAGCGGCTCTCGGCGCGACTTTTGCGACCCCCTACGCCTACGGCGCGACACGCGGAAGGTCCGGGCTGGTGGTCGAGCAAAGCACCTGCCCGCTACTTCCTGAACATGCCAAACTCGATGGCTTACGTGTCGCGGTGATGTCTGATTTTCACTTCGATGAAACGCTGGATGGCGATTTGGTCGACGACGCCGTTGCACTGAGCAATGCACAGGATCCGCACATCGTCCTTTTGCCTGGCGATTTCGTCAGCCACGATGCCCTCGCTGCTCGTCAATTCGCGCCCCACCTGAAAAGTCTGCGCAGCCAACTCGGTGTGTTTGCTTCAACCGGGAACCACGATCACTGGTCCAGCGTGCAGGTCGTTACCGATGCCTTGAGCAAGAACGGCGTCGAAATCCTGCGCAACGAATCCCGCATTCTTAACTACAGCGGCCAAGACTTTGCCGTGATCGGCCTCGACAGCGTCTGGGGAGGGCATCCCGACCCGCGCGATGCGACCAAGGATTTGCCGAAGGAAATGCCGCGCATTCTCAGCATGCACGAGCCAGATTACTTCGACGTTTACCCTGTCAGGGATGGGCCCCGCCCAATATTGCAGGTCTCTGGGCACACTCACGGTGGCCAGATCTGTGCACCGTTTATTGGCCCACTTTTACTCCCCAGTTGGGGTAAAAAATACGCCGCCGGGCCATTCGGAGAAGCCGGCGCCCGGCTCTACGTGACCCGCGGCATCGGCACCATCGGACCACCTGCTAGATTTTTCTGCCGACCGGAAGTGAGTCTAATCACCCTCAAGGCTTAAGCTGACGAAAGATCTGCTCTGCTTTTCGCACTGGCAGCTCGGCATCTACACAGCTATGAATTAATCATGCGTCTCCCTGAATGGCTGATCTACAGCTTCGGCGTCATCTATCCGCTGATCCAGTTGCTCGGCGTCTATGCCGCCGGTCGGGCGGTGATGACTTCACGCACTCCGCAGGGATCGATCGCCTGGGCGGTTTCGTTGATCAGCATGCCAATCGTCGCCCTGCCCATCTATCTTTTCGCCGGACGCAGCAAGTTTGAGGGCTACATCAGTTCGCGCCGAAAAGTCGACGACCGCATCGAATCGATCTATCCCGAATTGCAAAAGGATCTGGTCGACTACCGGCTCGATCCAAAGACTTTCGGCGAGTCCGACGGATTTTTGGAAACCGCGCAACGCCTCGCCCAGCTGCCGATCACCGGTGACAATCAGGCAAAGCTCTACGTCAACGGCAAGGATGCGTTCGAAGAAATGTTCGAAGCGATTGAGGATGCCGAAAACTACCTGCTGGTGTTCTTTTTCATCATCAAAGACGACCTGCTCGGCGCCCGCTTTCGCGATGCCTTAATCCGAAAAGCCAAGGAGGGCGTGCAGGTCTACTTCGCCTGGGATAGCGTTGGCTCATCCAAGCTGTCACAAGAATACATCGACCGCCTCGACGATGCTGGCGTCATAATACAGCCGTTTCGTTCCACTCGCGGCATCTTTCGTTTCCAGCTCAACTTCCGAAACCATCGCAAAATTCTCATTGCTGACGGCGAAGTGGCTTTTGTCGGCGGCATGAACATCGGTGACGAGTACCTTGGGGAGCATCCAAAGTTCGGGACTTGGCGCGACACCCACCTGCGACTCAAAGGGCCGGCCGTGACCTGCGTGCAGATAGTATTTCTCGAAGACTGGCACTGGATGACTGGCGACATTCCGGATAACTGGTGCTGGACGCCAAAACCACATCGCGCAGATTTCCCTGTCCTGATCGCACCAACCGCTCCCGTTGATCAGTTTGATTCGGCACAATTGCTGTTCGTTGCAGCCGCCCACTCGGCTCGTGAACGGCTGTGGATCGCCAGTCCATATTTCGTTCCCGATGCAGCGATCGTTGCCGACCTCCAGGCCGCGGCGCTACGCGGCGTCGACGTTCGCATATTGCTGCCGAGTCGGCCCGATCATCTGCTGCCGTATCTGTCATCGTTCGCCTACTATCCCGATATGCTCGGTGCCGGAGTAAAACTTTACCGCTACGAAGAAGGCTTTCTTCACCAGAAAGTCATGCTCATCGACGACCGTATCGCCTCGGTCGGTACCGCCAACCTCGACAATCGCTCATTCCGCCTCAACTTCGAGATCATCGCCCTGGTAGCTGCACCCGAGTTTGTCGCCGACGTTGGAAAAATGCTGACCCTCGACTTTTGCCGCAGCCGCGAAGTCGAACTCGGCGAGTTCTCCAAACGCCCGCTATGGTTCCGCGCCGCCTGCAGAGCTTCTCGTCTGATGGCGCCTTTGCAGTGACGCCACTCAGACCGCAGAACGACCATACCACGCAATCGCGCCGCCGGATTGCCTTTTCGACCACTATCCTGCACATTGGCAATCAACTTGCCGCCCGCTCCATGAAAAATACCATTCTGCTCCTGCTATTCCTCGCCGGAACCATCATTGTTAGCACCTCACGGGCCGAAGAAAACTGGCCGCAATTTCGCGGTCCTGATGGCCTCGGCCACAGTGTCGCCACCGACGTACCCAGCCAATGGAGCGCCGATTCAGTTGCTTGGAAAATCGAGCTGAAAGGTGCCGGACAATCGTCACCTATCAACTGGGGTGATAAAATTTTCCTGACCAGCGCCGCGATCGACGGCAGCGAGCGTTACGTCTTTTGCGTCAACCGTGAAGACGGTTCGACGATTTGGGAAAAAACCATCAAATCGCCGACCACCGAAACGCCCCACAAAATGAACTCTTTTGCCACCCCCAGTTGCGCCACCGATGGCACACACGTGGTGGCATTTTTCGGACCGGCCGGCATTCACTGCTTCGACCTCGACGGCAAAGAACGCTGGTCGCGTCAGGTCGGTGACTTCCCCGGCCCATGGGGCGTCGCAGCTTCACCGCTGATTGTCGGCGGCAAGGTCATTCAGAATCTCGACGCTGAGGGCGCCTCGTCGTTGATCGCACTCGACATCGATACCGGCGCGCCCGTCTGGCAGACCAAACGCGAAGACAAACCGCGCGGCGGATGGTCGACACCAGTCCATATCACTACCGCCGACGGCAAAAATGAAATCGTCCTCAACGGTGAGTTCGGCATTCGCGGCTACGATCCCGAAAGCGGCAAAGAGCTGTGGTTTTGTCGCGGCTTCAACGGAAGAGGCTCGCCCAGCCCCGACTTCGACGGCGAAAAACTATACGTCATCAATGGCCAACCCGGCGACACCTACAGTGTCACCCCCGGCGGCATCGGCGATGTTACCCAGTCCCACATGAAATGGCACGCGCCCCGACGAAAAGGCCGCGACCTGCCCGCGCCCGCCGTCGTCGGCGACTTCGTGGTCACCGCAAATATGGACGGCATCGGCACCTGCTATGATTCTAAAACCGGCAAAATGCTCTGGTTCGATCGGCTCGGCGAAGGCGTTGCTCTCGCCAGCGCGCCCCTCGTCGCCAATGGACTGGTTTATATGCAAGCAGTCAACGGCGGCGACGTTCTCGTGATTCGTCCCGGCAAAACCTACGAACTAATCGCCCGTAACTCGATCGGTGCCAAACCCGACGAGATCTTTCGCGCTACCCTGGCACCAATTCAGGGCCAATTATTTGCCAGATCAGAGTCGATTCTCTACTGCATTGACGCCTCGAAGTAGTCGCGGTATTGATCTGGCAATCAGGCGATTAACCCGCCAACCACCATTGGTTGCTAAGTTTTTGATCACATTTGCGTAAGCAGAAAGACCTTGTCGACGACCCACTTATGAAGTTCATATTGAGCTTGCCCATTTCCGTCCCGAATTGTGACGGCGAAACCGGGAATTCGTAAAATCTCCCGAAATCAAAAAAAAACACTGAGACCCAAGACCATGAAAAAAATAATCGCACTGTTCGCAGCCACCCTCATCGCTTCAACTGCCGCCTTCGCCGGTGAATACGAAGACATCAGCATTAAAGAGCTCAAAGAAGCCATCGATGCCAAGAAAGTCACCGTCATCGACGTCAACGGCTCCGCATCCTACAAAAATCGCGGCCACGTCCCCACGGCCATCGACTTTTCCGCTGCTAAGGAAGATCTGGCTAAATCACTTCCCAAAGACAAAGACGCTCTCATCGTCGCCTATTGTGGTGGCCCCAGCTGCAGCGCTTACAAGCGTGCTGCTGACGCCGCTGCTGAACTCGGCTACACCAACGTCAAGCACCTCTCCGCTGGCATCAGCGGCTGGGTCGCAGCTGACCAGAAGACCGAAAAACCAAAAGGCTAATCCGGTCATCGACGTCTGAACTAAGACGTTAGATAAAATTCAGAAACAGGCGTTTCGACTCAGGTCGGAGCGCCTGTTTTTTTGTGCCAACTCCTAACTTCGTCGCTCAGCGACTATTTCCAGTACGCTGGCAAATCATCCAGCGTATCCCCCAATATCACCCGAATCGCTTCTTTCTCACCGTGCGACAGATAAGCGTAATCGGGACTCGGCCGAGCCGTACTGATCGCCTCCGCTAGACTACGATACACCATCGCCTTGAACTCCGGATGCAACCCGCTGAACGCATCGCTGTAGATCATGTAACTGCAGCGCACCTTGAACAGCCGAGTTTTCAAATCAAAATCTTTCAGCGCCAGACCATTGCTCGCCTGTTTCCGGTTAAGCAAAAAGAACCGTTTATAATCGGCGTCACCTTCGATCCCACCACCCGGCAGCTCAGCTTCATCGGCGAACAAGATGTAGCGCGTCAGACGATCCGCCTGCCCCTGCAACTCCAGCAAGTGCGCCGCACTTAGCCGCGCCTGACCACCAACGCCACTTTTCGCAGCTTCATGAAAATAGCTCCGCGCCCGATATGCTGACTCAACCACCCGATGCGCGAACCCCGTCTGATGCTCATGCAGGAGATGAGGCAAAATGTCACTGGTAGCCACCGGATAGGTCGCCAAATCATAGTTCTTACCCATCGAGTTTTCGACCTCATCAATTTTCGCACCATTCTGCCGACCGATGACATTTCCCCAGTGCTTCTTGATGCCACCCTCGCCACTGACATGCCACCCTCCGAAGCGCTCCTCGAAGGGTACCCCATGGCCCGACGTCTCCCGTCGGAATGAATCCAGACTACCACCCGTGATTCCCGGCAACACCGACTTGATCACAGGCGTCGGCACATAGCCATTTTGCTTTTTCGCATGGCAGTTCATGCACTTGTTCGCCCGCTCCAACTCCGGCGCCGCATTACCCTGCGGAATGTCGAAAATGTAAAAAATGCCGCCCAACTCAGGATCCATCGACATTATCTCGATGCGACCACCAGGGATGTAACCAAGATGGATGTTCTCGTTGAAGTAGACCGCCCGCGGATTCTTCGGCGAGATCAAACGCAACTGCAGACTCGTCGTCGAAAAAACCAACATCTGTGATGCCGGCGATATTTCGAGTGCCTCAAGCAAGCTCGTCAGATACGCCAACTCACTCGACCGATCGAGCGCCACCTTGCCCGACTCAAAGTCCTCGCCAAGAGCCGTAAATCGATCCTTCAGCGGCCGCGTCCAATATTCGTGCGCCGCTGATTCGAGATCCGAGTAGGCACGCGCCGCCTGTGCCGCCATCGCTACGGCATCATCATCCGAAGACCGCACATCTCCGCACGCCCCCAACCAAACAACGGCCAATGCAAAAGCTGCGAGCAAGAGCCCTTCACGTTTATTCCGAATTCTCACTGCCCGTAACATAAGCTCGCAGCCGATGAAAATTCAACCACACTGATTTCACGTAAATCTGCCTCACCGCGGCACACTGCCGGATCGAAAACAGATACCAACAGTCGTTTCCCCTCGCCCCATCACTCAACCGAATACCTTTTGGGACAGCCCCCTCAACACCTGCATACCACCCCAGTCTGAACCTCGCATGCGCTGTCCCCCTGTGCTTCGCTTCTCGCTGAAGCGTTCGCGATTCTCCTCAAACACCTCCTGCAAAAATTCCGCCCCCCCAACCGCCGCTCCGTCGGTAAAGTAACGAACCTTGCAACGCAGCACTTCGCTTACGCTCAATTCGCCGCCACGCTCCAGCACCTTCTCCACTTCGGCTCGCGTCATCCCCAGTCGCCCTTTCGATCCCGTGCTCGGGTCGATATCCCGCTCTTCGCCCTGCCCATATAACAACACTCGATACCGCGGCGCCGTCGAATGCCACGTCACCCGACGATTTTTACCAAACGTCGTCCGCGCCAAAATCATTCCCAAGCCCTTGCGGGCAATCTTGTTACCCGCCACCGCCTCACCATAGCCGCTCCAGCGATAATCCTTTGGATCACCGACAATACCCGCCCGCACCGGATTCAAATCGATATACGCGGCAATCGTCAACAACGCTGTCTCTTCCCCCTCTACCAAAATACTGCGAAAGCGATGCTCCCACAAAGTCCCCGAACGTCGGTGCCGCCGATTGTGCCAACGTGTATAGCGTTGCTTCAGTTCCTTCAGAAACACCGATAGCGAAAACCGCCGCGCCTGATAGCGAGTCAGCACCTCATCCATCCATTTCCCCGTCGAATCCCGTCCCGCCCGATCCAGCTCATCCAAGGCCTCCATCAACTCCCGCCGCCGATAGATCAATGGCAGCAGCTCCCGCAGCCGCGTCTCAGTAAGCACTTCCTGAGCATCTCGCGGCGGCACCCGAACCAGTAGATGGAAGTGATTCTCCATCAAACAAAAAGTCACCACCTGCAGGCCACAAAATTCCTCCAAGCGCCGCATCCATTTGTAAAAATGCCGCTTCTCTACCTCCCGCAACGTGCGATTCCGATCCACTACCCGCGATATGACATGGTAGTAAGACTCGGAGTGGGTGCGAAGAAGACGGCGGGGCATAGCAGAAGAATTGAGAACTGTAGCGACCCCATAATCCTGACAGAAAAACCCGCTATGACAATAAATATATTTACCGGAATATTATACCATCGACATTGGCTAATCCTGTTATCGGATCCATCCACTCTTCCACGCCGTATGATTGTCTAATTTCTTACCCCTATCTTCTTACCCGCGCAGATGTTGATGAATCCACTTCTTTGAGTTAACCCACATCTGGTCCGAAATAACGTGCCCGGCATCAATTTCGATGAAAGCGCTGAAATTCTCTCCTGCTCCGGCCTGCGCGTAGATTCGAGCAATACGCTCGACGCCTGCACGCGCTTCGTCGATCGGCGATCCACCATCTCTCCCGCCAAGATTAATGTGCAGCGCCCTTGGAGCGATCAATGCCGCAATCTCCGGAATATCGCCATGCTGCCACCAACCAGGGACAAAGTTTGGAAAGCAATGCAGTATATGTTCGTCGGCAATTGCGCGATAGGTCGGCAGACAACAGTTCGCCACCATGCATTTCAGTCGAGATTCAAACGGTCCAACCAGCCACACATGCGTCGATCCCATCGAATGACCGAAACAGCCGATCCGATCTGCATCGACCTCGGGCCTCGCGCAAAGCAGATCGATGGCACGGCGCATGTCCAGAATGTTCTTCCAGGCAAGCGACTTCCCCTTCAACACATAGTCTAGAAAAATGAATCGCTCGTAGTCGCCTCCCCTCAATTTACCAGTCGGATCCTGACGCTCCTCAAAACCGAGCGCATCGATACACAAGACCACGTAACCCAACTTCGCAAATTTCGCTCCGGTGTGATGCATCGGGTCCCCTGCAAGCCCGGCCGGTTCAGACTTTCCCAGATCGTATTGCCCACCATGCTGATGCCACACCGCTATCGCCGGCGCTGGATGGTCGGCGTCGACGCCATCAGGAACCAGCAAAAACGCAGGAACCCGATCACTCAGCTCAGCCTCGTAGCTCAACGACTCAATTCGATAGCCATTTTTCACTATCGTCGCAGCAGTCGTTTCCACCCGCAGCGGCCCTGATTGCGGCCACTCTCCGCCCAGGCATTCTAATAAACGGTCTCGCATTTCCATCTCGAGTAAGAGCCTGACAGAACCACCAAAATCACACCTGATCCGCGATCGGCAAAATACCGAACAACCAACTTTTAAATTTCAACCCTTTGGTCGCCCCCGGTTCGTCGCGAAGCTCCACCGGTTGGCCACCTTGCTCCCCCTCCCATACCATTCGACCGTTCTCATCGAGTCGCACCCGCCAACTGTTGGCCGGATCAAAATCACGCTCCAAGCGCCCCAGCAAATGCTTTGCGAATGCCTCACTTTCGATCACGACTCCCGTCTCCGAATTCCACTTCGCCGACCTTGGATCGATGTTGAAAGTACCGACGAATGACGTCTTGGCATCGATCACCATAGTTTTGGCATGCAATCCTAAATGCGCTCCGGGCGAGGCCGAATGGATCGCCAACGAATCCGCGTCGACGTTAATCTCATAAAGATCCACGCCGCTCTCGATCAGCTGCTCTCTGGTTTTCTGATAAAATGCATGCACTGACATCTGATTGGTCGACGCAATTGAATTCGTAAGCAGCCGCATTTCCACACCTCGATGCTTATTGTTCTCCAGCAAGCCGAGCATTCTCTCCCTCGGCACTAAGTAAGCGGTTTCGACGACGATCTCCTTTTCAGCACTCAGGGCAAGTCTTTCGATTTCCTCGGCGACCATCGATCCGTGCTCAAGTCCCGGTTCATCGCCCTTCGCCAAAGTGTCGACCACCAGTCGTGCCGGGCACCAGAACATTGGCTCCGGCTCAGGTCCAAAGCCGCTACCGGTTGGACGCAGCAACGACACCGCACGTCGCGCATCCATATTAGCCGGATACGGAAATTGTTCTTCGCTCACAAATTTCGCCACCTTGTCGCGTAGATCCGCGCACTCCTCATCGGTATCACGGGAATTCAAAAGATCGCGAAACCGCCCCTCGACCGGACGCGAGCGCTCGCTGTTCCAGTACGCATCAAACGCCCCCGACGACTGCGCCACCACAGGTCCATAGGCCAGCACATCGAGATCACGAAACACCAATTTTTTGTTCACCCCGTAATACTTGTTACCGACGTTCCGACCACCGGTGATCACCACTTGGTTGTCAGCGATCATAAACTTGTTGTGCATGCGGTGATTGAGCTCACCAAAATTGGTTAGCAAATCCCAATAGCGCTTCATCGCCTGCGTGCCATCGCCCTTAAGTGGATTGTAAAGCCGGACATCAACGTTGGGATGGACCGTCAGCGCCGCGACTTTCGAATCATCGCGACCGTAGAGCATGTCGTCGACCAGAAGCCGCACCCGAACCCCGCGATCGGCCGCCGCCATAAGGCGTTCGAGTAAAACCGTGCCGGTTGCATCGCTGCGCCAAACGTAATACTGCGCATCGAGCGTTTTTTCCGCCGCCTCGATCATTGCAAGACGCGCGATAAATGCCTCTTCACCTCGATCGAGCAAACGAAAACCCGACTTTCCCAGATGCTGCTGCACGCTCGGCGAAATCGCCGCAGCCAATCTCGTTCCCGAAACCTGTGACGAGGACGGCGCCAATGTCACCTGCGGGCGTCCTTTAAGGATCACCGGTGAATTCGCCGAATTCGACGCGCAAGAAACCGCCATCAGCATCGCCGCAGCGAGACTTAAGCAGGGGAATAATTTGGCGAAAACCATCACCGCCTAGCAGACCACAATTTGCCCCTTGTCGGAAAGGCCTTAATTACGGTGTCCGCAATTGATCCCGCATGCGCGATTCTTCCTATTTTTGGCTTCAACAAAATCGTCTCACGTGGGACTGATACTCGACTACACGCCATGCCGAAAATCACCGCCATCGAAACCTCGATCCCTTCGGCCATCATGCCGAATCTCATCCTGGTTCGCATCCACACCGACGACGGCCTGATCGGATGCGGTGAGACCTATTACACGCCGCACGCCATCCAGTCACTGATCCACGATTGGATGGCCGAGCGACTGATCGGTGCCGAGGCCACCGACATCGAAGCGCATTGGCGGTTTCTCTACGAACGCTGCTCCGCGTTCGGCGCTCCCGGAGCGGAAATGCGCGCCCTGTCCGCGATCGATGTCGCCCTCTGGGATATTCTCGGCCAAGTCTGTGGTCAACCCGTCTGGAAATTGCTCGGCGGCCAGTCGCAGTCATCGGTCGCCATTTATAATACCTGTGGCGGCCCCGGTTATGGAGCGGTGAAAGGCGTCGCATCCGAAACTCCAGGCCACCCCGGCTGGCCCGGTTACGGCGACGAAGGCGAACCCGGTCCGCTCCAGGATAACTGGTCGTCGATTCACGCCGCTGACGATCTCGCCGAAGAGCTCATCTCCGAAGGCATCGCCGGCATGAAGCTCTGGCCTTTCGACCGCTACGTGCACCGCCGCGGCAGCGGCGTCTACCTCTCCCCCGCCGAAATCGAGGAAGGCATGAAGCCGCTACGGAAGATTCGCGATCGGGTCGGCGATCGCATTGAGATCATGATTGAAGGGCACGCCTTTTTTCGGCTGCCGACCGCTTTGCGCCTCGCCGACGCCTTGAGAGAAATCCGACCGCTTTGGCTCGAAGATTTTCTGCCGCTCGACAGTATCGACACGCTCGCCGATTTCCGCCACCGCTCCGGACTGCCGATCGCCGCCAGCGAAATGCTGCTCAGCCGCACCGCCTATCGGCCGCTGCTGGAAGCCAATGCCGCCGACTACGTCATGGTCGATCCGACCTGGGCGGGAGGCATCAGCGAAACGCGACGCATCATCGAACTCGCGCAGAGCTACAATCTGCCGGCGACGATGCACGACTGCACCGGACCGCTGACGCTGTTTTCTGGACTGCACTGTTCGATCGCATCAACCAACGTGGTGTTTCAGGAAACTGTGCGCGCCCACATTCGCACCTTTTACGAAAGTCTCATCGATCGGCAGCCGCAGATCGAAAACGGTCGCCTTTTGCCACCGACGGATCCGGGGCTTGGAACGGCCTTGCTGCCTGAGCTTTTTCGATCGGGCGAAAACCAATACCGACGCAGCGAAGCATGAGCGGCGAGTTACCCAGCGCAGTCCGCCATCGGGTGATCGGCACCACGACGCTGGCGGCAGTGTTGCTCTATCTCGATCGCATCTGTATCGCGGAAATCGCTAAGCTTGATTCCTTTCAGGTCGAACTTTCGCTGTCGAAAGAACAAACGGGTGTCGTCCTGTCGGCTTTCTTCTTCTCCTACGCACTCTTTCAGGTTCCCGCCGGTTGGCTTTCAGATCGCTTCGGCGCGCGCCGCATGTTGCCAATCTATATCGTGCTCTGGTCGGTTTGCACCGCCCTGACCGGACTGGCCAACGGCTTCCTCATGCTGATCGCGGCGCGGATCGTTTTCGGTATCGCGCAGGCTGGCTGCTATCCGACGGCGGGCAGCCTGATCCGTCGCTGGACACCCCTGGCGAGTCGCGGTACAGCGAGCAGTATTGTCTCTTTCGGCGGACGCCTCGGCGGTGCGCTCGCTCCGCTGCTGACCGCTTGGCTTTTGAGCGACTACCTCGGCTGGCGCTGGGTGCTCGTGCTCTACGGATCGTCCGGCCTGTTGGTCGCACTTCTGTTTTGGAAAGTTTTCCGCGAGACACCGGACGAACATCCGCGCTGCAACGACGCCGAACGCGAACTCATCACAGCTGGCGATGAAGACACACCGACCGCCGGCCCACCTCCTTTTCCGCCGATCCATCTGCTCATGAAGAGCGGCACAATGTGGCTGATGTGTGCACTGCAGTTCGGCATCAACATCGGCTGGGTGTTTTTGGTGACCTGGCTACCGACTTATTTGAAAGAGGTCAAAGGTGTCGACCCGAAGATCGGCGGATTGATGTCCACACTGGTGCTTTTTGCCGGCATCGTCGGCATGCTATGCGGCGGTCGTCTGACCGATGTGGCGACGCGAAAACTCGGCGTTCGTTGGGGCCGTTCACTGCCGATCGTTATCTGCTATGCCATCGCTCTCGTCGCCTACCTGTGCTGTCTGCGATTAGAATCCGCTTGGTCATTCATTGCCGCAGCAGCTGTGGTCGCCTTCGTTACAGATTTAAGCGTACCCGCTATCTGGGCCTACATGCAAGACGTCGGCGGACGAAACACTGCAGCTGTTTTTGGCTGGGGCAACATGTGGGGAAATCTCGGCGCCTTTACCACGCCTCTACTGGTGCCGATCGTGCTCACCAAGTGGGACGGCAACGGCGACTGGCACGAAGCGTTCCTGCTGTTCTCCGCCGGTTACCTAGTCGCAATGCTCGCCGCGCTTGGCATCAATGCGCAGCGAAAAATCGGTGCGTAACGACTTTTCCGCAGCATCTTCCAACTTATTGATTTCATGAAAGAACATCCCGTCTCGACTTTGCTGTTGTTCGCTTGTGCTGCGTTGACACTCTCATCTCAGTCAGTTTTTTCTCAGGACAGCAAACCAGCTCAAGCACCGCCAGAACCTCCGCCACTACCGAAATACTCGGACTCGGAGGACTTGCTGAAGGCCATGAAAAAAGCCGCGGCCTATTTCCGCAGCAACCTGTCAATGGCCGGAGGTTACGCCACGGCGTGGCCGCGCGACCTGAGCGATTCGCACACCGAAAACCAGAACGGTCCGGCGCTTATTTCGATTCAACCGCCCGGCACACCCAACGTCGGTCTGGCCATGCTTGAAGCTCATCTTGAAAACGGCGACGCGCTGTTTCTACAAGGCGCCAAGGAAGCCGCCGGAGCCCTCGCCTGGTGCCAATTGGCTTCCGGAGGCTGGACCTCTGAGTTCAGCTTTGAGTTGCAGCACGCTCGCCGCTACCACTATCGCCGTGACATCGAAGCGGGTGATATCGAACTCGGCAATCGCAGCGCGCGCGCATCACTCGACGACAACAAGACGCAGTCAGCGATCCGTTTTCTACTCGAATTCGCCAACTCCGATACCGGAAAAGACGTCGCCTCTGTTCGCCAGGCACTCGACTTCGCGCTCGACGGGCTGCTCGCCGCGCAGGCTCCGAACGGCGGTTGGCCTCAGCATTTCTCAGGTCCTGCGGATGCCGATCTGCCGGTCATCGCCGCCAGCTTTCCCGCCGAGTGGTCACGCACGTATCCGAAAATTGACTACACCGTTCACTACACGCTCAACGACCACAATCTGCTCAACGTCATGCGCCTGTTGCTCGAGGCTTACGAACTTGAGCGCGAAAACAATCAGCGCTTTCTCGATGCGGCCAAGCGCCTCGGCGATTTCCTGCTGCTCGCCCAGTTGCCCGAGCCACAACGAGTCTGGGCGCAGCAGTACGATTTCGATATGCACCCGACCTGGGCGCGAAAATTTGAGCCGCCGGCAGCGTGCTCTGTCGAAAGCTTCGGCGCGATGGAAGCCCTTCACGAGATCTGGTTAGTCACGGGTGACGATCGCTACATCGCGACGCTTTCGGAGGCATTGGAGTGGTTCAAAAAGAATCAACTCAAGGACGGCGAGTGGGCACGCTTTTACGAATTGCAAACCAACCGCGCACTCTACTGCGAGGCCGACACCTACCTCGTCACCTACGATGACAGCAATCTGCCGACCCACTACGGATTCAAAATTTCCGGAAGCTTCGGTCGCGGGCTGACACGCTTCGAGGAACAACTCACTCAAAGCCGTGACGACATTCTCGCCAAACGCGAGCGATCTGCGCCTGATTCCGAAAAGGAGTGGTCCGATCGCGCCCGCAAGCTCGCCTCTGGCGCTCGCGATGCGCTGAAGCTCCAGAAAAAGGAAGGCTATTGGTTGAAGGGCGACCTCATCGATGCAGGCGAGTTCACCAAACACATGCGCTCAATGACGGACTATCGCGAAGCGTCGACAAAGGGTGGCGCTACGTTTTCCGCAATCCGTGAGAAAGAGATCGAGAAGGAAAAGGAGCAACAGCGTGAGCAGGCCGCCGCCGCTGAACCCGCCAAAAATAATTAACCTCAGCCGCCCATATCCTTAAACTCCGCTAGATCAAATCTACATCTCACTATGATTCGCCCTGCCCTCTTTTCTACATGCCTGCTGCTCTTTTCGTTCATCGGACTCTCCTTGTCTTTCGCCGGCGATCCGGAACTCGTCTACAGCAAGCGCATCTGGGACAAGGCTCCGCATAATGCCTTCACCGATCTGATCCGCGATAACGATCGCTGGTTGTGTGTGTTTCGCGAGGGCAGCGCCCACGTTTCGCCGGACGGCAGTCTGCGTGTCATCGAGTCCGAGGACGGAGAAAAATGGAAATCGCTGAGTCTCGTCGAACACCCGACGGAGGATCTTCGCGACGCAAAAATCAGTCACACGCCGGACGGCAAGTTGCTACTCAACGGTGCCGGCATGATCGCCGATGCCGAGATCCGCTATCACTCGATGTCATGGCTGTCAGAGGACGGTGGCAAGACCTGGGACGCCGGTCGTCGCATCGGCGATCCGGGTTTCTGGCTATGGCGCGTGCGGTGGCATAAAAACAAAGCTTACTCGATGGGTTACCGCACCGATCGAGATCGCAGCCAACGCATTCTTCGCCTCTATCGGTCCGAAGATGGCAAAACCTTCGAAACGTTGGTGCCCTCGCTGGCGACGCCCGCTGGCTGCGGCGAAGAAGTCATGCTTTTCGATAAAGACGACAACGCCCTGTGCCTGATCCGCCACGAATCGGGCAACAAGCTCGGCCAGCTCGGCAAATCAAAACCGCCCTACACCGACTGGACCTGGTCAGACATCGACAAGCGCATCGGCGGACCCAACATGATCCGCCTCGCCGACGGTCGCATCGTCGTCGCCGCTCGGCTTTACGATGACGGCGCACGCACCTCGCTGTGCTGGCTCGATCCCGAAAAAAACACGCTCACCGAATTTCTAAAGCTCCCCTCCGGCGGCGACACCAGCTACGCCGGCTTGGTCTGGCACGACGATCTGCTGTGGGTCAGCTATTACTCTTCCCACGAAGAGAAAACCGCGATCTATCTGGCGAAGGTGAAGTTTTGAAAAACGGCTAAACCGTTTGCGCCGCCCAGCCCCTCCAACTTCTGATGCGCCGCAAACCGATCACACGCCTGTTGGTCATCGGTGTGCTCGCCGCGATATTGGTAAGTGGCATTGTCTTTCGTAGAGACATTTTGGCGAAGCTTGAAAGCACTGCTGAACTCAGCGAAGCAACCGCTTTCGCAACTGGCATCAACTATGCTTGCATAACCTATGCCGCAGATGAATCGGGAAAATTTCCACCCGATCTGGAAACGTTGATACCCGGTTATTTCGATATTCCGGATCTTATTTACTACCAAGATGACAGTCCGAGATGGGTCTACCACCCCGGCCTTCAGTCCGACACCGATCCCGATGCCATCCTGTTTCACTCTGTCAGGCCAATCAATTCCCTGTGGGTCCGTGCCCACGTCGGCGGCAAGGTCACGGTCAGCAAAAAGCTCGACGACTCGGAAGGCAGGCCGGTGAGAAAAGGCGGAATCTAATTACTGCGCTGCTGCCGCCTCTGGTTCTGGCGTGGCAGCCGGTTTCGGCGTGGGCGTCTGCACAGCCGCAGGCTTGGCAGCTGGCTCCGGAGTGGGTTTCGGCGCAGGAGCGGCCTTGGGCTTGACCGGGGCTGCCGGAGCAGGTCTCGCCGATACCGCAGCTGCCGCAGTACTCGAACCTCCCGCCGGCTCGGCACGCTTCAAGTATTGGAATAGATCGCTGTCGGTCGACAAGATCACCGTGCTGTCGCCGCCGAGGATCTCACCGTAGAGCTCCATCGTACGGGTGAACTCGTAGAAGCTCGCCGCCTCTGGACTCTCGTTGTAAGCCGCAGCATAGATCTCGGTCGCCTTTGCATCGGCGGTGCCTTTGATCGATTGCACTTCCTTATAGGCCTTCGACTGAATCTCCTTCAGATCCTTCTGCATGTTGCCGAGAATTTTTGCAGCTTCGCCCTCACCTTCCGAGCGAAAGCGATCGGCGATTTGTTTTCGCTCTGAGATCATGCGTTCGAAGATCTGCTGCTGAACGCTGTCGTTGTAGTTGATCCGCTTAAATCGCACGTCGAGCAGTTCGATGCCCAAACCTTCGAGTTTCGCCGCACTCTTTTCGAAGATCTCCTGTTCCAGCACGCCACGGCCGAAACGAATCGGCTGCAGTTTGCCAACCGTTCCGGTCATATCGGCTTCAACCAGTTCTTCGGGCTGGGTAGGCGTGCGCTCCTTGGTGGTTCGAATCACTTCGATCAGCTCGTGCTTAGCGATGGTGTTGCGGGTTTCAGAACCGAGAATGTCATCGAGGCGTGACAACGCACGACGCTCATCACGAAGATTTTGAAAATATGCCAGGGGATCCGCAATACGCCAACGACCATACGTATCGACCTGAATGTAGGTCTTTTCCTTGGTCGGCATGCCTTCCGAAACGCCGTCCCACTCAAGCACTCGCCTCTCGAATTTGTTCACCGTCCACAGAAACGGAATCTTGAAGTGTAAACCCGCTTCGGAAGGCTTCTCTTCACCCTCCAATGCCGGCGAGTTAATCGGGTCGCCGACCGTTTTACCGAACTGGGTGATGATAACTTGGTCGGTCTCTTTGACCGTGAAAAATGCGCCACTGGCGATGGCAAACACGAGAACCAGGACGAGTGCAACGAGGCAGCCTGCGATATTTTTTTTGTTCATAACGAAGATGGTTTTAAAATGGAAAGTCGGACGAGGGCGCGTCTACTGGCTTTTGCTATTTCCTTGGCCCTCTCCACCAAGTTGCAGCAGCGGCAGTATCTGCTTGGCGTCTTCGTCGATGATGATTTTTTTACCCAGTTGCGGCACGACATCCTGCAGCGTTTCGAGGTAGATGCGGCGCTTAGTCACTTCAGGGGCCTTCTGATATTCGGTATAAAGCGCCGTAAATCGTCCGGCATCACCTTCTGCCTCGTTGACGCGTTCGGTGGCGTAACCCTCGGCCTCACTGATCGTCTGCTCGGCCTCACCACTCGCTCGGGGCACCTCCTTGTTGTATTGGCCATTGGCGACGTTGACCGCCTTTTCACGCTCCTGCTGAGCCTGATTAACTTCATTAAACGAGGACTGCACCGCTTCCGGAGGATTGACGTTTTTCAACTGCACTTGATTGATGTTGATGCCCATCGCGTATTTGTTCACCAACGCCTGAAGCTTTGCGAGACACTCCGCTTCGATCTCCTGTCGTCCGACTGTGATCACTTCATCGACCGTGCGATCGCCCACCACCTCACGCATCACCGACTCGGATGCATCACGCAACGTGTCATCGGCATTGCGTACGTTGAAAAGATACTCCTTGGGATCTTCGATCCGATATTGGATCACCCACTCGACAAGCGCCGCGTTCAGATCACCGGTGACCATCTGCTTTTCCTGATCACGTTCGCCGTAGCTTGATGATTGGCTGGCGTAGGTCGCACCCGCCGTCGCAAACCCGAACTCCTGCTTCAACTGCCGCAACACGGCAATTGATTCTACCGTGTCGATTCCAAGCGGCAACTTGAACTGCAGCCCAGGCTTCACGGTTTTAATGTATCTGCCGAAGCGCATGACTACCGCCTCTTCTTCCTGCTGAACTTGATAGAAGGTCGTCATCACCGTAAATCCGAGCAATATCGCAGCAACCGCACCTCCGATCATTTTGCCATTAATGGGGATCTCGACCTGCTGGCCACCAATTTCGAGCTTTATCATGCTCGCACCCTAGGTGCGGACGAGAATGGAACAATGGGAAAAGGAAATCCCGTGTGTAATCGGTGAAAAAACTTCCTGCGTCCCGCGCCCTTCGTGGTAAAAGCTACTAGAACCCACTCAATTTCCCATGAAAGCCACTGCCATCGTTTTTCTGTTCCTGTCCTTCCTGCTGCCGGCAAGCGCCGATGTCGTCTGCGTGGAAACGTCCGACACCATCTCGGTCAGCGTCGATGGCAAGCCGGTGCTGGTTTATCAAAAATCGATCAAGGAATCCCCCGAAGGGATCGATCCGATTTATCGGCGCAGCGGCTACATCCACTCGATCAAGAATCCTGCCGGCCAGATTCTGACCGGAGACTTCTGCGCCGACCACGCTCACCAGCACGCGCTGTTTTTTGCCTGGCGACAGGTCAATTTCGAAGGACGGCAGACTGATTTCTGGGACCAGCAAAGCGATCGGGGGCGCACCTTCCACGAATCCGTCGAAGCGGTAAAGGGCGGTGAGGATTCGGGCATGTTCACCGTCCAGCTTCGTCACGAAGACCGCACCGGAGCCGAGGGTCCCAAGATAATCATTCGCGAGACCTGGACGGTCACCGTCTATGATCGCGACGAGAATGAGGGAGCCTTCGTCTTCGACCTCGAACTGGTGCAGACCAACGTCACCGAATCGCCCATCGTCATCGAGAAGTATCACTACGGCGGCATGGCACTGCGCGGCAATTCACAATGGCTGGCGTCAGAAACCGACGCCGCCGGATTCATGACCAACGAAGGCATTTCGCGCGAGGAGGGTAACCACTCGCGCCCGAACTGGGTCGATATGTTTGGACCCGTCGACGGAAAAATGGCCGGTATCGCCGTGCTTTCGCATCCGACCAATTTTCGTCATCCGCAGCCGGTCCGACTTCATCCGAGCAAACCGTATTTCAGCTTTTCGCCAATGGTCGAGAGCGAGTTCAGTATCGATGCAGGAAAGACTTACCGCGCCCGCTACCGCTATCTTGCCCACAACGGAGCGGCGGAAACGAAACGCCTCGATACCGAATGGCAGACTTTCGCGAAAAGCCCGTCAGACGAAAAGTCAAGGTAAGCGCCTACGCGGTCGGGCCTCCGCGCCGGGCAAGATCGTCAGCGCATCGCCTTCCCGGACCACTCCCCCCTTGATCACCCGCACGGCGATCCCTGCTCCGCCACGCCCCATCGCCTTAGTCATGCCCGGCTCGGTAATGCGTTGCAGGTATCCACACGGTGGCCGCGGCCGGTCGTACTCCACCACCACCCCATCGCCACCGATCGCAATACGCCGATCGCGTAACGACTCTAGATCGATCCCGCGCGTTACCCAGTTTCGACGGTGCTGACCTTCCCCGACCGCGACGCCAAAATCCCGCTTCATGATCTCGAGCCCCTCGGCAGAGATTAAGGTGACTTCACAAACATCGCGCGGCGAGAACCTGCCGGTGCCGAGTAGATACCGATCCCCCTCCAATCCTCGCCCGGCAATCGCAACCACTTCGGCGCACCTCTGCATCGGCTCACCGGCAGAGCCTGTCAGATACATTTCTTCGATGCTGCCCACGTTCACCTCGTGACGTCGCTCACGGCACCGGCAAGTGCAACTCAACGACGACCGCGCGGCGACAGATCGTGCTCGGTCTCGCTGCCCTCACCCAACGCCATCGCTTTCAGCGTTTTTTCATTATCTTTCAGCGTGATCGTTCCAACGTCACCCAAAGTCGTTTTCGTCGCTACGATCTTGCCTTCCGCATCCAGACCAACCAGCAGGTAGCCCTCAAACTCCCATCCACCGACGTTTGAATAGTCCTTGTCCGAGTCGTAGGAAGTCTTGAAAGAAGTCAGTTCAAACTCGGATGACTTACCCGCCGCCAACTCCGCTGAAAATTTCTGTACCGACAGAATTTTATACCAATCTTCGTCCCGGTTTGCGTAACGACGCGAATTCCGCCCGACCAGCAAGATCGTGAAATTAGTCTTCGCCAAATCGATATCCCGCGACCGGTTCGCAACCTTAACGGACGTGCTGACAATCATATTTTTCATGTAAAAACTGCCACCCTGCCGTTCGCGCTTGCGCCCGATTGAGACATCGATATCCAGCTTGGCCATTTCCTTTGGCGCGTTTGCAACGATCTTTTTCTGAGACTCCTCGTCAAACACCGAAAGCTTGGTGTTAAAAATCTGACCATCATTTCGCTTGATCTGAACATTACCGCTGCTCGCCGTGTATCCGATTACCTCAACTGTCATCGATTGACCCGAAGTGCTCGATACCTCGATCTCCTCCGCGACGACAGTAGTTGCAAACGCTCCGCAACTGAGACAGGCCGACAGCAGCAGGGAAAACAAAAAGCGGGAACGGGGGTGTGTGAACATAACGACAGTAGGTGGATGCAATAATTTCGGCTTCGAGAACGAGCCTACCTTTTACAAATCGCCTCGGCAAGCTACAACCCGGATTCATACCCGGGCATGCTAGGACTCCGATTTCAGGAAAGCCAACAAATCTCGCAACTCACTATCAGTCAGCGACATCGGTAAACCTGTCGGCATGAATGACACCTGCAGTTCCTCCATTTTTACGATGTCATCGCGATCGAAGGACACACCGCGACCGCTGGCATCGCGCATCGCCTCCCGCGTTGATGAACGCAATCGGATGCCAGTAAAAACGGTACCGTCCTTCAAAGTCACGGTGCGCGGCAGATACTCGGGCGCGATCTCCGCATTTGGATTCAAGATCGACTCGAGCAGATTACCCGGATCACCGCGACCACTCACCCTGCTCAAATCCGGGCCGACCACGCTGCCGCGTCCTTCGTGACGATGACAGTTGGCACACAACGCCAGGCGTGGATGATGAAACAAGCGACGCCCGCTTTCGACATCGGCGTCACCTTCGACTTCATCCAGTCGCGTCTGCCAAGCATCGATATCCGTCAATGCGGGCCGGCCCGCCACGAGCGATTCCGGAGACAATACCGCCTTAGCCAGAGCTCCGAGAGCCGGCTGTCGATCCGCCGCCGCTTTGATCTTTGCCGTTTGATCCGGCGTCAGCGGCATCGAACGAAGTGCGCGCAACGCTTCCTCAGCGATCGCCACCTCCTGTTCATCGGCAAGATCGACTAACGCCGTCACATTCTTTTCCGCAAGTGCCGCCAGACCGATGATTGCCTCAATGCGCAAGCCCGTCTGCTGGGCCGCGTCTGCTGCCAACTTTCGCAAGATAGCCTGAGCCGGAACCGGATTGCCCGCCAAAGTTCGCACGACCTCCAGCGACAGATCCGGATCACCAACATCGAGCATTTTCGCCAGCACCTCGGTAGGCAAGCCGCGCGGGTAACGCAACGATGGCGGCACGCCAGGCTTCGGGTGCGTGCGCGGTTTACTGACCGCAATTCTTAGCGCGTAAGCCCGAATACGCGGTGCCGTATTATCGTCGAGAATGCGATTGAGCAATTCCTCCGCATCGAAAATGCCGGCCTCCGGTTTTCCGGCGAGAGTATTCTTTGCCGCCAGCGCCGCTTCAAACAATTCGAACGACAACTCGCCATCGCTACTTAAATGAGCATCTAGCTAGTCTGCTAAATCCAGCAATCGAGCGTCAGCGATCCAGCGCAGCGTCTCGAAACGCACCGTCGCGTCGTCCCTGCTGAGAAAGTGCGGCACCCAACGAGCAGCGACACCTTCATCATTGCTCAGCTTCAAGGCCAATAACGTATTCACCTCATCTTCCGGCGAGACGTCAACGTTCTTCCTCCCGGCGAGCTCAGGCGACAACGCCAGCAACGCCGCCCGGGCCATAAAGGCATCCTCGCCACGAGCCGCCGCGAAAAGTTCCGGCCTGCTCGCTTTAGTGGTGCCGTCGCGCAGCGCAGACGCACGTTTTCTCGCCTCAGTCAGCGGCTTGAGTTCCAGTTCACCGATCCACGACGCCGCAGCCTCAAGATCGAGTTCAAGA
>JBBKXR010000353.1:0-13317 GCA_037969585.1 Verrucomicrobiales bacterium
ATCCTCGCCCGCATCGAGTCGGACAATCTCACCCCCTCTCCTCAGGCCAACCCCCACCTCCTCCTCCGCCGCGTCTCCCTCGACCTGACCGGTGTCCCGCCGCAGCCCGCTGATCGCGATGCCTTTCTCGCCGCCTTTAAAAAAGATCCCAACCTCGCCTACGAAAAGCTCGTCGACGATCTGCTCGCTTCCCCCGCCTACGGCGAGCGCTGGGCGCGCAAATGGCTCGATCTGGCTCGCTATGCTGACTCCATGGGTTACGCCTCCGACAACCTGCGCACCATCTGGGGTTACCGCGACTGGGTCATCGACGCCCTCAACAGCAACATGCCGTTCGACCAATTCACCCTCGCACAAATGGCCGGCGATCTGCTTCCCAATGCCACACCCGAACAACGCATCGCCACTGCCTTTCATCGCAACTCGATGAACAACACCGAAGGCGGCACCGACAACGAGGAGTTCCGCGTCGCCGCCGTCAAAGACCGCATCAACACCACCATGCAAGTGTGGATGGGCCTGACGATGGGCTGCGCCGAGTGCCACACCCACAAATACGACCCGATCAAACACAGCGAGTACTACCAATTCTACGACTACTTCAACCAAACCGCCGACGTCGATACCAACGACGACTTTCCCACCCTGCAGATCCCCGGCACCGAGGCAGCCAAACAGCGCACTGAGCTGCAGGCAAAGATCGACGAACTTCATAAGCAACTCCAGTCCGTCACCGCCGAATCTCTCGCTGTCGAACAACAAAACTGGGAAGCACAATATCAAGGCACCACCACTTGGCGGCCTATCGAATTTTCTAAACTCGAATCGCTGCAGAAAGCCAAGCTCAGCGTCGAAGCTGATCATGCCATTTTTGTCAGCGGCACCTCCCCGAAGAACGACAGCTACACCCTGACATTAGCAGAAAACAGCGTCGGAGAACCCATCACCGCTTTCCGACTCGAAACCCTGCCCGACAAACGCAACCCCGCTGGCGGCGCCGGACGCTCACCCGACGGACGTTTTTTCCTCAATCGCTTCACCGGACACATCGACAACGGCGACCAGCCCCTGAAAGGCCGCTTCGTGCGCATCACTCTGCCCGGCAAAGATAAATTTCTCAACCTCGCCGAAGTCGAAGTCTTCGCCAGCGACACCAATCTCGCTCGCGGCGGCAAAGCCACGCAAAGCTCCACCGGCTACGAAGGCCCGGCCGGAAACGCCATCGATGGCATCACCGATGGCGACTACTACGGTGAAGGCACTGGTAAGGGCAAAACCACCCATACCGCCAAAGAAGCCAACCCCTGGTGGGAAGTTGATCTCGGCACCACCGCCGCCGTCGATCGCATTACCCTGTGGAACCGCACCGACGGTGGAGCCGACCAGCGCATCGCCGGATACAGCATCGAACTGCTCGACGAAAAGCGCCAGGTCATCTGGAGCGAAGCAGAACTCCCCGCCCCGAAGACCAGCGCCGAATTCGCCACCAGCGGCATTCGCCAACTCACGTTCAGTCTCGCCAGTGCCGACTACGCCACCGATAAATTTCCGGTCAGCTCCGCTATCAGCAAAGTCTCGAAAAACCTCAGCGGCTGGGACGTAACTCCCAAACAGACCGAGCCCCACGAGGCCATCTTCGTGCTCGCCGCCCCACTCAGCGTCGAGAAAGACGAAACCCTCACCCTGACGCTCGACCACCACTACAACTACGGCGGTCAGCTGACGCTCGGCAAATTTCGCCTCAGCGCCACCAGTGATCCCCTCGACCTGCGCGCCAAACTTCCGCCGAACATCCTCACCCTGATCGACAAACCCCGCGATCAACGCAACCCTGACCAAGCCAAAATACTGGCTGACTATTTCCGCGGCGTCGCCCCCTCGCTGACCAAGTTGCGTAACGAGATCGCCGTCGTCCAAAAACAGCGCGACAAAATCAACCCGCCGACCGTGCCCGTGCTCGCCGAACTCGATCGTGACAAGCAGCGCCCGACTCACATTCACATTCGCGGCAGCTTTCTTGATCAGGGCGAACAGGTAAAAGCCGCCGTGCCCGCCGCCTTTCATGCCTTCCCTGAAAAGGCCCCGCAAAATCGTATTGGCGTCGCCGATTGGCTGACCGCCCCGGAAAACCCACTCACCGCCCGCGTCGCCATCAACCGTTACTGGGCACAATTTTTCGGCCGCGGCATCGTCGAAACCGAAGAAGATTTCGGCTCCCAGGGCACCTACCCCAGCCACCCCAAACTACTCGACTGGCTGGCCACCGAATACGTCCGGCTCGGTTGGGATAGCAAAGCTCTTCTGAAAACCATCGTCATGAGCGCCACCTATCAACAGGACAACATCGCCCGTCCGGAGGTCGACGCAGTGGACCCCAACAACATCCTGCTCGCCCGCGGCCCACGCTTTCGGCTCGAAGCCGAAATGGTTCGCGATCAGGCCCTCGCCCTGTCCGGCCTGCTCGTCGAGAAAATCGGCGGCCCCTCCGTCTATCCACCGCAACCGCCCGGCCTGTGGCGCGCCGCATTTAACGGCGCCGATCGCACATGGCCGACCAGCGAAGGCGAAGATAAATACCGTCGCGGCATCTACACCTTTTGGCGACGCAGTGCCCCCTATCCGAGCATGGCCACCTTTGACGTGCCCAACCGCGAAGTCTGCGAAGTGCGCCGCATCCGCACCAACACCCCGCTGCAAGCCTTCGTCACCCTCAACGATCCCGTCTACGTCGAAATCGCTCAGGCCATGGCCCGCCGTATCGTCAAGGAGGGCGGCGAGCGCACCTCCGATCGCGCTCGCTTTGCTTTGCAACTGCTTCTCATCCGTCCCCCCAGCGATGCCGAAATCGCCGCCATTGAAGAACTCCACGCTGAAGAACTGGTGATCTTTAAAAAGCAATCCGAGGACGCCAAAGACCTCGCCACCAGCGAACTCGGCGACGCCCCTGCCAACGCCAACTTGCCCGAACTTGCCGCCTGGACCGCTGTAACCAACGTCCTCCTCAACCTTGACGCCGTACTCAGCAAGTAAGGTGGGACAGAGTTGCACTCTGCCGCCTCTGGACGATCCACAGAGGCAGATTAAAAATCTGCCCCACACTCCACCGCAACTCCCTGTCCCGGATAACGTTTCATCTAAAAACAATCTCACGATGAAACTCTTCACACTTCTCACCATCGCCCTCGCCCTCGTCTTGCCAACGGCTCTTTCCGCCCAGTCGGAGCGTCCCGACATGGAGGCACGCCTCAAACAGTTTCTCGAACGCAACCCTGCCGCCGATACCAACGAGGACGGCACGCTCACTCGCGAGGAAGTGAAAGCCTTCAACCAAAAAGGCAGAGGTCAGACCGACAACCCCGCGCAAAACAACCGCCGTGCAGCGCTCGCACCAACCCACGCCGACGTCAAATACGGCGACGAGCACGAGCGCCAGCGCTTTGACCTCTACCTCGCCCCGCGCAAAGACGGTGAACCCGCCAACCCTCTCGCGATCTACATTCACGGTGGAGGATTTCGCGGCGGCTCCAAGACGGGAGTCTCTAAGGGAGCAATCGACGCCTACCACGCCGCCGGCATTTCCGTCGCCGCCATCGAGTATCGCCTTTCCGACGTCGGCCCTTATCCGATCATGATGCATGACGCCGCCCGCTGTCTGCAGACCATTCGTCACCGCGCCGACGAGTGGCACATCGATCCCGAACGCATCGGTTGCTACGGCGGTTCCGCTGGGGCAGGCATTTCGCTCTGGCTCGGATTTCACGATGACCTCGCCGATCCCGACAACGACGACCCGATTGCCCGCCACTCAACCCGCATCCTCGCCGCCGGAATCAGCAACGGACAATCGACCTACGACATGGCCACCTTTCGCGAATGGTTCGGCGTCGCCGATCTGCAACCGCATCCGGCGCTGCTTCCCTTTTACGCCATCGAAAGTCCCGAAGACGAACACAGCGAACGCGTCAAAAAGCTCATGATCGACGCCTCCGCCCTGACTCATCTCAGCAAAGACGACGTGCCCGTTTACGCCACCTATGGAAAAGGCGACGTCCCCGTTGCCGCCGACACCAACCCCAGCATCTGGGTGCACCACGTCAAACTCGGCCTAAAACTTCAAGAAGCGATGCAACCTCTCGATCTGGAATGCATCGTCCGCTCGCCCGACCACAAAGACAACGACCCCTACGGCTCTATGGAGTCCTTCTTCATCAAAAAGCTGAAGGAATAGATCGAAGCGCAAGTTTCCGACCCGCCTATCCATTGGACGAGCCTTAAAACTTCATCACATAAAACTTAAAACTCTCCGATGAACCCCATCCGCGAAGCCAACGCCCGACTCAACACTCGTCGCCAGTTTCTCCGTCACTGCAATGTCGGACTCGGCACCTTGGCGCTCAATCAATTGCTCGGCCCCAAAGCGAGCGCTGCGCCGATGCGGACCACCGCGCAAACGATCGATAGATTCAATCCGCTGGCGCCGCGTGACACCCATTTCGCGCCGAAGGCCAAGCGCGTCATTTACCTGCACATGGCCGGCAGCCCGCCGCAGCTCGACATGTTCGACTGGAAGCCTGAGTTG
Source organism: Verrucomicrobiales bacterium (assembly GCA_037969585.1). Classification (GTDB taxonomy): domain Bacteria; phylum Verrucomicrobiota; class Verrucomicrobiia; order Verrucomicrobiales; family DEV007; genus JBBKXR01. The sequence goes on from JBBKXR010000353.1 coordinate 4,580, forward strand.
GTGAAACACACGATGCAGCCCGCGCCGGAAAGTCTGATCGAAGGCGAGCGCTTCGCCTTCATCAAGGGCCGACCCAAATTGCTGGGGACACCATGGAAATTTGAACAGGCTGGTCAAACCGGCACCTGGGTTACGGAACTCATGCCCGAGTTCAAGACCGTCATCGATGACGTGTGCATGGTCAAAAGCATGTACACCACCCAGTTCAACCACGCCCCCGCGCAGTTGTATCTTTATGGTGGCGAGCCACGCTTTGGCTATCCGTCGATGGGTTCATGGATCACCTACGGCCTCGGCAGTGAAAGTGAAAACCTGCCCGGCTTTGTCGTTCTATTGTCCGGTGGCACCAACCCCTCTGGCGGCAAGGCCCTGTGGGGCAGCGGCTTTCTTCCCGCCCTCTACCAGGGCGTGCAATGCCGCTCCGAAGGCGACCCCGTGCTCTACGTCAACAATCCCAAAGGACTAAGCCGAGCAGCTCGTCGCCGCGGACTCGACACCTTGCGCAAACTCAACGAGATCGAACACCAACAGGTCGGCGATCCCGAAACACTGAGCCGGATCGCACAGTACGAGCTCGCCTACCGCATGCAGATCGCCGTGCCTGAAGTGATGGATATTTCCCGCGAACCGCAGAAGGTGCAGGAAGATTACGGTACCGAACCGGGCAAAGAATCTTTCGCCAACAACTGCCTGCTCGCTCGTCGCCTCGTAGAACAAGGCGTGCGCTATGTGCAACTGTTCGACTACGGCTGGGACTTCCATGGCACGGCTCCGGCGAACGACATTTCCATCGGTCTGAAGGACAAAACCAAAGATATCGATAAACCGATCACCGCCCTGCTACGCGATCTCAAACAGCGCGGCCTGCTCGACGACACCCTCGTCGTCTGGAGCGGCGAATTTGGCCGCACCTCGATGAACGAAGAGCGCAACGGTTCCAAGTATCTCGGTCGCGATCACCATCCTCATGCCTTCACCCTGTGGATGGCTGGCGGCGGCGTGAAGCCCGGCAGTTACGGTGCCACCGACGACTTCGGCTATCGTGTCGTCGAAAACAAAATGTCCGTGCACGACCTGCAGGCGACCGTCCTCCATCAGCTGGGCATGGACGCCCACCAGTTTTCGTATCCCTTCCAAGGACTCGCCCAACGGCTGATCGGTCCGGCAGGTGATGCCAAGGTACATCACGACATTCTCACTTGATCGGCAACGTAGCTGCGAGCGTCAGCGAGTGGCCGAGCTGGCCCACCGCTACCGGGTATTTGCCGAGGCCGAATACCCTACATATTTTCGCCTCGAAAAACACTTTTCGTTCGGCTTCTCCCGGCTAGGGTAGCGTCGTCATGAGCCTAAGCATCGACCCCACTCACACGTCCGTCACTCTCGCCAGCGGCGACCAGTTCCCTTCCATCGGCCTCGGAACCTGGAAGATTCCCGACGACGTCGTTCCGGGCCTCATCCAGGATGCCATTAAGATCGGCTATCGTCATTTCGACTGCGCCTGTGATTACGGTAACGAAGCGGCGGTTGGCGAAGGCATCAAGCAGGCGATCGATGCCAGTCTGTGTAAACGCGAAGATCTGTGGATCACTTCGAAACTTTGGAACACCTATCATGAGGCCAAGCACGTGCGCGCCGCCTGCGAAAAATCACTCAGTGATCTCGGACTCGACTACTTCGATCTCTACCTCGTGCACTTTCCCGTCGCGCTCGAATACGTCGACTTCGATAAAAGTTATCCGCCCGGCTGGTTCAACGATCCTGATGCCGCCGAACCGGCAATGAAACCAATCAAGGTTCCTTACTCGGAAACCTGGGGAGCCATGCAAGAACTGCAACGTGCAGGTCTCGCCAAAAACATCGGCGTCTGCAATCTGAACACGTCCTCGTTACGCGACATTCTCTCGTATGCCTCGATCCCTCCGGCGGTGAATCAGGTGGAGATTCACCCTTACCTGATTCAAGAACGGCTGGTGCGTTTCTGTCAGGAAAACGACATCGCCGTTACCGCATTCTCACCATTCGGAGCCGGATCGTATGTGCCCCTGAGCATGGCCGGTGCCGAAGAATCGATGCACGAAGACGCGACCCTCAAAGCTATCGCCGCTGCCCACGATCGTACCACCGGCCAGATCGCTCTGCGCTGGGCAGTGCAGCGTGGCACCGTGCCGATTCCAAAAACGCAGACGCTGATCCACCTCGAGGAGAACTTCCGAATTTTCGACTTCACTCTCAGTGAGGATGAAATGACGCAAATCGACGATCTCAATCGCAATCGCCGCTTCAACGACCCGGGTCATTTTTGCGAAGCAGCGTTTAATACCTTCTATCCGATCTTCGATTAGGTAGCGACGAGTGATCGAGAGCCAGCATCGACGGCAGGTTTTCGTAGGATAGCTTTGCAAGCCGTACTGAACGTCGCTCGAGATTCTCAGTATCGCAAAAGCTTCAAACTGAGAAAGGCGTAGAGACACGATACGGCCTGCCACACACACGCCCTTCGTCAACGCAACGGGGACGGGATGCAATCCCATCCTACTTTCTATTCGCGCCAATTTCCTCCACTACCACAAGCCCAATCACAGTAGCTACTCCGACCCAACTGTTGCCGACCCACCGCGCTCGTGTTGCAGCAGGCAGCGCTTGCGCCAGATACCGCCGCCGTAGCCGGTCAGCTTGCCGTTCGAACCCACAATGCGGTGACAGGGAATCACGATCGCGAATCGATTTTCGCCGACCGCCCGTGCCACTGAGCGCACCGCCTTCGCCTTGCCGATCTTTTGTGCAAGTTGGCCATAGGTCCATGTCTCACCGCTCGGCACTTCGAGAAGTGCGCGCCACACCGCCATCTGATGCTCCGAGCCGGGAAACCGAATCGGCGTTTTAAAATCAGTCAACTTGCCGGCAAAATACGCCGCCAGCTCTTCGGCCATCGACCGCGTCGCCGCCGTCTCTCCAGGGAAAAATACCGCGCCGACGCGTTTCTCCAAAACCTCGAACTGTGTCTCCAGCATGCGCCGGTCCCAGAACTCGACCAGCCACACCGACTCCTCATCGCCCGCCACCATGATCGGTCCAAGCGGCGAAGCAATCTGAGCTACCTTTAATACAGTTCGCTCTCCCGCTTTTGTAGGTGATTTGCCTGTTTTTTTTCGAATCGCCTCACAAAAACCACTCACCGAGTCGAAGTCCGCCTCGCGTGCCGCTTCCATCACCTCGCTGCCCTCCTGGATACGTGAGAACGCCTGCCCCAGCCGCCGCGCACGTAAGTAGGCCATGAAGGTCATGTCGTGATTTTTCTGAAACCAGCGCCTGGCCCGCGCTGGATCTACACCCGCCTCACGCAAGTCTTGTCCGGTCCATCGACGCAAAGGCTCATCATCGATCGCCGCCATTAACGGTGCCAGCCAGTCAGGATAACTCCCGCTGGGTTGCATCGGCACGCAGCGCTTGCACGGTCGAAATCCCGCCGCCAAAGCATCGCCGGCGCGCGGAAAAAACTCCACATTTTCCCGTTTCGGTGCTCGCGCCGGACAGCCTGGCCGACAAAAAATTCCCGTCGTGCGCACGCCCATGCAGAACACTCCCTCGAACGAGCGATCCCGCTCCACAAAAGCGCGATACATCGTTCCCTGATCCGGCATTTCCTCGATCTTTGTCATGGCGCACCATGACGATAAAATCGCCAACACGCATCACCGTTTTTGCGACATCAAATTTGCCGACACGCGATCTCGGCATTGGCTCGCTGATCCCGATCAGCTATAGTTGCGACCCCTATCCTATGCCTGCCTTCCTACCAAAGACCGGCGCACTTTTAGTTGCTGCGTTTCTGATAAGCACTGCTGCGTCTAGTGCACAGGATCAGCTCCGCTATAACGATCACATCCGCCCGATCCTTTCGGAAAACTGCTTCCACTGCCACGGCCCGGACGCCAACAAGCGCAAAGCCGACCTCCGCCTCGACAACGAAGAAGGAGCTGCCGGCATTCTGAGTTTCGAAGGTGATGACGTCACCCAGGCGGAACTGGTCGCACGTATTCTGTCCGACGATCCCGACGAGGTCATGCCGCCGCCGGATTCGAACCGAAGCCTTACCGAACCCCAAAAGCAACAGCTCCGCCAATGGGTCGCTGAAGGTGGAAAATACCAGCAGCACTGGGCATTTGAAAAACCGGTTCGGCCCGAGCCCCCGACAGAGCTTAGTCAGCCTCAGTGGGGAAAGAATCCCATCGATGCCTTCGTGCTCTCCCGTCTCGATAAGCAAAAAATCCAACCGTCCCCTGGAGCGCCCGCTCACACCCTGATCCGTCGCGTCAGCTTTGACCTGATCGGACTGCCGCCAACACCCGAAGAAGTCAGCGCCTTCGAAAAGGCTTACGCCGCCAATTCGGATGCCGCCTACGAAGCCCTCGTCGATCGCCTACTCGCTTCCCCCCACTACGGCGAGCGCATGGCGCTGCCCTGGCTTGATGCCGGACGCTACGCCGACTCCAACGGTTTTCAGGGCGATGGCGATCGGCACCACTGGCTGTGGCGCGACTGGGTGGTCAACGCCATGAACGACAACATGCCGTTTGACCAGTTCACCATCGAACAACTCGCCGGCGACCTGCTGCCCGAACCTTCGCAAGACCAACTGATTGCCACCGCCTTCAACCGCAATCACATTCTCAACGGCGAAGGTGGCGCCATCGCCGAAGAGCAGCGCAACAACTACGTCTTCGATCGCGTCGACACCACCGCCACCAACTGGCTGGCTCTGACGCTCGCCTGCGCGCAGTGCCATGATCACAAATTCGATCCGCTCAGTCAGAAGGAGTACTACCAGTTCTTCGCCTACTTCAACACCATCGACGAAACCGGCAAAGTCGATCGACGCAACGGCCGCGTGCAGTACGCTGACCCTATCCTCAAAATCGCCAGCCCCGAACAAGAAGCCCGCGAAAAGGCGCTCGGCAAAGATTTGTACGCCAATCGCAAAATCATCAAGGACGACCAGGAGCAACTCGACCAGCTGCTCATCGATTGGTGGGCGACCAATCCCAAAGCCGAGTCACTGCCCGAAAACCAGCGCCCCAATCTCGGTCGCGACTTTGTCGCTATCGTGCCGGCCAATCAGAGCCTGCTGCAGGCTCACTACCTGAAAAAGGTCAGCGACAACGCCGCGTGGAAAGAGGCTCAGCTCAACATCGACCGAATCGAAAGCGAAACCGCTAAATTGGCCAACGCCATTCCCGTGATCATGATCATGGGTGAACAAAAACCCGAAGAACAACGCGAGACTCACGTCCTCGACCGCGGCGACTACGAATCGCCATTGGAAAAAGTCGTCCCTGAAGTCCCGGCAGTGCTGCACACCCCACCCGCCGAAGCGCCACGCAATCGCCTGACCCTCGCCAATTGGCTGATCGACGAGAACAACCCGCTCACCGCCCGTGTCATCGTCAATCGCTACTGGCAACACTTCTTCGGCATCGGCATTGTCAAGACTGCCGAAGATTTCGGTGTGCAAAGCGAACCTCCAAGTCACCCTCTACTACTCGACTGGCTGGCTCGTGAATTCATCGAATCTGGCTGGGATGTAAAGCACATGCACCGCCTGATTCTGACCAGCGCCACCTACCGACAAAGCTCAGTCGGCAAACCTGAACTGATCCGCGACGATCCTGAAAACCGGATGCTCGCCCGCGGTGCCCGCTACCGACTTCCGGCAATGATGCTACGCGATCAAGCCCTCGCGGTCAGTGGTCTACTCGACGGGCGGATCGGCGGCCGTCCAGTCTATCCCTACCAACCGGAAGGCATGTGGCTCGAGTTTTCCTACGACAAATTTTCCTACACACCGTCCTCCGGCGACGATCTCTACCGACGCAGCCTCTACACCTTCTGGCGTCGCACCGTCGCTCCCCCCAACATGTTCGACGCCGCCAACCGCCAGACCTGCACCGTCCGCGGCGGCGGCACCAATACCCCCCTGCACGCCCTGACCACCCTCAACGATCCAACCTTCGTCGAAGCCTCGCGCATCTGGGCCGAACGCATCATCCGCGAAGGCGGCAACGATCCCACTTCGCGCCTGCGCTGGGCATTCCACCAAGCCACCGCTCACCAGCCAAGCGACACCGAGCTCACCCTCCTGACCGGCGCCCAAACAAAAGCTCACGAGCATTTCAAAAACCACCCCGAAGCCGCCGCGGAACTACTCAGCATCGGAGAAAAGCCCGCCGACAAAAAACTCGATCCCATCGAAGTCGCCAGCTACACCCATGTGGCCCAGCTTATTCTGAATTTGGATGAAGTGTTGGTGAAGGAGTAGGAGTTAGGAGTTAAAAATTCCAGCTGCCATCCAGTGGACGAGAGAAATCCGTGTTAATCCGTGTAATCGGCGGTAAAAATCCAGAAGCTTTCCAGTGGACGAGCATCAGCGTTAATTCGCGTCTATTAGCGGGTCCAATTCCGCTCATCCTCAAGCCTACTTCTTCTTCTTCGCCTTCACCCCCAGCGACTCGATATACAGAACGATCGAGTCGATCTGGTAGTCTTTGAGCACGCCGAGATAGGACGGCATCCCCACGCCCGTCTTTTCCATCTCAAAGCCCTTGGCGACTTTACGCCCCGGGTCGACGATCGACTCGCGCAGGTAAACTTTGTCCGCCTGCTTCACAAACGTGCCGTCACTGAAATCGCGACGTGAGCCGAACAGTCCCTTCCACGTCGGCCCGACCACCGTCGTCGGATCGGCCGCCACCGCCTGCGTACCATCAGTCGTGTGACAAGCCACACAACCGAACAACTCCGCTGTTTTCTTTCCCTCCTCGATCGAAGGCTCGACCATCGCCACGTCTGTCGCCGCGCCGGCCTTGACAGTCAGGTCGACATCCATTTCAGCCGGAAATCCGAACTCCGCCAAGTCGATCGAACGCAACTCGTGCACGGTCAGATAGGCGTTCTGGATCAACGGCGTTTCGGTCGCCGCCGCGACCCGATAGGTCAGTCGCATCGAGTGCACCGGCTGCATGTCCGGCACTCCGAGGAATACCGACTTCTTGTCCTTCGACAGATAAGCACTCGCCACCGGCAGCGTCTCCTGTCCCGGCTCACCATCGAGCTTGTAGTTACCGGAACCGTAATCGTGACTGCGCACGTAGTTCCAACGATCGACCGTGTAGGTCGATAAGCTGCTCGCGATCGCCTCGTCGAGTTCCTCGTCAAAACTCAGCAAAACCCCACGCTTATCCGAGCGCACCTCGCGCGGCACATAGTTCGGCCCGCCCTTCCAGCGCAAGCGATACATGCCGCTGATGTCTTCACCAACCGTTCCCCAGATTTTAAATCCGACCAGATACAAACTACCATCGATCGGATGCACACGGCCATGCAAAGGGCCCGTTCCGAAGCCCGCCATCACCGGCGCAACCGCTCCCTGAATAATACCCTTTTCGTCATTAGCATCGCCATCGATATACACCTTGAATAACTCCGGACGGTTGTAGCCGATGTGAATCAGTGAATCATTCAGCGGCCCCAGTTTGGCATCGCGCAACCACACCTGACTGGCTCCCGACTGATTGACAAAATGCGGGATCCACACCGCCGGCTCATCGATCGGCTGCGGATGCTCCGGCTTATCCTTCAGCGTCTCCGCCTGAAAGCCGTAGTATTCGCCTTTGCGCACCACATGGATCGGCGTCGCCGGTTTCCAGTTCCCCTGCTGATCACTCGATGTGACTATGCCCGTCTTCGGGTCGACACCGATGTAGGGCTGGCGCAGCCCGGTGGCGATCACCTCGAACGATTTTCCATCTGCGGCGACATCGATGATCGTGCCGTTGTATTTGCCGCGCGTCGTGCCGATCTGGCCACCCTTGGCGATGTAAAATCCGCCGCCCGGCTTGGCATAAATATCCATCGCAAACTCCCGCGTTTCAGCAGTCTGCGCGACCAGGTTGCAGAACATCTCGTGTACGCCTTCGCGCACAATCCAAATTCCGTTGCGATCAAACACGTAGATTTTGTCGTCAACAATTTCCAGGCCCATCGGCTCGTGCAATCCCGAGGTGAAACGCTGCCACTTCACCGCTTCGAGGTCGCTCTCAAGTCCGCTGACGATCCAGACATCGCCATCGAAGGTGCAGACAGCCGCCCGGCCGTCGTCAAAAAAATCAAACCCTGACAAACGCACATTCCGTTTCCATGGATTCGGTAGCGGCAGGCCGATGTCATCGCGGACCAGACCGAGCGTGGTTTCCGCTAAAACAGCCGTTGTTTCGATACTCTCCGACCAGCTTGAGAGAAACGTCGATGTCTGCCCTGCTGAATCGCTCTCCAGCCCATCTGCCTCTCCGGCTTTAGCGCCCACCCCGATAGCGATTGCGAGGTGTGCACTCAATTCGGAAGATGCCAGCCTCGCGAACCAATATCCATCCGAAACGAACAATTCCGGCTCGTCCTCTCCCCCCGTGGTCAAAACTCCCTTTCCTCCCTTTACGAAGGGTTGCCAACGCGACACAGAAAATTCGATGCCGTCGGCAACGGTGCCCAAACACAGCGTAAGTGAAGATGCCCGGGGGCCGATGACCAGGTCCCGCACGAGCTCTCCGTTTTCGAAAGCTCCGAATGAGTCCTCGACGACTGTGTCACCCAGGCGATAGCGAACGCGAGGATATTCACCCCCAGAAATTTGCAGAAACTGCCCCATCTCCGGCGGCAACGGCCCCAGCCCCACCTCCTCCACA
>JBBKXR010000354.1:0-14270 GCA_037969585.1 Verrucomicrobiales bacterium
TCGCGATTTTTGTCGAAGATCCCTTCGACGAACTCCTGACTGCCGAATACCGCTCCATCGCAAAAGTAGCGCACCCGCTGGCGAAGCACTTGCGGCACCGACAACCTTCCAGCATCGACCTCGACTACTTGCTGGACCCGCTCGGAGTCAATCCCCGCACGCGCTCCCTTGCCGGTCCGCGGATCGCCGAGGCGCTGCTCGCCTTTGCCAAACAAATGCATTCGATACGCTCGACCAATCTCCTGCCAACCCGTTGATCGCCCCTGCCACGCCCGCGTTCGCGCATGCATCCGGCCCAGGCGCTGTCGGGCTAGCTTTTTTCCTGCCACGGCTTCCGCGTAGCCACACCATCGATAGTCCTTCGGGTCGTCGACCAGTCCGGCACGCACCGGATTCAGCTCGATATACGCTGCCATCGTCATCAGCGCATGCTCGTCTTCGCCCTCCACCAGAACGCTCTTGAAGCGGTCCTCCCACAGCGTGCCGCAGCGCTCGTTGTGAGCATTGTACCACTGGGTGAAGCGCTGCTTCAACTCTTTGAGGAAGATCGAGAGATTGCCGAGTCGTGTCTGGTAGCGGGCCAAAACCTCGTCGATCCAGGTGCCGGACCCGCTCGCGTCACGCTGCGTCTCGGCTCGATCAAGCTCATCGACGACTTCAGCAAGTGCTTTTCCCCGATAAAGCAACGGCAGCCGCGTGCGCAGAGAGTCGATTGTGAGCCGGTCGATGTCATTCGGGTCGGGCACTTCAACGAGAAGGTGAAAGTGATTGGACATCAGGCAGTAAGTGAGCACGCGCACGTCAAGAAATGCCTCCAACCTGCGCAAGGTGTCGAGGAACATGCGCTTCTCGAGCTCGTTGAAGATAAAGCGTTTATCGACGACGCGAGAGATACAGTGGTAGCAGCCACCGTGGTCAAATAGGAGTCGGGCTTGACGCATAGTGTCGGACGTTAATGGCAGCCAGAGAGGTTGTCTACAATAAAGGGACTGTCCCTTTATTGGCTCTTTATATTTTATATGTCTGATTTGTTGAATAGGCGCCGTGTGGGGCGGTTTGGCTTGCTTGCGTGTGGTGCGCAGAAGGTTCTGGCTTGTCACTTTGGTGGGGAGGGCTCAGAAAGGGCGGGTGAATACAGAGAGCAATAGCGATAAAGGTAACGGTAACGGTGATGACGCGCAGTCGCTTGATGTTACGGCTGACGAGATCGGCCGAAATGAAGGGGTGGGCGGTGCTGGTGATGGTGAAACTGGTGCGCCGCAGGCTCATGTGAAGCGGGTGGTGCTGGCGAGTTTTGTGGGGACGACGATCGAGTGGTATGACTACTTTCTTTACGGGACCGCGGCGGCGCTGGTGTTTCCGCAGATCTTTTTCCCTAATTCCTCGGCACTAGACGGTACGTTGATGGCGTTTGCGACGTATGCGGTGGGATTCTTTGCGCGCCCGTTTGGGGGGATTGTTTTTGGGCACTTCGGTGATCGCATCGGGCGCAAGGCTATGTTGGTGACCACGCTGACGATGATGGGATTGGCGACGTTTTTGATGGGGCTGCTTCCGGGGCATGCCCAAATTGGTGTGTGGGCTCCGATTCTATTAGTGACCTTGCGTGTGGTGCAGGGCTTTGGTGTCGGCGGCGAATGGGGAGGAGCGGTGCTGATGGCAGTTGAGCATGGCAAACCGGGGCGGCGGGGTTTTTACGCGAGCTGGGTGCAGGCAGGCGTGCCGGTTGGGATGCTGCTGGCGGCGGGTGTGTTCGCGATATTTTCGAGCATGAACGAAAAGGCGTTTTTGGCGTGGGGTTGGAGGGTGCCCTTTTTGCTGGGAGGTCTGCTGCTCGCAGTGGGCACGTTTATTCGCTTAAAGGTGATGGAAAGCCCGGTGTTCGAGCGTTTACAGGCGGAGCGTGCCACGCAATCGCCCACTGAGAAGGCCACTAAAAAAGAAAGTCTGCCGATCGTTGAGGTGCTGCGGACGCAGTGGCGTGAGGTGCTGCTGGCGATGGGCGCGCGTTTTGCGGAGAATGCCTGCTACTACCTTTTTACGGTAGTGTCGATCAGCTTTGCGGTGGACTGGTTGGACCTCGAAAAATCGATGATCCTGAAAGGTATCATGATCGCGTGCGTGGTTCAGCTGATGGTGATCCCGCTGTTCGGAATGTTATCGGATCGAGTGGGGCGTCGGCCGGTTTACCTTGCGGGCGCGTTCCTGGTATTGATTTTTGCCTGGCCATTTTTCCTGATGCTTGAGTCACGCGAGACTTGGCTGATTTGGCTGGCGCTGATCATTGGTTTGGTCGCCCATTCCTTGATGTATGCGCCCCAGGCGGCGTTCTTTTCTGAGCTGTTCGGCACAGGCGTGCGCTACACGGGTGCGTCGCTGGGCTATCAGGTGGCGTCGCCCCTGGCCGGTGGATTGGCGCCTTTTATCTGCATCTGGCTGTTGGGCAAATACGACGGTGCGTCATTGCCAATGGCGATCTACCTGGCGATCATGTGTGTGATCACGCTGATCTCCGTCGGCTTGGCCCGCGAGACGCATCGCGGGGATTTGTAGGCGGCGGTAGAAGTCTCGGCAGACCCGACCACTCAGCCGTAGCTTTTACTGATACGCAGAAAAGGCGCGGAAGGCGTCGAGGCGGCTCTGAAAGTCATCCTGCGAGAGAGTTTCGAGGCTTTTTGTGCTGAACGATTCGCAGGTGAATCCGGCGACGATGGTGCCGTGGGCGATCGCGCTTTTCAGGTCATCGAAGGTGAGATCATCGCGATCGAGGCGGTCGAGATAGCCAGCGATGCCACCGATGAAAGCGTCACCCGCTCCGGTTGGGTCATGAAGTTCACGCAGCGGGTAGGCGCCAGCGGTGAAGAATTTATCATCGCTGCCGAACAGTAGAGCGCCGTGTTCGCCTTTTTTGATGATGACGTTGCGCGGACCCATCGCTAGCAGCTTTTCGCCACAGACGACGAGATTGGATTCTTCGAGAAAAAGGCGGGCCTCGGAGTCATTGAGCACGAGTAGGTCAAGTCTCGGCAGTAGCTCTTCAAGTCGATGGCGGGCGATGGTGATCCATAGGTCCATGGTATCGGCGATGGTGAAAACCGGTCCGTCGCCGAGTTGGTCGAGCACGCGATGCTGATTGTCGGGGCTGTCGTTGGCGAGCAGGACGATGCGTGACGATGCTTTGATGCTGTCGGGAATGTCGGGCTGCCAGGCTTCGAGGACGTTGAGCGCGACGTCGTGGGTCTCGCGGGTGTTCATGTCTTCGGAGTATTCACCTGACCAGCGAAATGTTTCACCGTCCGAAAATTGCACGCCGTCGAGATTCACATTGCGGGTTTTGAAAAGTTCGAGATGGGCCTTGGGGAAGTCGTTACCGACGATGCTGACCAAGTTAACCGGCGAGAAAAAACTGGCGGCGATGGCGGCAAAAGAAGCGGAACCGCCGAGCAAATTTTCGTGCTCAGCTTTTTGGGTTTTGACGTGGTCGAGGGCGATAGAACCGGAGATAAGAACGCTCATGAATCAGGAGATAGAAATTAGGAGATAGAAGGTAGGAGATTTTTGACTCCGTCGATGTAAGCGGTGACATCGTTGGCGAGGAGTAGTCCGGAGACGATCACCAGGCGGCGGGCGCCTGCGGCGACGAGTGCGGCGGCATTGTCGTCCTTGATACCGCCAATGCAATAAATTGGAAATTGGTCGCCAAGTTGTCGATGCACTTCGGCAATATCCTGACTGCCGATAGCGGGTCGACCGGGCTTGGTCGGGGTGGCGAAAATAGGGCCAAAGCCGATGTAGTCAGCGCCTTCTGCTAGTGCGGCGATCGCTTGTTCGGGCGAATGAGTGGAGCGCCCGACGACCTTATCGCGTCCGATGATGTCTCGGGCTGCTTCGAGAGCGCCGTCGTCCTGACCGAGGTGCACGCCGTCAGCGTCGAGAGCGCCGGCGAGGTGCGGGAAGTCATTGATGATCAACGGAACGTGAGCTGCGCGGGTCAGTGGCAGCATGATGCGTCCCAGCTCAAGAATCGTGCCTTCGTCGGCGTTTTTCGCGCGTAGCTGGAGGATGTCGATGCCGCCCTCAAGCAGGGCTTGGGTGGCTCGGGTAACGGCCTCAGCGTGAGGTTCGACATAGCCGAGATCGACGATGCCGTAGAGTCGGCGGCCTGCGAATGAAACCATCAGTCGATGTGGCGTCAGTCTTGGCCTGCGACCGGTGGCTTCAACTCGGAGGCAAGAAATTTTTCGACCCAGGCGATATTGTATTTGCCGGTGCGGAAAGCGGCGGTTTTGAGGATCGATTCCTGGAAGGGAATCGTGGTCTTGATGCCTTCGACGAGAAATTCGTTCAGTGCACGGCTCATACGGGCGACGGCGATGTCGCGCGTGGCTCCGGTGACGATCAACTTGGCGATCATCGAATCGTAATAAGGCGGTACTTCATAGCCGCTGTAGACGTGGGTGTCGACGCGTACGCCGCGTCCCCCGGAAGCGTAGAAAAGGTTGATCTTACCGGGGCTGGGCTGAAAATTGTTATACGGATCCTCGGCATTGATCCGGCATTCGATGGCGTGGCCGCGCGGGGTGCCGTTGACGACGTGATCGGATAGCGGCATGCCGGCGGCGATGCGAATCTGCTCCTTGATCAGGTCGCAACCGTAGACTTCCTCGGTGATGGGATGTTCCACCTGGATGCGGGTATTCATCTCCATGAAGTAGAAGTTCTCATCGTCGTCGACGAGATACTCGATGGTGCCGCAGTTCTCATAGCCGATTTCGCGGACCAGTTTGCGCGAGGCTTCGGACATGCGCTGACGCAGCTCCGGTGTCATCAGCGGCGACGGAGTCTCCTCGATGATTTTTTGATTGCGGCGCTGCATCGAGCAGTCGCGTTCGCCGAGGTCGATAACGTTGCCGTGGCTGTCGGCAATGACTTGAAACTCAATGTGATGGGGATTCTCGACGAGTTTTTCGAGGTAAACGTCGGGATTGCCAAAGCAGGCTTGGGCTTCACTGCGGGCGGCATGAAATGCGGGCCCGAAGCTGGCGACGTTGAGTGCTGGACGCATGCCGCGACCGCCGCCACCTGCCGTAGCTTTGACCATCACCGGAAAGCCGATTTCTTTGGCGACTTTCAGTGCTTCCGCTTCGGTTTCGACGATGCCTACTGAACCGGGCGTGACCGGAATACCGTATTTTACTGCGGTCGCGCGAGCGGTATTTTTATCGCCCATCAGGGCGATCACTTCCGCTGACGGGCCGATGAACTTGAGTTCGCAGCTGTCGCAGATTTCCGCGAAGCGTGGGTTCTCTGAAAGGAAGCCGTAACCGGGATGTATGGCGTCGACGTTGGCGATTTCAGCGGCGCTGAGAATAGCGTCGACTTTGAGGTAGCTCTCGGAACTTTTGCCGGGTCCGATGCAGATCGCTTCGTCGGCCAACTGAACATGCATCGAGTCGATGTCCGGTTCGGAGTAAACGGCGACAGTGCCTACGCCGAGTTCTTTGCAGGCTCGGATGACGCGCAGGGCGATTTCACCACGGTTGGCGACGAGGACTTTGCGAAACATGGGTGTAGGTTCGTGGATGGCGAGAAATTTGCTGACGGGGCGGAAGTGCGGGCGACCGATTTCGTGACGATTCGACTTGAGTCTTCTCGCCTCGGAATAGGTGAAACCGGGTACTAAGGGCGGATGTGGAAAAGCGGTTCGCCGTACTGAACGGGCGTGCCGTTTTCGGCGATCACGCGGGTCACGGTGCCGCTCTGTTCGGCTTTGATTTCGTTCATCACTTTCATCGCTTCGACGATGCAGATGACGGCACCTTCTTTGACGGTGCCACCAACTTCGATAAACGCCGGGCTCTCAGGTGATGAGGAGGTGTAGAAGGTGCCCACCATCGGGGAGGTGATTTCGACTTCGCCAGCGGCGGGTGCATCGGCGTCTTCGTTGCTTGCGACGGCTACAGGAGGTGGACCGCCTGGAGCGGTGGCGGGAATTGGCGCTGGTGCGGGTGCAGGGGCAGCGGCCTGTAGTGCGCTGAGCTGATCGCAAAGGGCGTCGGCATCCATGCCCTTCTTGAGCTTAATTTTCATGCCGTCGCGTTCCAAATGGAAGTGCGACAACTCGTTCTTGGTCATCAGTTCGATGATCTGTTTAATTTCCTTGAGGTCCACGAGATGAAGTCTCCTACGTAACGGTTAAATTGAATGAAAAATGGAAAATATAATGCGAGGCTTTTGTCTCGCCAACAGGGAGTTAAGCGGAAATTTCCAAGGGTGGGAAGCTAGTTCTGTCGGTCGCCTCGTCAAGGATGGAACGTGCTGCGTAAAATTCGTGTTTTCTGGCTGAATCAGCTTGCGTCGGCGGTGATTTCCAGAACTCGGTCAAGTTCGGCGAAGGTGTTATAGAAGTGCGGACTGAAACGAATGAATGCGGTGCCGTCGCGGTCGTGGCGGAACGACGGCACAACGTCGGATTCGAGTAGGTGGACGTTGAGCGCTGCAAGATCGCGATCAGAGTGCGTGAAAGTGGTGATGCCTGATGCGCGCGGGCCGGAAAGCGGTCCGATGATATCCCAACCCTGTTCGGTGAGGCCTTCCACCAGGCGGCGTTTGAGTTGTAGATTGCGGTCGCCGATCACTTCCATGCCGATTTCGAGAAACATTTCGATTGCGGCATTCATGCCGAGCAAACCCGGGACGTTCAGAACGCCGGGTTCGTAGCGGCGGGCACCCGGTTCAAATTCGATGGCATCCTGCGGAATGAAATTCGGTGACTTCACGTTCCACGCACCGAGTAGAGGCGGGCGCAGCATTTCCTGAAGTTCCTCACGCACGTAGACGATACCTGCGGTCATCGGGCCGAGCATCCACTTGTGCGAATCGACGCTCATGAAGTCGACATTATCCACTCGTGTCGGAAATGCGCCGACCGTCTGAATGCCGTCGAGGCAGAAGAAAATACCCATTTCGCGCAGCATCGCACCGATGCCGTCGTGGTCGATCCGATAGCCTGACAAAAAGTGACACGAGGCGAGCGCAACCATGCGTGTGTGATCGGTCAGATGAGACTCAATCAGTTCGCGGGTGATCTCGCCCGGCACTTTCGGCTTCAGCCGAATACAGCGCACGCCGAGTCGCTCGAGGTCTTGCCACGGGTAGACATTGGCCGGGTAATCGTCGGCGTAGCATATGATTTCATCGCCCGCTTTCCAAGGGAATCCGTTGGCGATGAGACTCAGTCCGAGCGACGTCGGTCCGAGCAGCGCAATCTCGTTGGCCTTGGCGCCGATTAGTTTCGCGGACGCTTCGCGGACGTGGTCCATGTCGCGGGTCAGGACCCGACCGAGTTCCAGTTCGCCGGTGGTCGAAGCCTCCGTGTAGGCATTGATCGCATCCGCGACCCGTCGCGGCAGCACCGTCACCGCCGCATGGGAGAGGAAAGTTTTTTTTCGGGCAACCGGGAATTCGTCGAGTCGCCAGTTTTCGTCGTTTTCGATTCGTTCGATCATTGATTGCGGGAAGGGAGATAGAAAAACGCTGGCGGACTCTGGTGCTGAACGTCCGCCGTGTTGGGACGGCGTGCTTGCTGGAAATTCAAGCCTTGCTGGCCTTTTGACCTTCCTCAATCAATTCCCAAAATGTCTTCGATTTCTGCAGTGCTTCATCCTCGGAGATCGGCAGTTCCGCGCGATACATAAAATCCTGAAAAGTGTTCTTATTAAGCACGCGGTGGACAATCACCCCTTCATCGGCGACCTCGAAGTAGATGCGCAGGTCGCTGGCCCGGAAACGGTAAAGCGTCACCCCATCCCTCTCGATGTGACCAAAGCGGTCACCATCTTTCTCAATGTTCTCGATATCCTCCGGGGACACCTTGAACTGATTGAGCAGTTCGAGTTGCGTCAGCGTCGGCAGCTGAGAAATCTCGGCAGCACTGATTTCTTTGAAAATGATCTGGAACACGGTCGGTCTCGAACTTCGCCGCAGCAGGGAGTCCACGCCAGCGGATTTTTCAGGCGCTCTTCGAAACGATTTTTGCCTAAAGCCTGCGTTAAATGCATCGGATGTAGTCCATTGCTACTAAGGGACAGTCCCTTAATAATTGACGGCATGATCCTGGGGATAGAAAGGGCGCTAGCGATCAGGTGTGCTGGATTGCTGAATGCCTCTGTTTACGGGGGTTGCGTGGAAACTGCATTCCGCCGATGCAGCGCTCAGGTTCCGAAGTAGCGATCGCCTGCATCGCCGAGGCCGGGGACGATATAGGCGTTTTCGTTCAGGCATTCATCGAGCGACGCAGTGAAAATTCTCACGTCGGGATGTTGCTTTGCGAAATGACGCACGCCCTCCGGCGCAGCGATCAGCGAGACGAAGCGTATGCGGCGCGCACCTGCACTTTTTAGCTGGCTGGCGGCTTCGGCACTCGATGAGCCGGTCGCGAGCATCGGATCGATGAGAATCACGTCGGACTCGGCGAGTTCTTCGGCGGTGGGCAGATTGGTGTAGTAGCTCTTTGGCTCGAGGGTTTCCTCGTCCCGATACATACCAATGTGGCCGATGACGGATTCGGACAGCAAATCGCTGAAACCGTTGAGCATGCCGACTCCTGCACGCAAGATCGGAACCAGCACGAGGCGGCGGGCGAGCTTGGCGCCCTTAGTGGTGACCAGTGGCGTTTCGACTTCGGTGACGGCGAGTTCCAGATCGCGGGTTAACTCGAATGCCGCCAGCTCAGCGATGTCGTGAAGCGCACGACGAAACTCGGGCGTCGCGGTGGTCTTGTTGCGCAGTGTCGTCAACCGCACCTGGATCAGCGGATGATCGAGAACGGACAACGTCGGAAAATCGGTAAGGTCAATGGTGTCGGCCATGAGCACCAGCCTGAACCTACGAGAAACTTCTGTCCAGTCTCCGGAACGTCGGAAAAACTATACCGAATGGTGGCCGTCGAACGCTTTGCCGCAATTTCGGACCTTTCCATTCTCGTGCACATGCGATTGTTTTAAGCCGATGAAATTACCTTCCTTGACCCGCCGGACGCTCTTAGAAAATGGCACGCTGGTTCTGCTCGGCAGTTCTTCAGTCGCTCTTGGTGATACGACCGATGCCAAGGGAAAGCCGAAGCGCCTGGTCCGGGCGGGCTTGATCACTGATTTGCACTACGCAGACAAAGAGCCGCGCGGCAGTCGTCACTATCGTGAATCTCTTGCCAAGCTCGACGAGGCCGCGAAACAGTTCGCGAAATCGAAACCCGACTTTGTCGTCGAACTCGGCGATCTCATTGATGCCGCCGATTCCGTTGAGGTGGAGCTCGGATATTTGACCACCATTCAAGAAAAGTTCGCAGCTCTGCCGGGCGACAAGCATTGCGTCCTCGGCAATCACTGTGTCGACACGCTAACCAAAGACGAATTTCTCGGCGCGGTGGGTCAGGAAAAATCCTATTACTCCTTCGATGCCGCAGGTGTTCACTTCATCGTTCTTGATTCTTGTTTCCGTAGCGATGGCATGCCGTATCAGCGGAAGAATTTTGAGTGGACCGATCCTAACATCCCTACCGAAGAACTCGACTGGCTGAAGGCAGATCTCGACGCCACCGAGAGCGAGCAGGTGATCGTGTTTGCCCACCAGCGCCTCGACGTGGAGGACAATCACGGCGTCAAAAATGCGGCCGACGTTCGCAAACTGTTCGAAGCTTCCGGCAAAGTGCGAGCGGTCTTTCAGGGACACAGCCATAAGAACGATCACAAGCTGATCGACGGCACGCATTACGTCACCTTGGTGGCGATGGTCGAAGGATCAGGCGAAGCAAGCAATGGCTACTCGACGCTCGATGTGTTCGACGACGGAACGTTATCGATATCCGGCTTCCGCAAACAGGATGACTATCAGTGGTGAATCCTGTCAGACAATTCCTGCGGGTAACGGATTTTGCAGGCGGGTAGTCACTTTCCGGAAGTGAAAGAGGGCGCCAAAATGACAAGTTTGAAATTTGAATAGTTTCCCGGTAGAATATAACTGTCATAGTGAGGTATTCTTCCAGTCAAAATCAGTGTGCCAGCTGGATTGCCGCAGTCGCGGCGATTCTGTTCCTGATTCCTTTGCTTTCCACCGCCGGCACGAGGCGGTCGGTCGAGACGATCGTCGCGCTGGCCGCCGAACTGGAGAAAAACGGTACCGAGCTTTGCATCGTTCGCATGCCGGTGCGTCCCGAGATCTACGGGGAAACAACGGATTCCTTTGACGCGCCCCTCGAAGAGCCACACGTCAACACGGTTTCCGCTCGGCGTGCGCAGCGGCTGCTGGAGGACGAAGGTATTCCGGTGATCAATCTCTACCCGGACATCCGGCGCAAGAGTCTCTTGTCGGACATTTTCAGTAAAGACCGATTCCATTTCTTACCCGAGGCTGAGGCGGCGATCGCCCAGATCCTCGATACGAAACTTCAGGAGAAGGGACTTATGATGCAATCGGGTCGGTCGAAGAATGTGGTGTTTATGGGCGAGTGTTTCGCCGATAACTTTGCCCGCGAAATGATCAGCGCAGACCCGATCGATAAGATCAAAGTGCTCAACAAGAATGGCGGCGGCAACCTGGTGCACAATTACCTTTTCGTTTTCGAAGAAGAATATTTGAAGGACACCGATCTGGTTGTCTGGGTTTTCACCGACCGTCATTTTTCTAATCCCAATTTCGCCACGCTCGAACCTGAGCCTGACACCTCCACAGACGTCGAAGCGCGCAGTGTGATCGCCGAACTGAAAGCGACCACCCCCCTCGCACTCGGCGACGAGTCGCAGTTCGATTACCCTGACGCCTTACGCTCCAGCGTCTATCAAGTCGAGGCCACGGGTGAGCGGTTGATTGGCATCGATCAGATCATGAAAGATCGGCAGATCACCCTCGGGCGAAAAATCAAGATTGGCGACCGGGTTCGTCTTAAACTGGTGCCTTGGGGCGCATGGCTGCGGGAGAATCAAGCTCTGGTAAAAATCTTCATGATCGATGACGTCGAAGACTTTACCCTGCCCCGATACTGGATCGCGGACTGGCTTGTCGAGCCAACGGTAACCGTCGCCGAGTTGCAGGCCGAGCCAGGCGATAGTCGTTGACGGTTGAGCCGCTTCTGGTCAGCGTGCGTACGACATGCATTTTCGATCGCATTCGCTTGCCGTCTTCTTTTCAGGCCTGATAACGGCACTCTGTTTGGCAGGCATGGTTTTCGCTGCCGAGCGACCCAATATCGTATTTCTCCTCGCCGACGATCTTGGTTACGGTGATCTCGCCTGCTACGGAAGTGACGTAGCCCAGAGCCCGCGTATTGACCAACTCGCTGAAGAGGGAACGCGCTTCACGCAGTTTTACGCTTCGCATTGCGTCTGTTCGCCGACGCGCGCCTCGGCGATTACCGGGCAGTTTCCCAGTCGCTGGAGCATTTACGGACACCTCTCGCACTTCGTCGCGAACGAACAACGCCAGATGCCCAACTGGCTTGACGTTGACGCTCCGTCCCTGCCGCGTGCGCTGCAGACAGCCGGCTATCGGACGGCGATGATTGGTAAATGGCATCTCGGTGGTGGCAGCGGACGGATGTTCAGGGTTTCGGATTTAAAAAACCCTGACATTGACACATCGGATCGCACTGAAATCGTCATCAATCATCCCGATGCACCGTCAGTCGTCGACTATGGATTTGACTACGCACGCACCACGGTTGGCAACAGTCCGACCTGGAAGCATCTCAAGCTTTGGCCTGAGCCCCACGAGATTTATACGTACATGGATCAGGACTGGCTGACCTTTTCCAGTAAAGCGGTCGCCGATGATACGCTCGCGTTTCTCGAGCGGCATCAAAGTGATCACCAAGGCGAACCGTTTTACATTAATGTCTGGTTCAAGGACGTGCACACCCCGCACCGGCCAACCGATGAAATGCTCGCACCGTTCGCCGATCTGCCGGAAAAAGCGCGCGAGCACTACGCCATGGTGCGCTACATGGATGAGCAAATCGGACGCGTGCTCGATGCGCTCGATCGTCACGGACTGCGCGACAACACCCTGGTGTATTTTTCCAGCGATAACGGTGCCGGCAAAGACCGCGGTGGATCGAATGGACCACTGCGCGGCTGGAAGCACACGCTTTATGAAGGCGGCATTCGCGAACCTTTCATCGTTCGCTGGCCGAACGGCGGAGTCCCTGCAGCTTACGTCGATGAGACTTCGGTGCTCAACCTCTGTGACTTCGTGCCGACCTTTGCCAAACTCGCTGGCGCAGAAATGCCCGAGGGCTATCAGTCCGACGGCGAAGACATTATCGCAGCTCTGCGCGGTCAACCGTTCGAGCGAACCAAGCCGCAGTTCTGGCATTACCCAGGGAAAACTCCATCGCTTGCCGCGCGTATAGGTGACTGGAAATTGTTGACCGATCCCGACGGCAAAAAGATCGAGCTCTACGATCTGGCGACTGACATCGGAGAAGCGAATAACCTCGCTGCGCAGAATTCGGGCGTCGTTGCGGAGTTGCGGACGGCCTTGCTGGACTGGTATGAGGAGCTCCCGCTAGCTCAAACAAGGCCGTAGCGCTTTTCGCCAACTTGAACCGACGGATCAAGTTCGAACCATTCGAGCCTCGCAAGTGCGTGGTCAAGATGGTTTGCGAATTGGCTTCGAGCGGGCACGCGGGAGCGAGCCCCTCCAGACCCTGACAGGTCTTTTTGTGATAGGGAGCATTCGTCAGGAGGGGCAAGCTCCACCTTGCCCGCGAACGTCGATCGGTGATCTCTACGATGATCGACCAACGGGTATTGCGCTTTCCCAGCGGACGGCGAATGGTGAGGTCATGAGGCTGGCGACGATTATTGACGAGCAGTACGAGGACGAAACCTTACACTTCGTTCACGACGGTTACGTGTGGCCGGTGCGCGAAGTGAATCCGGTTTACGGAACGTTTTTTCCGGAGGACATGCTGGAGCTGTTCGAGTCGGGCCGACTGCCGGACATGATTGAGTGGTTCAAGGAGCAGGGCGAGTTCCGACTGGCTTCGTTGCCCGATCGCTGTCAGCCGATCAGTGAGGTGAAATTTGCGCCGCTCTATAGGCGACCGCGCAAGATCTGGGGAATCGGTCTGAACTACGCCGAACACGCCGGCGATCTCGATGAGTCTGCGCCGACCGGTGAGCCAGCCAGTTTTATGAAACCGGATACGGCGATCATTGGACACGGCGATACGATTTGCCTGCCGAAGCTTTCGCAGAAAACTACCGGCGAAGCGGAGCTTGGGGTGATAATCGGGCGCAAGTGCCGCGACGTGGAGAGTGATGACTGGCGGAGTGCTGTGGCGGGTTTCACGACCATCATTGATATGACGGCGGAGGACATCCTGCGTCGTAATCCGCGCAACCTGACTCAAAGCAAAAGCTTCGATACGTTTTTCAGTTTCGGTCCGGTGTTTGTCAGTGCGGATGAAATCAATGACGTCAGCGCGTTGCAGGTGCGAACGATTTTGAACGGTGAAGTGCGCGCCGAAAACACGGTGTCGAACATGACCTTCCCGCCGGACTTTTTAGTGTCGTATCACTCACAGATCATGACTCTGCTACCGGGAGATATCATCAGCACCGGCACGCCGGGCGCTGTCGAACTCGCCGAAGGCGATACGATCGCCTGCGCGATCGACGGGTTTGAAACTCTGGAGAATCCTGTGGTGGATTTGAAAATCTCCAGTTAGATCTCTAGGATTTCGACGCTGTCCGTATAACAAAGAGCTTCATCTATAAACGTTTTCATTGCACAACCGGCAACAGCTCGATCGACCAAGTGATCGACAAAGTAGAATCCATCGTTGTCGACAGAGTAGTTGTATATCTCCGTCATCGCAGCACTGATTGGCGAGGGCAATTTTTGCAACATTTTTGCCGGATTGTAGTCGGCAGGCTGTTCCCAGTTGATACGATACTCTTGACCCATGGATAGATTCTAGCTCAACGTTGCTTAAAGCTCTCGCTCCAATCTTGTAACTGCGCGGCGCACGCCTTCGGCGTCACGGCGGCGACGACGAGCTTTTCGGGGGTGAACAGGCTGGTGGCGAGGTCGCGCATTTGTTCGGCGGTGACGGCGGCGATGCGTTGGTGCGAAATTTCGGGGTCGGCGACGCGGTTGTAGGCGAGCAGGGATTCACCGGCCCACATCATTTGTGAGGAGGTGTTTTCCAGACCGATGCGACTCTGGCCGATGACGTACGATTTGGCATCGGCGATGACGTCGGCTTCGAG
>JBBKXR010000355.1:0-5072 GCA_037969585.1 Verrucomicrobiales bacterium
GTCGTTAAGCACAGTCGTTAAGCAATCTCTTCCAAACATCACCACCCTCGCAAACCGCTCCACCCTCAGCGCCCGTCCATCCGTCTCATCGACATCTGCAATTAAGCCGCGCAATCCCACGACGCCAACTGCCACAGGAAAGCGTTGCGGAATACCGGTGCGAAAGCGTTCGACCACCGGCGCATGTTTTCGCCCCAGCACCGAATCGAGAGGTCCACACATGCCCGCATCCGTCATGAAAGCCGTGCCGCCGGGAAATATCGTCTCGTCGGCGGTCTGCACGTGAGTGTGTGTGCCGACCACCACCGAAGCCTTACCGTCCAACCAGCGTCCCATCGCAATTTTTTCACTGGTCGCCTCCGCGTGAAAATCGACCAGAATCACCGTCGCATCCTCCGCCGTCTTCATCCGCTCGATTTCGCGATCGACCGCGACGAAAGGATTTTCCAGCGGCGGATTCATAAAGGTCCGGCCCTGCGCATTGATAACTCCCACCTTGCCCTTGGCTGTTTCCAAAACGATGCCCCCCTGGCCAGTCACCCCGTCCGGATAGTTGATCGGACGCAGCAATCGCGGCTCGGTCGGAAAGTACTCCATCACCTCGCGCTGATCCCAGGCATGATCACCGAGCGTGATCACCGCTGCGCCCGCGCGTAACAGATCGATGCTGATCTTCGGCGTGATGCCGCGCCCACCGGCCGAATTTTCACCGTTGACCACGATAAAATCGATTTCCCGCTCCTGCTTGATCTGCGCCAAACGCTGAATCACCGCCTTTCGTCCGGGTTCCCCGACGATATCCCCTAGAAATAACAAGCGCAGCATGGTTAACTTGGTCATCGAGCCAGATGCCGCGCGCCGCAACCGAAACCTTCGCCGCTCGCAATCGCGGCCCGAAGCCATCCCTACCCCACCCTGCCATTTCGCAGCGGTTCGGAACGATGGCTGCCGTTGCATGCTTTTTCTGCACCGTCAGCGCAAACGCCCAGAATTCCGATGCAATCGCCGAATCCGAGCCTGAGCAAATCGAAGCCGCCACCGAAGCCGATACAGATCCCTACGCCGACGCGGTCCCCTTCCCGCGCACCGTTCAACTCAGCGACATCGAGTTCGGTCCCGCCCCGCCACCGCTGCTCGCGCAACTTGGCTCTGAGCCCGACTGGACCGAGCTCGATTTTTACCAACACAGTATCCTGCGTGAAGAGTTTGAAAAGCTACTCACTCAAGTCTACAGCGCCGAAAATCCAAGTTGGACCGACTGCGTCCAGATCCTGCCCGATCGCGCCCGTATCCTCCGCCAGAGCAACTGGCCCGCCGCCGGTTGGTATGAGCTGATGTTTCGTCGCGCCGACAACACCGAGCCCGCTAACGTCGCCCGATACTGGACCCCGCCCTTCAAATTGCGACCCCCGATCGATTCTGCCAAGCCGCTCGCCGACCTGCACATCCTCGTCGATCCCGGTCACATCGGCGGCGAATTTGCCCGCACCGAAGGTCGCTGGTACCAAATCGGCAACCAGAACCAACCTGTCATGGAGGGCGAAATGAGCCTGCGAGTCGCACGCATTCTCGAACGCGACCTGGCGCTGCTCGGTGCCCGCGTCAGCCTGTCCCGCGAACGCAATGCCCCCGTCACCCCGCACCGACCGAGCGATCTAATGGACGAAGCCCGCGAATATTCCCTGCGACGCGCCAAAACCACCAACCCTCTGTTGCCCAGATCCCAGATCGAAGCCCTCTCCTACAAATTTTTCTACCTGAACAGCGAGATTCGCGCCCGCACCGCCATCGTCAACCAGCAGTTGCAACCCGACCTCGCCCTGTGCCTGCATTTTAACGCCGAAGCCTGGGGCAATCCGAACCGCCCCCGCTTCAAGCGCAGCAACCACTACCACATCCTCGTCAACGGCTGCTACAGCCGCGACGAACTCGCCGAGGACGACCATCGCCTGGAAATGATGCTGCGCCTGTTGCAACGCGTTCATTACTACGAACTCGGCATGGCCAACGCCATGTCGCGCAGCATGGCCCGCGAAACCCGCCTGCCACCGATGGCCTACAACACCCCCAACGCACGCAAAGTCGGCACCGACCCCGGCGTCTGGGCTCGCGATCTGCTCGCCAATCGCACATTCCTCTGCCCCGTCATCTTTTTCGAGCCTTACATCATGAACAACCGCGAAGTCCACGACCGCGTCCAGGAAGGCGAATATCCCGGTCTGCGCGAGTTCAACGGCATTTTCAAAAAGAACATCTATCAGGAATACGCCGACTCCATCACCACCGGACTCGTAAATTACTTTCGCGCCCAGCGGAGGTGAGTTTTCAGCAATTAGCAATTAGCAATTAGCAATTAGCGATTAGCGATTAGCGATTAGCGATTAGCGATTAGCGATTAGCGAAATACACTAGCCATCCCGTGGACGAGAATGTGATACCGCCGTCTCGGCGGTTCCTCTGGACGATCAAAATCCTGAATATTATGCCAATCCTGTCTAAGCCCCAGCAGCCATCCCGTGGACGAGAATGTGATACCGCCGTCTCGGCGGTTCCTCTGGACGATCAAAATCCGCGTTAATCCGTGTAATCTGCCGTCGCAGCCGCTCCGCCCTTCGGGTAACTTTCAACTAGCTATGTCGCTCCACTCCATTGCGGTAAAATTCCGACTGCTATCCAATGGACGAAGAAAATCCCAATAGCCATCCCGTGGACGATCAAAACAAAGAACAAAAGACTAAGCACCAGGAACACTCGACGCTTCTAGTCGCCGGCTACGGCTACGTCGGTCACCAGATCGCAGCCCAGTATCCCGGCTCATCGATCGGCCTCGCTCGATCCGAAAAATCCGATGCTCTTTGCCCCGTCCACGCCTGCGACCTGTCTTCACCCGAGCAAGTCCATGCGGTCGCCGCCGCGATCGACACACCCCTTTGCGGGATCATCCACTGCGCCGCGTCCGGTCGCGGTGGCGGCGCCGATGCCTATCGTGCCGTCTACCTTGAAGGTGCGCGCAACCTGATCGCCGCCTTTCCTGACACCCCCATCCTGTTCACCTCCAGCACCGGCGTCTACCCGCAAGCGAACGGCGAAATCGTCACCGAAATTTCGCCCGCAAATCCTGAACGTGAGACTGCTCGCATTCTCCGCGACACCGAACAGCTGGTTCTCAAGAACAATGGCATCGTCCTGCGTCTCGCGGGCATCTATGGTCCCGATCGATCGATCCACCTGCAACGAATCCTCAACGGCAGCGCCACCCTGGAGACAGATCAACCCAGCCGATGGCTCAATCAGATTCACCGCGACGATGCCGCCAGCGCCGCCCTTCACCTCATCGCTCACGACGAAGCGCGAGGCGAAATTTTCAACGGCAGCGACAACGCGTCACTGCGTCAACGGGAGTGCTATCAACAACTCGCCGACGTGCTCGACTTACCCTGCCCACCCGAAGGCGAACCAGCCACAGGCTCCGCCGAGCGTGGACTGACCAGCAAGCTTGTCAGCAGTGAAAAACTTCTGGCTAGCGGATGGCAACCGCGTTACTCAAACTTCCTCGACGGCGTCAAAAACGATCCCGAGCTTTTAGCGTCCATCCGCATCAAGCTGGAGTAAACCGCTCCGGAAAGGATCCACCCCGCGCCACCCGACCATGCCTGCAAAAATCTCGTCGCGCAGCGGCAGTATTCTGGTAGCCCTCCAGTTCGCAGGCTTGACCGTGATCGCACTACACGCCGGCCCAGCCTTACGCTGGTGGCCGTCGGCGATTTTTATCGGATTGTCAGGACTGATGATGATCGCATCTCTGCTCGCGATGGGAAAGAAGTCGCTTCGTTTCCATCCGCAGCCGGCCGATACCGGCGAACTCCGTACCGGCGGCATCTACCGCTTGCTGCGTCACCCGATGTATTCGGCGGTGCTGATGGCTTCACTCACCATTTTGTGGGTGCATCCGGTCTGGCCCGTGTTGGCAGCGGGCATCGTGGTCGCAGCCGTGCTGCGAGCAAAGATCGTTATCGAAGAGCGCGAACTTCGCAAAAAATTTCCCGCTTACTCCGACTATGCGCAGCGGGTTCCAGCGCTGATCCCATTTCTTCCCCGCAAAGGCCGGAAATTCTTGCGCGCTTTGGTTTGGGTCGCCATTCTCGCGGCCAGCTTGTGGCTACCATTCGAGACCTGGTGGGATGCCCGGCTGTTTCCCTCACCTGAACCCGAAAGCAAGGGCTCTCTATGTGTGAATTTGTCGACGTCTGAAGCTCAATCTCTACTCGACCGACAGCACGATATCGCCGTCATCGACGTCCGCTCGGAGTGGGAATCGCGCAACACACGACTGCCCGGCGCGATCCAATCCGGTCACAGCATTGATCAACTCAAGGCCTCGACCCGACATTTCGACAGGGACTCCCCCGTCCTGGTCTATTGTACTGGCGGGTTCCGCAGCAGACTTGCTATCGCCCCACTCAAAGAGCTCGGATTCCACGAGATCTATCATTTAAATCGCGGCATCATAGCTTGGAAACTGGCAAGATTTCCCACAGAATCCGCCACC
Organism: Verrucomicrobiales bacterium; assembly: GCA_037969585.1. GTDB lineage: Bacteria > Verrucomicrobiota > Verrucomicrobiia > Verrucomicrobiales > DEV007 > JBBKXR01. Next base: position 4,550 of record JBBKXR010000355.1, read on the forward strand.
GAACGATCTGCTTCGAAAGAATCGACAACTCCATGAACCGAATTCTCTCACTCGACGGCGGCGGCATCCGCGGCCTCTACACACTTGAAATTCTTGAGCGTGTCGAGAGCTTGCTCCGTGAACGCGAAAAACGTCCCGACCTCGTTCTGGCCGACTATTTTAATCTCATCGGCGGCACCAGCACCGGCGCCATCCTCGCCGCTGGACTGTCGTGGCGAATGAGCATCGACGAACTGCGCAACCACTACCTCGGCTTTGCCGGCGAGGTGTTTCGTCAGGTGCGCGGGTTGAAACGTCTGCGCTACGCCTTCGATCGAACCAAGCTCGCTCATTTCCTGCAAAAAGTGTTCTGTGAAGCCGACGGCAATGCCTCCAGTCTCGGTACCGAGCAGTTGGCAACTCTGCTCCTGCTGATGATGCGCAACGGCTCGAGCGGTTCAGTCTGGCCGGTGACAAACAGTCCCGCCGCCAAGTTCAACGACCGCGGCAACCCGGCCTGCAATCTCGACTTCCCGCTCTGGCA
>JBBKXR010000356.1:0-9195 GCA_037969585.1 Verrucomicrobiales bacterium
GGCAGGAGCCCCGTGTTACGTATCACGGGGCTCCTGCCCCGTGCATGTCTCACGGTCCTCCGGGCCGTTAGATTATTCTCGCGCGTTAGCTTGACGCCGATGCCCTCCGGGATGCGGCCAAGGGACGGTTATTGACCGGGGGTGTCGCTTCGCTCAACCGCCGGCAAATGGCTTGGAAATCTCCGGCTTTGCTCTCATCGATTGAATTATGGGTAAAGCTCAGGGGCTCGCCACCGCTCTCGACCTGCCCGACTGTAGATTCTGGCCCTCAGCTTGCGGAGGCTTGCCTCCGTCCCCACAGCCAGAAATGTTCATTTCAGAGCCCGGCACGAACCGGGCAATTTGATTGTGTTTGATCGAAGAGAAATGTTAGGCTCGGCGGCATCATGAAGCCTGCCCCGTTTTTTGCCGCACTGTTGATTTTTGTATTCGTTAACGACGGGGAGGCATTCGCGGCGCCGGATGGAGCGAAGCAGAAGGCCGAAGCGGCGGCTGCGGAAAATGTAGAATCGACTCCGAAGAAGAAAGATGTCGAGGCTCGAGCCGGCGAGAAGAGCGACAGAAAAGAGCCGAGCAAGGCAGAGGCCAAGCCTCGATCTCGCCCCGACAAGTCGTCCAACGAAAAACTTCACACAGCAATCTTCGAAGTCGGGCCGAATTTTTTCTCTCAAGCGGCAAGCAGTGTCGCCGGTGAGCCCTTCGATCCTTTTGCGCCGAGTGGTGCTGACGGCAGGGGAGGAGTGAGATCGTACTCGGCACTGGCGCCGCAGAAGACTCTGGAACAGATCGGACTGAGCTTCAGCGAGGGAGCCTCGGCCAGCTACAATCTGCAGAAATTTGAACTGAGCGTTACCAACACGCGCCAGCAACTCGACATGCTCGAACTTTACATCAGCTTGTCCGACGATCAGCGGGAACGACAGCTACATATCATCGTCGAGCTCATCGAAGTCGAGCATGCCTGGTTCAGTGACTGGCTCTTCGAAAATCGGCTCGATACTGACGGCACGCCACTGCGTCGCAAGGTTCAGGAATTGGTGAGGGAAGGCGATGCGAAGGTTCTGGAGAGCATGATGGTGACCGCCCGGTCCGGTCAGCGGGCGAAAGCGGAATCGATCCTCGAGATCATTTACCCGGTCGCCTATGACTCGCCGAAGATTCCCAACGAGGTCGAACTGCGTGGTCGCGCCGAAGCGCCGATCACCGCAGTCATGCCGGCCGCATTTGAGACGCGCAATGTCGGCACCACGATTGAAGTTGATCCAGTGATCGGTCGCGACAATCTCACCATCGATCTCAATCTGGCCCCCGAAAAGGTCGAGCATCAAGGCTATAGCATCTGGCCCAACGACGAGGTCGAAGCCAAGTTCAAAACTCTGATGCCGACCTACTACACGATGCGCTTTTCGACCCAGGTGACGGTGATCGACGGTCACTACTCTTTTCTGGGCACGGCACGTCCTATGGAAGGATCACAGCGCGGCGTGAAGGATCCGCTGGTGCTGGGCTTTGTACGCGCCGATATCGGCGTGACTCCGTTGAAGTAAGCAAAGCGGAAAGACCCTTTTCAGGTGAGAATTTTACAAAATAAGACAGTGGCCGCACGATTATGGTGCGCGTCTTTGTTTCTGGTCGTTGCCGGTTTGGCAGTCGGTGAGCCGGGAGACGAGGTCGCGATCGATGAAGCTGAAATTCGCGGGCAAGCGAGCGAGCTACCACAAGCGAAGGAAGTTCAAGGACCGCTCTATATCCATGCCTACCAAGTGCCTCCGACTTTCCTGATTGGCTCTGATGGTACGCTAAATTTGAAAGGGCCGAAGAACGTTTTAGAAAGTGCCGGCGTCACGTTTGGACCGGGAGCCAGCGCGGTCTACGAACCGACGCGTTCTGTCTTGATTGTGCGGAATACGCTCGATCAACTGGAGCTCGTGGAAGCGTATATCGACACGGGATGCAATTTGGTCGCGGAAAAACAAGTTACCGCCATCGTCGAGTTTATCGAAGTCGACGCGCGCACGCTCAGCGACTGGACCTTTGAAAACCGCCTCGACACCGACGGCACACCGTTGCGCAAGATGTTGCAGGCATTGGTTCGCGAGGGCGAGGCGCGGGTGGTCGAGACTTCGGTGATTATTTGTCGCTCAGGCCAGCGGGCGAGAACAGAATCGGTGAGCGAGGTCACCTACACCAGTGAACTTGAGCAGCGCGAGTTACCGGAATCGGTCAGTCTCTCGGCCGGCAGTGAGGCAGAGGAAGGCGCGGTTATCGGCGCCGCGACGGAGTATCGCAACGTCGGCATCACCACCGAGGTCGATGCAGTGATCGGTGCGGACGAAATCACGATTGATCTAAATTTGGCACCCAGTCTTATCGCCGTAGGCGAACCCACCGTCTGGCCGAATGCAGAAGTCGATGCCAACTCCCGCCAGGAGATGCCGAGCTTTTATCGATCGAAGATCACTACTCAGGTAACGCTGAAGGACGGGCGCTACGCCTTTCTTGGAACCAGCAAACCTCTGACGCCGAGTCTCGAAGGCGTTGACCATTCTGTCCTCGCCATCTTCGTGCGCGGCGATATCAGCCGGGTGGAGGTCGTCGAGCTGGCGCCAGTCGGCGTGCATGATTGAGTGCGAGGAGCGGAAATTGTAAAAATTTCGCCAGTGCGTTGACCGAACGACATGCGACGAAATTTTGACAAATTGCGCTACCTCTTTCAGATCAGCTTTGACGGATTGGCTATGACCCGTCAGTCAGCAAAGCTGACCTCATAGCCGCGGTCGCTGACTGCGCAGTTCCCTGATCTCGTTGTATAAAGCATCCTTCTGAGCTTTCAGGGTAGAGATTTTTTGCTCGTAGGGACCGATGATCCGCGCCATGTCGGAATCGGACTTAGCCGTTCGCTTGCTGAGTTTGTTGATGTTTTGCTCTCGTTCGATCTCAAGCTTGGCAATTTCCTGTGCATTCAGTGTATCCAATACCAATTTCAATTTTTTATCGAGCACCTCGATTTTGGCATCGATCTCCTCCCGCTGCTGCACTATGGCTTCACGCTTTTCGGTTTTTTCGGCGATGCGTTGCTTGCGCTGAGCGGCGGGACTGTTGTCGGCAGGAGCGCTGTCGCTCGGTTCGTCTTGCCCGGTGGTGAATGAGGGCTTGTTGGCCAGCAGGGCGGCCACATCGATCGTCGTCTGAGTGGCTGGCGGAGTTCGGAACTTTGCCGCTACCGCAGGGGGTAACTGATCGTAAGGCACATTGCCGACACCGCTGGAGTGGGTGACCTGAACGCCCATGTTGGTCGCTCCGGAATACACCGCGGTAGAATACTTGCTGCCATCTTTCAGTGCCAGGTCGCCGAGGGCATCGCCTTTGCTCAGCTCGGTGGTGTAGCGGTAGTTGTCTTGGTAAGCTTTAAGAAGTTTGTAGGTTTGGATCAGTTCGGTCTCAAGGCTCTCGGCCTTCGTCTGACCTTCGAGTTTGGTTGCCAGCAGATCCTTTATCGACTGCTGTATTACCTTTGCGGCCTCCGCCTGCCTCTCGGTCTCAGCGGCTTTCTCGCGGATGCCATCGATTTTATCTTCGATTTTGGAGAGGGTGCTTTTCGCCTTTTTGATCTTTGCGTTGAGCACCGATATTTCCTGTTCCTGACCGATCCCTGAAGCGGGCAGCGCGAGTATCAGGATGGGCAGGAAGCACAGATATCGTCCGATTCGTTTCATTATTTCAGGAGCTTTGGGGTAGGAAAAATTTGTGCTGGTCGCACAGAGTAATTAGTTGGAGAGGACGGTTGGCTCGTGAACCAGTGCTTTGCGAATCGCTTCGTTGACGTCAGCGAACGGTAGTTCGATCTTGTTGCCATCAGGGTCCTCGACGACAAACAGTTCGTCGCGAATCTCGGTGATTGTCACGTTGGGATGGATGGACCCCGAAGTGGTCTGCAACTTGGGGATCGTCATGCCGACGTAGGAATCGCGTGTCGCCTGGCGCCAGGTCTCGATGTCGGCTTTGACCGTGGCAGTGGCGCTTTCCAGCGCGGCGAGGTAGTTGCTGACCGGTAAAACCGCTGCCTCTAAAGCTGCTTCACGTTCTACGTCTTGATCCAGCGATTTGAGCAGCGCTTCGTTCGACTTTATGGCTTCTTCAAGTTGGGCTTTCTCCTCTGACAACTCAGTGAGCTGAGAATTGATGTTCTCGTAGTCAGTTTCCAGAGCCTGAACTTCGGTGCTCGTGCCTGTCTCCTTTTCGGGTGAGCAGGCGGAAAGGCAAAGGAAAACGGCGATGACAAAACTCGCTTCACATCTAATTGAGATCATCTTCATTAGTTAAAATGCGTAAGGGGAAAAATGGGTCAGTTCAAGGAGATTTTCGGATACGTGCATCCGGAAGGGATTTTTCATCCGTGTAGATCCTTGGACACCTCATGGATTGCGCTATGATGTCGATTTCGCTGTCAGCGCCATGACTTCTCTCCGCAAATCGCCGTTTGTGCCAATGATGGCTCTGCTGTCGGCTCTCGGCTTGCTTGCGTTGGCTGCTTTCGTGCCGATACCCGACCAGCTGACCGCCAGCCCGATCGTGCGCCGTGGCTTTGATGCTCTACACTTGCCGCTGTTCGCTCTGGCGGCGGGCGCTGTGCTCGGGTTTGTGCTCTCTTTCAGGTCAGCAAACGAATCATCAACGGATGAGGGTAAGCGAAAATGGAGAGTGGCGGCGATTCTGGTGGCGGCCTGCTTTGTTGGCATCGCTGCGCTCGTGGAATTGGTGCAGCCGTCGACGGGGCGCAGTGGATCATTCGCTGACTTTTTCCATGGCGCTATGGGAGCGGTGCTTGGTTCATGGTGGATCTGGCGCCGGAATTTGTGGAAGCTTCGCGAGAGGGGCGGCTTCTGGTTCATCGCATCAGCGGCTGTGCTTGCGGTTGGATGGCCGGTTTTCATGGCCGGACAGCATTCTCAGCAGTTGGAGAAATCGTTTCCTCAGCTTCTGGTCGGCGACGCGAGGGTGGATAGTGAGTTCTGGTATGCAGAAGGAGGTGCTGAAATCGAGTTTTTGCCTGCCGATTCATCCGCGGAACGCGAGTTCGGGCTTCGTGTTGATACACGCGCGATGGCTTGGAGCGGGGTGAATTTTCGGCCGACCAAATCGGCTGCTGACTGGTCGAGCCGATCCGAATTGGTTCTGCAAATCACCTGCGAGGGCGATGTAGGTTTGCCGTTCACTCTTGGGCTGAAGATTGAGGATGCCGATTCGCGCGACCATGCGACGCGTTACAATCACAGCCTCTACCTCGATGAGAAGAGTCAGACAATTCGGGTCGCGTTGACGGAGATTTCTGCCGATATCGTCGACCTGACTCGTGTGACTCGTCTCGCCCTGTTCGGATCTCAGGATGATCCGGCACGCAGTTTTATCATAGATCGAGCTTTCCTTAGGTAGGTTTATGCCGTAGCGATCCTGCCGTGGAACTAAGTAGAATCAGCGTTTTCGGTCTTGGCTACGTGGGGAGTGTCACCTCGGCCTGCCTGGCAGAATCTGGCAACCACGTTTGCGGTTGCGATGTGGCTTCGGCCAAGGTGGATCTGATCAATGCTGGTGGGTCGCCCATCTCCGAACCGGGCCTTGATGAACTGGTGCGAGCCAATGTCAAAGCCGGTCGACTGCGGGCCACGACCGATGCAGCCGAAGCCGTTGCGGAGTCGCAGATTTCGATTGTCTGTGTCGGCACTCCGTCGCAGGCGTCAGGGGCGCTGGATTTGCGGTTTGTGGAAACGGTTGCTGGTGAAATTGCCGACGCCCTGCGGAATTCTCCGCCAGCTGATGAGGCGACCACAAAACCGCACGCGGTGATTTTTCGCAGCACGATGTTGCCGGGCAGTACTCGGCAGGTGGCAGGGAAGTACTTCGCCGACCTACTCGAAAAAGGGCGAGTGGAAATCTATTTCTATCCGGAGTTTCTGCGCCAGGGCAGTGCGATTGCCGACTTCGCTGATCCCAGTCTGGCGGCGGTTGGAGCGTTGAATGATACCGCCACACTGGAGACTATCGCGAGTGTTATCTCCGCCGACTCGGACTGCGAGTTGGTCAGCCTTGAGACTGCCGAATTGCTCAAGTATGCCTGCAATGCTTTCCACGCTGCCAAAGTGAGTTTCGCCAACGAGATCGGACGAATCGGCAAGGCGGTGGACGTCGACAGCAGCATCGTGATGTCGCTGTTGTGTCGCGACCAGCGGCTCAATATATCTCCCTACTACCTGCGTCCGGGCACGCCGTATGGCGGCTCCTGTCTACCGAAAGACGTCAGTGCTCTGATGCGCTTCGCCCGCTCGTTGAACGTTTCGACGCCGACTCTCGACAGTCTTTCTGACAGCAATCAGCGGCACCTGGAGCATCTTATCGAGCGCATCGAACATCGCGGCAGCCGTGACGTGGTTTTGTTGGGGCTGGCATTCAAGGCTGGCACGGATGATCTGCGCGGCAGTGCGATGTTGGAGACTGCGGCCGCCTTGCTGTTGCGGGATTATCGGGTGAGCATTTTCGACCCGCTGGTATCCCCGGAAAATCTGGTCGGTGCCAACGAACGTTTTGCCGCTTTGAAATTGCCGCAACTGGACACCCTGTTGTGTGCCGATCTCGATGCCGCGCTTTCAGCGGGAGCGACGGTGGTGGTATCGAAGGCATGTGTTGAGCTCGAAGAATTGCGTGCGCGCACCAATTCCGAACATCATTTCATCGATGTAGCGCATTGGCCTGAATTGCGAAAACTGGAAGCGTCCTATGAGGGGATTTGTTGGTAGAAAAATGCACTTTTGTGAGTTTCCTGGAAAGCCATGACGTTGATTTTCTGGCTGAGTTTGACGGCATTGGCGTTCACCTATGTCGGTTACCCTCTTTGGTTGTTTGTGATTCTCAAGCTATTGCCGAAGCGGTCGGTGGCAGTGCAGCATGACGATACCGATGGCGATGCCGATCGCATTGGCGATCACATTGGCGAGTTGGCCGAGGATGGAAATGCAGGCAACTCCGCCGCAAAGGTTTCCGTAGTCCTGGTGGCCCGGGATGAGGAGCAACGCATCGGCGATCGCCTGACAAATTTGCTGGCGTCAAAGGATGTGGCGGAAATGGAAATCGTGTTGGTCTGTGACGGTTGCTCAGACGCCACTGCGCAACGAGCGCAAGCTGCGGCAGGCGCGAAATTGCACTTGGTGGAATTCCATGAAAGTCGAGGCAAGGCTCACGGGATCAATGCCGGTGTAGCCGCGGCGACTGGTGAGATTGTTGTTTTTGCCGATGCTCGCCAGCGATTCGATGACTCGGCGGTGGCGAAGCTGGTGGCAGCTTTTGACGACTGCAGGGTGGCGGCGGTCAGTGGCAGCCTCGAGATCGAAGCGAGCCAAGCCGGCACTGGAGCGGGGGTCGATCTCTACTGGAAATTGGAGAAATTCATTCGCCAAAGCGAAGCGCGCATCGATTCATGTATCGGCTGCACCGGCGCGATTTATGCAATCCGGCGGAAGTTGTTCGAGCCGATGCCGGACGACACGATTCTCGATGATGTGGTGGTGCCAATGCGTTTGGCGGTAGCGGGAGGGCAGGTGAAATTTCTCGCCGATGCGCTGGCTTACGATCCACAGAAATTGGCGCCGGACACCGAGCGGCGTCGGAAAACGCGGACCCTGGCGGGAAATTTTCAGATGCTGGTGCGCTATCCGGGTTGGCTGCTGCCGTGGCGAAATCGTTTGTGGTGGCAGTTGATCGCACACAAATATCTGCGCTTGGCGGGGCCCGTGTTGTTGGTGGTGTGTCTGGTCTCCAACCTGATGCTGATTTCGTGGCATCCCCTTTTTATTCTGACCATGGTCGGCCAGTTGGCGTTCTATCTGTTCGCGGTGATTGGTTTGCTGGTGCCCTCGTCCGGTTGGCGGCTGCTGACGGTGACGTCCGGCTTTGTTTTTCTGCAATGGCTGTGTGTGCGCGGCTTTTTTGAATGGCTGCGACGTTCGATGAGCCGTGCCGACGGCACATGGAAGTGAGTGCGTGAATCGAAAGTGAACTGATGATCCGGGCAATCGACAAATGGCTGTGGCCGTACTTGAAGCGACCGCGATCGACGACGCGATCGGAAGGCGATGTCCATGTCATGTTGTGTGTCTGTGATCACTTCGAACCGCTTCACGATACCGATCACGATGGTGCGCTGCGGCGCATGGATGAGTGGCAGCACCGCTGGCCGAAAATCGTTGGCGAGTTCGCCGATCTAGCCAACGATGGCATCGGTCCACGACACACGTTTTTCTATCCGGTGGAGCAGTATCACGAGGCCATTGTTTCACGGATCGCTGAAGTCTGTCGGGACAGTGGGGCGGAAGCGGAAGTGCATTTGCATCACGACAACGACACGGCGGAAAACCTCGAGCGGGTGCTGATTGAGGGGCGTGATCTTCTCGCCAGCCACGGTCTGCTGGCCCGAGACAAAGACACCGGTGAGGTTCGCTACGGTTTCATCCACGGCAACTGGGCCCTCGACGACAGCGACCCTCACGGCCGTGGCTGCGGGGTGCGTGGTGAGTTGGGGATCCTTCGGCGAACGGGGTGTTACGCGGATTTCACCATGCCATCGGCACCGCACCCGACGCAGACGCGGACGATTAATTCGGTCTACTACGCGCAGGATAGCATGGCTGGAAAAAGCCACGATCGCGGCACGCCGGTTACTGCTGACAAGACCCGGGCACTGCGTGACCGCGACGATCAATTGCTGTTGGTGCAGGGACCGCTCGGACTGAATTGGCAGCGGCGCAAATGGGGAGTCTTACCGAAGGTGGAGAACGCGGAACTCACCGGGACGAATCCGCCGACAGCGCAGCGCTTTAATCTGTGGTCACGTCTTGCGCCGAGCGTCGCCGGTCGGCCGGAATGGCTGTTTGTAAAACTGCACACTCACGGTGGCATTCCGCAGAATTACGAGACGCTGCTCGGCGATCCGATGCGACGTTTTTATGACTCCCTGAGCGCGCTCACAGAGGACCGAGTGCACCTGCACTTCGTCACTGCGCGCGAGATGGTCAATATCGTGCACGCGGCGGAAAGTGGAGCCGGGGGAGATCCTGCCGACTACCGTGACTTCAGTTTACGGCTCGAGGTGTCGACGCCGTAGCGGCTCGTTTCGAATTCTGACTACTCGGCGGTATATCGGAGTAC
>JBBKXR010000357.1:0-4068 GCA_037969585.1 Verrucomicrobiales bacterium
AATACATCGACTGCCCTGATTTCCTGTAGCGTCCATCCCTCTGCCGAAAACAATTATCGCTCGCCACTGACTTTCTTCCCGGAAACAGGCATCCTGTTGCCCGGTTACCGAACCGTGAGCGAGGGGAATAAAGCGCCCGATGAGGTTTATCTCCTACTCCACGATTTGGGCATCGGACAAAGCGCCAATGAGGCTGAAAAAATCGTGTTCGGCAACACAGAACCTCCCAAAAGCTTCTCCATCACCGGCGTCGACCTGCGCGACATCGGCGAGACCAAAACCCGCAACTGGCGCTACTACGGTGCCGACGCGACGATCGCGTATATGCTCGGCGATTCGTATCTGGCGATGCGCGCCGAGGACATCATCTCGGTCGCCCGTTTTGAGAGCCAGCTTCGCTCCGGAGCAAAAATCCACCTGCACGCCTGGGGCGAATTGGTCGCACCAGCGATGCATGCCGCCGCCCTCGAGCCGGACATCTTTGCGTCGGCCACTTTTTACGGCGGAGCAAGGTGGCACTCCTGGCTACCCTTGCTAGAAGAGCAGGACCCGCAAACTAGCGTCCACACCATCGTCAACGGCGCGCTTTTACACTACGACCTGAGCGACTTGATGCGCCTGATCCCCAACGCAAAACTCCTGCCGTGAAAACTTTTACGATCGCGCTTCTTCTTTTACTGAGCTTGTCCATCACCCGGGCTGACGACTACTTCGACACCGAGGAAGTCCACGACCCGAGCACGCTCGAAACCACGGTCATTCAGGATTGGCACCCGAACGCCAAAGATCCGGCGATTCAACAGAAGCTCATCGAGATCACCGTCTGCGAATGGTGGCCCGGCCAAAAAGTCCGCCTGCCGGTTACCCTCAACATTCCCACAGGTGCGACGGCGATCGAAAATGTCATCGTCGCCAATTCTTCTCTCGCCCTGAAGCCAGCCACACCGAATGGCGTCGAACTCGATCTGTTAAAAAATCACGGCGTCGGCGTCGTGCTGATCGGCATGAGCACCATCGATGCGATGAAGCCCGTCGGCGAACTGCACCTTGGCATGCGCGAGCATTTGTTGGCGACCGACAACACTCGCTACACTCCCGCCTGGATCTGGGGTATGAGCCAGATGCGCGCGCTGACCGCCGCCGAAGCCGAGAGTCAGATTTTTAAGCCGAACAAAGTCATCACTACCGGCGGATCAAAGCGCGGAGTCGCCGCCGCCGCGGCCGGCATTCACGACGATCGGTTCACCGCCATCATGCCGGTGGTCGCCCCCATTCTAGGCAATCCCGGCGGCAGCTACGTCACCGGCCTCGACGATCCTGAAATCGTTGCCGCCAACGAACAATACCTCACCGACATCGCTGCGGGGAAATTGCCCCTCAATCCTTCGGTCAAAGAGGCGCTCGACGAACGCGCGCAACGCCGGGATGATTCACGCATTTCGCTTCAGCAAGTCACGGACGCTGAGTGGAGTCATGCACAGATCGACAGCATCACCGATCGCGCCTGGGACGTATGTCGCATTGTCGATTTTTTGCCGGCACTGGAAAAGCGCGGCCTGGAGTATTTCTACTTCGTCGGGACAAACGACAGCGTCAGTCCGGCGCTCCTGGCACTCGGCAAAACCCTGCCTCACTTTCCTCTCTACATCGCCCCCGGCGGTCAACACGGCGGCCCCGCCACTGCCGGCTTCACCGTCCGCACTCCGCTGATCCCGGAAGCATCGGAAAATTTCAAGACTTTCTGCCTAAGCCACTTTTTCGATGCCCGCCCGCTTCCCAGCACGCCAACGATCAACCACCTGCTGCTTGCCGATGGCAAACATCTCGAAGTCGTCACCACCTTCACCGACGACACCGAGCCCCAGACCAATACCCTGTCATGGAGTATCAACCGTCATCGCCCTTACACTCTCGCCTTCGAATACGACAGCTGGCAGTCCACAGAGATGGAAAAAATCGCGGACTTCACCTACCGGGCAATAATCGAAATCCCCGCCGATGCGAACACCGTCGATTTCCTCAGCAATCACCGCCACGTGAAAAGCGAATTACCCTTCAACGTTTCGAGCGCCTATCAGCGTCACACGGTTCCAGCGAAGTAATCGCGGCCGCCGTCTCAAGAGACTGCGTGAAAACTCGTCTCTCGGGTTTTCGGCGGGATTTCGTAGGTTCAATTGCCAATCGAAGCGACTTCTTGTGCCAGCGCGCTTCTTTTCGGTATCTTCACAGAGGCTCCCAGGATCGTGGATCGCAAGCAACACCACACCGACAGGTAGGTAGGGCGCGAGCTCGCGATTTTCCGGTTGTCAGCCTCCCTTGTGCGGTCGTCAGTGCCTGAGCAGAAGCCCGACCCCCAGCTCCTAGCTCCGAACTCCTACCTCCTGACCAAGTGTCCGATATCGAATCCCTGAAGGCCGCGCTTTCCGTCTCACCGGAAAATGTTCCGCTTCTACTCATGCTGGCCCGCGCCCAGATGGAAAGCTTTTCGCTCGATGACGCCCGCATCACCTACGACCGGGCCATCGTCCAGGAGCCGAATCACTCTGAGGCGCGTACCGGCATCGCGCAGATCCTCGATCTGAATGGTAAGGCTTCCGAGGCGATTCTCCGCCTCGAACAAGTGTGCGCCCATTCACCCGATTACGCTCCGGCGTGGTTGCTGCGTTCGAAGTTGAGTCTCAACGAAAATAACGCTGGCGAAGCCCGGCAGTTTTACGATCGCGCGGTTACCAGCGATCCAAAGCTCGCCGACAAGGAACTGCTGAAACGCATCGATCAGGCCGGCGGACGGCGTAGCTCAAGCGGCGATGCCAACCGTGACAAGACATCCTCCACAACACAGGGCAGCGGCGATGGCTGGCAGGCCGGAGCCTACATCGACCCCGATGTCGAAGCCGCCTTTGATGGCGATGACTTTGATGAATTTGACGACGACGACGACGATGACGATGATGACGACGACGACGACATCGATTTCAGCGGCTCTCCTTTCGACCTGTCGAAGGTCAAGAGCCCGCTCGACGATGATCTCGAACTCGACCACGTCGAAAAGGCCGGGATAAATTTCGATAAAGTCGGCGGCATGGAGGCGGTGAAAGAGGACATCCGCATGAAAATCCTCTACCCGCTGGAGAATAAGGAGCTGTTCGAAGCCTACGGCAAAAAAGCCGGCGGCGGCGTGCTGCTTTACGGCCCTCCAGGTTGCGGAAAAACACTGATCAGTCGCGCGACGGCCGGGGAGATCGATGCCAAGTTCATCTCCGTTGGCCTGCACCAGATCCTCGATATGTGGATCGGCAAGAGTGAGGAAAAACTCCACGAACTGTTCGAACTCGCACGTCGCAATGCTCCGACGGTGTTGTTCTTCGATGAAGTCGACGCGCTCGCCGCCGACCGCAAGGACATGCGCGCCGGTGGAGCCCGCACCTTGATCAATCAGTTCCTGTCAGAACTCGATAGCAACCTCGATCAGAACGACGGCGTGCTCGTGCTCGGCGCGACCAACGCTCCCTGGCATCTCGATTCCGCCTTTCTCCGTCCCGGGCGATTTGATCGTCTCGTGTTCGTGCCGCCACCGGACGACGTCGCCCGCAGCGAGATCATCAAAATCATGGCCGAGGGAAAACCGCTCACCGGTCTTGATCCGGAGGCCCTCGCTAAACGCACCCGCGACTTTTCCGGTGCCGACATCAAGGCCGTGTTCGATCAGGCGATCGAGCTCGCCCTCACCGAAGCGATGAAATCCGGCAAGATCGTGCCGGTCACCGCCAATCAACTCGCCAAAACCGCCAAGCAGGTCAAACCTTCGACGCGCAAATGGTTCGAGAGCGCCAAAAATTACGCCCTCTACGCCAACCAAAGCGGCTTCTACGACGACGTTCTCGATTATCTCGGGATTAAAAAATAGGATGCCCGACGGTGCGCTAAGCCTTCGTAGCGGAATTTGCAAAAATTTCGCGAGTGCGTTGGTAGCGCGACGTCTGACGAAATTCTGACGAATTCCGCTATTTCTGTCTTCTCAACATTCACAGTTCCCCGCCCCCAACCATGTCCGACAGCCTCCCCCAA
>JBBKXR010000358.1:0-9060 GCA_037969585.1 Verrucomicrobiales bacterium
AACGCGCTGCCGCCGCCGCCAAGCGGGCGAAAGATGCTCAACGGGCGGAAGGCCGACCCGGAGGTCGTGGACCGCAAGCCGGTTTCACGCCGAACCGTCCGCTCGGCCCACCCCGCGATGCCGTCGTCCTGCCGCTGGGCAACAAGCGCGCCGTCATCCCGACCGGCATCAGCCAGGCCGACTATGATCTGTTGCTCGACACGCTGAAACTGTGGAAGGGGAAAATTGTGAAGGCTGCGAACTGATCGGGTCCCGTCACAGCCGAAAACTCTGCGCCTCCGCGCCTCCGCGCCTCCGCGCCTCCGCGTCTCGGCGCGAGGAATTCGTCTGGACCAATACCAGCATTCCCACTCCCGCCTTTGCGGTGTTTTCGATTTTGACCTGAGCGTCGAAACGCGGCACGCTTCCGGCCATGATTCGCTGCCTGCCCGCTCTTCGTGCTTTGTCGATCGCCGCTGCGATCGCTGGAGCTTCACTGCCGCTGACCAGCGGTGCCGTCGAAAACTGGACCAGCCTTCGCGGCCCTGGCGAACAAGGAGTGATCGATGACGACACCGTTTTGCCAACCGAGTGGGGTGAGGACAAAAACGTCGCCTGGAAAATCGCCATCGACGGCAAAGCGTGGTCGACGCCGGTCATCTGGGGCAACCAAATATGGGTGACCGATGCCGATGAGGGTGGCTCACGACTTTCCGCTCTTTGCTTTGATAAAGAGACCGGCAAAGAACTGCACAAGGTCAAACTGCACGCGGTAGCAGCACCGCAGTACTGCCATCCGTTTAACTCGTACGGATCGCCGTCACCGGCTATCGAAGAAGGCCGGATCTACATGACGTTCGGTTCTGCGTGGACCGGCTGCGTCGATACGACGTCCGCAAAGGTGCTGTGGGAACGCACCGACTTGAAAGTGAACCATTTTCGCGGTCCCGGTTCGTCAGTCTACATGCACGGCGACAAACTGTTTCTCAACTATGACGGCAGCGATGGACAGTTCGTGGTCGCGCTCGACAAGGAAACCGGTGAGACCATTTGGCAGACCGATCGCACCACCGACTATAACGACGTCGACGACAAAGGCGTCGTCGAGCGCGAAGGCGATTGGCGCAAAGCTTACTCAACGCCTCGTATTGTCGCGACCGAAGACGGTAGCGAAGAACTCGTCAGCATCGGTTCGATGGCAGTCTACGGATACGATCCGGAAACCGGCAGAGAGCTCTGGCGCTTCGATGCGCCCGACATGCACTCGACCGGCAGCATGCCGGTGGTTGGTGACGGACTCGTCTACGTCGCACCGAACGAACTGTTCGCACTCAAACCGGGGGGCAAAGGCGTGCTCGACGATTCAGCGATCGTCTGGCGCTACAAGAAGGTCAGCCCAAGGCGGTCGACGCCATTGCTGGTCGAGGATCGACTCTATGTGATCGATCAGGGCGGCATTCTCGCCTGCCTCGATGCCAAGACCGGCGAAATGATTTTTATCGAACGCGTTGGCACCACCTACTCCGCTTCGCCGATCTACGCCGACGGCAAGATCTTCCTGTTCGACGAAGAGGGCAAAGGCACCGTCATCGAAGCGGGCCGCGAATTTAAGCTCGTCGCTGAAAATCACCTCGACGGTGGCTTCATGGCCTCGCCAGCTGTCTCGGGCAATGCGCTTTTCCTGCGCACCAAAACGCACCTCTACAAAATCGCCAAATGAGTGATAAAAATACCATCAGTCGCCGCAAGTTTGCCACCTTAGCTGCGGGCGTTGGTGCCGGCGCTTCCGCCACCGCTTCATCGACCGCGCACGGTGCGGATTCGTTGAAGGCCAGCGTGCGCATTCTCTGCTACAACATTCACTACGGTCAGGGCAACGACGGCGTCTACGACATCCCGCGCCTCGCCGACGTGATCAATGCCGCCAAGCCCGACCTGGTCGCGCTGCAGGAGATCGATGTGCATGTGAAGCGCTCCGGACGCCTGCACGAGTTGCGCATCCTCGCCGACAAAACCGGTATGGCGGCGCGCTTCGGTCCGACACAACACTACGAAGGCGGATTGTTCGGCAACGGCATTTTGAGCAAGCTGCCGATCCATGACGTGCACATTCAGCCGCTTCCCTACACTGAAGCCACACCCGAACTGACAACCTATCCGCGAGCGGCCGTCGCCGTCGTGGTCGAGCTGCCGAACGGCAAAAAAATTCGCATCGCCAGCACGCATTTTCAGCACGCGTCTTTTGACGAAGACCGGCTCAACGAAGCGAAAGCGATCAATACGCATTTCGCCAATGAGGATGCTTCCGCCGATACCATGGGCGCTGAAGCGGCGGCCCTACCCACGATACTCGCCGGTGACCTGAACGCCCAGCCCGACTCGGCGCCGATCAGTGAGCTGAAGAAGAAGTGGACCTTTGCACTCGAAGACGAGCCGGTGCCGACTGCCCCGTCGAAAGCGCCGAGATCGCGCATCGATTACATCCTGCATCGCAGCGCCGACCCGATTCGTATCGTCGAACATCATGTGGTCAACGATGCTATGGCGTCGGATCACTGCCCGGTGTTCGCGGTGTTGGAAATCAGCTAGCGGATGGATCTCGCGCAGAGGCGCGGAGGCGCAGAGGTGTAGTTTTTGTTGATCACTCGTCGGTATTTGAGTGGAGGGCGATTCGGTTGCCTTCGGAGTCTTTGGCCAAGGCTCGAAAGCCGGGCGGTCCGATGCTGGTGATCGAACCAGGTGGCGTGCCGCCGTTGTCATTGATCTTGGCGAATGCATCTTGGATTCTGCCGTCTACGTTGAAATAGACGAGCAGACCGCCGTTGGACGAGATGGCCTCGGGGTTGTGCATCAGGCAGGCACCGTTTCCATCCTCGTGATCGAGAAAATAGAGCGGTTTGCCATGGAGCTCGACCTTGATGAGTTCAATCGCCAGGACGTCGGCGTAAAATTATGCCGCCCGGTCGAGATCGGCGCAGGGTATGTCGACCCAGACGACCCTGTTAAGTTTGCTGCTCAAGTTTTCGCTCATCGTCCGCTTTGTTCAGGACTATTCTCCCGCGGAATCGAGCCGTTTTTCACGTTGCGCATGGTAGATGTTTTGCGGAAAAATTTTCTCCGGCGCGATGTCTTCGAACCATGGCCGACCGACGGTTTTGTCATTCGGTAGGCGGCCCTGCCAGGCGACGAACAAGGTTTTCATTTCTTCGGCGAGCATTGGGTGCTTGACCCACGATTCCTTTTTCGGCATCGACAGATTCTTGCCGCGGATGTTCCAGAAGGTTCCGCCGGTGCAGGCGCCGTAGAAATTGTTGCGCCACACGAGATCGCCTTCGCCGGCATCGATGTCGGTGTAGAGGATGTGATGAATGTCGTCTTCAGGAGTGTGAAAATCGAAATGCAGGTTCGGTCCACTGCAGTTGGAGAACACGCAGTGATGGCTCTTCGGATTGAGGCCGAGCTCGTGATGAAACTGATTTTCAAAGGTGATGTCGTCGGCTACACACCACGACGAGCCGTCGCCGAACAGAATGGCGTGGTGACCGGAGAAGCCCTTGTTGTTCTCAAACGTGCTCTGGCTTGGGCGTTGGTCGCTGCTGGTGAACAGCACGTTCTCGAGCGTGACGTGTTTGCCATTGCTGACCAGGATGCCGTTGTCGACATCGGTCAGCGTGACGTTGCGCACCCAGGCGTGTTCGACGTCGCGGAGATGGATCGCGTTGTATCCGGGCTCCTTCCAATGTTCGTCATACGAGCCACCGGTTCCCTTGATGGTCAGGTTCTCGACGCCGAATTCTTTGCTGTCCCGAAAATGCAAAAAGCCACCCGACCACGACCACTGCGAGGTCGGCCGACCGTTGCCGGTGGTCTGAGGCCACGAATGAATCTTTTCCAATCCGGTGCCTAACAATATCACCACACCGTCGCGACTTTCGCCGCGCAGCACGAAGTTACTTTTCGGAAGCGGCTTGACCCATTTGTCGATCATCGCTTCGACACCGAGCCAATCCATCAGTTTGTAGGTGCCGTTGGGGATCAGCACCGCCTGGTTTTCGCCACAGGCATCGATGGCTTTTTTGAAGGCTTCAGTGTCATCCGCCTGACCGTCGCCGACAGCTCCGAAATCGCGCACGTTGCTGCCGACTTCCCAGTCGGGAAAATCGTTCTTGCCTTGATGATAACCGGCCTTGGAAAAGTCGATTAAGGTTTCGTCGCCGGGTTTCCAGAGTTCGCCGCTCTTGCCCCAGAGTTCGGAAAACGTTGCATCGGCGGGCGGGCCTATTGGCTGAGATTTGACCCAGACACGATCGACTTCTGAAAGTCGCGACAAGGGGATGTCGACGGTTTTGCCAGTAGCGAGACGGAGGCTGACAGAATCTCCGCTGCTGCTGACAAATTCCGCAGCGATCGTATTGCCATCGGTCGAGGTCCAATCGCGAACTTCAGCACTCGCGATGGTCAGAGAGAGAAAGAGAACGCACCAGCAGGCTAACTTCATGGGCTTGCATTATGCGCACGAGGCGTCGCAACCTGCAAACAGCATGTCAGCAAAATTCTGGAATCGTCCATCTTAGTGGCAGGCCAGGGTCGTCAATCCGTTTGCTTTAGGCTACGGCCCCCGCTTGTCTCAAAGTTCAGTGCTTACAGTGTCCTCGACCCTGGTTGGCTTTTCGCACCATCGCTAGCGAGGCGGGAGCCAGAGCGGAGGCTGGGCCAACACCTACCAGCGGTCCATGGAGGCTTGCCTCCGTCCTCTTTTCTCTGTGGGTTGGAGCGCTCAAGTCGTGCCGCGCTGGTTATTCGCAAAGCAGGTTGGTGGACCCGGGGACCGCAATCAGAATTGCTGGATCATGTTGAAATTGTTTAACCTTGAGGACGATGAGTGGGCCGCCAGGCTCCGCCGAAAACGAAGGAAAAAAACGCGATAGTCAGCATGAGTGCTGAAAGAGCGCTTCCGACTACTAAAGGTTGCACGGCTTCCACTAGATTGGCGGGTAGCGAACTTTCTGAGTTGATCATAAGTGATGCTCTTAATGCTATTTGAACTCCTTTTGCGCTTCCCCAAAATCCTACGAGGAGCGGCAGAAATGACAAAGCGAGCAGCGATGCGTGAATGCGATAATGTTTGGGTCGCCGAATACACCACCCTGCGAGAACTAGAAAAACGAAAACGGCTGCGGCGAACCCATAGGCGCTTGGGCCGAGCACTTGGAGGTGATAAAATAAGTCCGTTGGTTGGGTAACGACCTCTTCAATCATCCTCAGACGGTAGCAGAATAGCCCGACCCAGGAGCTGGGTTTTTCACCCCAACCGCTCCGCTACCTGCTTCGCAAAGTAAGTCAAAATCATATCCGCGCCGGCGCGCTTGATACCGATCAGGGATTCCATGACGATGGCGTCTTCGTTGATCCATCCTCCGGCGGCCCCGGCTTTGATCATTAGGTATTCGCCACTGACCTGGTAGGCGGCGAGCGGAACGTCGACTTCTTCCCGAATCGCGCGGATGACGTCGAGATAAGGACCGGCCGGTTTGACCATGAGGGCGTCGGCGCCTTCGGACAGATCGAGCTCGGCTTCGCGCAGCGCTTCGCGGACGTTGGCGGGATCCATCTGGTAAGTTTTTTTGTCGCCGGACTTCGGGGCTGATTCGAGCGCGCCGCGGAACGGTCCGTAGTAGGCCGAAGCATACTTGGCGGTGTAGGCGAGAATCGAAACCTCTTCGAAATCGTCGTCGTCGAGCGCGGCACGCAGGGCGCCGACGCGGCCGTCCATCATGTCGCTCGGCGAAATGATGTCGGCGCCGGCATTTGCATGACACAGAGCCTGTTGGCAGAGCACGGCGATGGTCTCGTCGTTCAAAATGCGTCCGTCTTCAGCGACCAGTCCGTCGTGGCCGTCGCTGTTGTAGGGGTCGAGCGCGACGTCGGTGATGACCGCAATTTCGGGATGCGCGGCTTTGATCGCTTGAATCGCGCGCGGCACCAGACCGTCGGGATTGGCGCATTGTTCGGCACCGGGAGTTTTCAGGCTGGCATCGATGGCCGGAAAAAGTACCACGGCGCGGACGCCGACTGCGGCGGCGGCACCGACTTCGCTGACCAGCCCTTCCAGGCTCCAGCGATGACAACCGGGCATCGATTCGATGGCTTCGTTGATTTCCTTGTCGTGAATGAACAGCGGATAGATCAGGTCGCTGGCGTGCAGGGAGGTCTCGCGCACCAGACCGCGGATGGCCGGGCTCTTGCGATTGCGTCGCGGGCGAATGGGAAGTTCGAGCTTGGTGTTCATGTCAGGCTTTGGGAGTCAATTCGTAGGAGTCGGCGGTGTCTTTGATCGCCCAACCAGCGGCGGCGATTTCGTCGCGCAGGCTGTCGGCGGCGGCCCAGTCTTTGTCAGCTTTGGCCTGAACCCGTTTTTCGGCAAGTGCGCGAACTGTGTCGGGAACATCGGACGCTTCGCCGGCATCGGCGTCAGTGGCTGGCAATTCCAAGCCGAGGGCAGCGAGCACGCGATGCATGCCGCGCAGCTCGGCGGTGGCTTGCTCGGCCGAAAGCTCGGCGGCGTTCACCGCTTTCATTGCGGTGAAGATTTTGCCGAGAGCGTCGGGAGTATTCAGGTCGTTGAGCAGGGCCTCGAAGGCGGGCGCGAAATGATCGCTGCCGGCGTCGCCGGAAATCAACGACGCGTAGTCCGGCTGATCGATGCCGGCGCGCTCGCGCAGTGCGGCTTCGGCTTTGGCGATTTTATCGAGCGCCTTTTTGGCATCACCGAGCGATTGCAGCGTGAAGTTCAGCGGCTGGCGATACAGCCCGGCGATTAGCACGTAACGAACCTGCATCGCCGTGTGGCCTTTCTCGGCGAGCTGCTCGAGCGTGTAGAGGTTGCCCACCGACTTGGACATTTTCCCGCCGTCGACCAGCAGATGAGTGATGTGAAACCAATGATCGGCAAATCGCTCACCGGTGGCGCATTCGCTCTGGGCGATCTCATTTTCGTGATGCGGGAACACCAGGTCAACGCCGCCCGAGTGGAGATCGACGGTATCGCCGAGATACTCGCGGCACATTGCCGAACACTCCAGATGCCAGCCGGGTCTGCCCTGCCCCCACGGACTTTCCCAAAAATTATCGCCGTCCTCCTCCTTGCGACCTTTCCACAGCGCAAAGTCGGCGACCGAGTCCTTGTCGTATTCGTCATCGGCGACGGCCACTGAAGTGCCGAGGCGCAACTCTCGCGTGTCGAGATGAGACAGGCGACCGTACTCCTCGAACGAGCTGACTTTAAAGTACACCGAGCCGTCGTCGCTGGCATAGGCGTGGCCGCGTTCCATCAGCGTCTCGATCAGCGCGACCTGCTGCGGCACGTGAGCGACGGCACTGGGCTCGTCGTGCGGCGGCAGCAGATTGAGCGCCGTGCAATCGGCGTGAAATTTATCCGTCCACTGTGCGGTGAAGTCGTTCAGGGATTCACCGGCCGCCTGCGCACCGCGGATGGTTTTGTCGTCGACGTCTGTCAGATTGCGCACGTGATGAGTCGCCACGCCGGAAAGTTCGAGCGAACGACGGAACACATCCTGCAGGACGAAGGTGCGGAAATTGCCGATGTGGGCCGGTCCGTAGACGGTCGGTCCGCAACAGTAAAACCGATAGGTCTCGCCGTCTCTGGGGCTGAGTGCCCGCGTTTCGCGGGACATGGTGTCGAGCAGTCGCATTTCCATCACAAAAAGGCCGCAAAAACTCGGCGGCTGGCGGTATCTATCGGCCTGAGCGGGAGTTTTATCAACCGCCTCATCGCGAACCGTTGAGGCACAACGCAAAAGCTAAGCCTTACATGTGATGGGGATAATGGGAATAATATGTGAACAACTATTTTGCATTTCTAAGATTAATCTCGCAAATTGATCGAATTTTTGATAAAATAGGCCTATTCTAGCCGGAATATCTTGTAATTCTCATAAATTTGCGGCATTTTTGGATTTCAGTGAAAAAATCTGCAGTCCGATTATAAAAGTTATGCTTCAGCTGACGATCCAGTTCGACGACGAACGACAAACTCAAGTTTTTGCCATCGATGGCGGAACCACCATCGGGCGTCATAGCGACAACAGCTTACGAATCAAGGATACCTTCCTGTCTGCGTTCCATGCTGAGATCAGACGCAGCTCGCAGGGTGGCTACGAAGTAAACGATCTCGACTCGTTCAATGGCACTTTCGTCAACGGCCTGCGTATTAGCCAGCATCCGCTGCAAGCCGGCGATGAACTGACACTGGGCACCTTGACCGGCAAAATTACTGATCGCGGCATCGTCGCCGATTTTTCGGGCAATGCCGTAATTACCAAGACTCAGCCGACCATTGTTTCCCTGAGTGGTCGAGGCACCAGTCCGCACGAAGCACCGTCCGAGACCAAGCCGCAACCCGCCCCCGGCAAGCCAGAGATCTCACAGCGGGCGATCCGACCCGCCGGCCAGTCGGTAGCGGTCGCCGTCGCCAAGATGGAGAAAAAAGCCGAACAGCGAACGCAGCAAAACGATCTGTTTGCGGTCGAGCAGACGGAACTCGAAAACCTTCGCAACCGGGTTGCCAATCTTGAGAAAGACAATGTCCGCCTCGCCAAATCTGCCGAGGCTGGCAGTGCGGACCTAAGCCGCGTTGCTGCTTTGGAATCGGAAGCTAAAACACTGCGCAAGCAACGGGAGGAGAGCGTTGCGCGCATCGAAAAACTGGAAAAAGGCTCCGTTGACTTGCTCGCGAAGAACGTCGCATTGACCGAAAAGAGCGATGCGAAAGCCGTTGAAATGGCCAGCTTGCTTTGCAAAGTCAGCACGTTTGACGACGACATCGAGCAGCGCACGAAGACCGGGAACGATGCGCA
Source organism: Verrucomicrobiales bacterium (assembly GCA_037969585.1). Taxonomy (GTDB): domain Bacteria; phylum Verrucomicrobiota; class Verrucomicrobiia; order Verrucomicrobiales; family DEV007; genus JBBKXR01. Next base: position 8,856 of record JBBKXR010000358.1, read on the forward strand.
GAAGAAGCTCACCTCTCTCCAAACGGAGCGAGACGAAAAATCGGCGGAGATCACGCGACTCAACGGCCTGGTCGGCGACAGCCAAAAATCGGATGCGGATCGCGCCGCCGAACTGGACGAGCTGCGTGACCAAAACGAGAGCCTGAAAGCCGCCAAAAAACAGAGCGCCGCCGATCAGAAAACCCACACGAAACAGCTGGCAACT
>JBBKXR010000359.1:0-35367 GCA_037969585.1 Verrucomicrobiales bacterium
CCCCCCTACTAAACCCCCGAAAACCGTCCGTAGCCGTCGCAGTCGCCGTTCCCCCCTTTAAGTTGGCGAGGCGATGTGCTACGGGCATTTTTTTTGAAAGAATCAGTTCAGGCGATCAGGTCGTGTATGACACGGCCATGAACATCGGTCAGTCGAAAATCTCGACCATTGTAGTGGTAGGTAAGGCGTTCGTGATCGAGCCCGAGCAAATGCAGAAACGTGGCCTGTAAATCGTAAAGGTGAACCTTGTTGATCTCCGCCGTCTGACCCGTTGGATCGGTCTCGCCATAGCGAAGTCCGCCCTTCACGCCGCCTCCGGCCATCCACATGGTAAAGCCGACGGCGTTGTGGTCGCGACCCTGGTCTTTGTTGAGAATCGGCGGACGTCCAAATTCGCCGCCCCACAGTACTAGAGTGTCTTCGAGCAGGCCGCGTTCTTTCAGATCGTCGAGTAGGGCGCCGATGGGTTGGTCAGTCTCTGAGGCGTGCTTGCTCATGCCTCCAAAGAGGTCTTTGTGGTGATCCCAAAAGCCGTGATTGAGTTGGATAAATCTAACGCCGGATTCGGTGAAGCGACGCGCCATAAGACAGGCGCGCCCGAAGTTGTCGGTGATTTTACCATCACCGATGCCGTAGCGTTCGCGTACCTTGGGTGATTCTTTTTCGAGATCCATTAGCTCCGGCATTTCGCTCTGCATCCGGAAAGCTGTCTCGAAGGATTGAATGATGCCTTCCAGTGGAGGATTGCTGTCGGCGTCGTTTGCCAGTCGCTGGCGGTTGATGGCTTGAAGCAGATCGAGTTGGCGACGTTGATCGGTGATGTTGAGCCGGTCGTTCCGGGTATTCGGAATCTCGATACCTTTCAATGAGCGGGCACCCATGCCATCGCCGACACCGCCGTCACCGATGCGGGTGCCAGTGCAGGCTGCGGGTAAAAAAGCGCTACCGTAGTTGCGCGGACCACCGGCGGAAAAGTCGGGAGTGAGCGTGATGAATCCCGGTAGGTTCTGGTTTTCGGTACCGAGGCCGTAGTTCACCCAAGAGCCGACGGAGGGGCGGATGAACTGGAACGAACCGGTATTCATCTGCAGGGTTGCCTGCGGATGGTTGCTGATGTCGGTGTGCATCGAGTTGACCACGCACAGGTCGTCGGCGTGCTGCGCGATGTTGGGAAAAAGCTCGGACACCGGCAATCCACTCTGGCCGTATTGAGCAAACTTCCACGGCGAATCGTAGTAGCGTTGCCCTCCGCCGAGATCTTCCTCGTGGCGCTTTTTCAGTGCAGGTTTGTAGTCGAAGGAATCGACCTGCGAGGGGCCGCCGCGCATGAACAGAAAGATCATGCGTTTCGCGCGGGCGGGGAAGTGCGGCGTCTTCGGAAGCAGGGGATTGTCCGCAGCGGCACGGGCTGATTCTGCTCCGAGAAGTCCGTGGAGGGCAAGCGATCCGAATCCACAGGCGGTCGTTCGCAAAAGATCACGGCGTGAAGGGGTAGTGATCATATCAGTAGAGGATTCGGAACTCGCCGCTTTGGATCAAGGTATGCGCGAGGCTGGTCCAGGTGGCGTTTGGATCGGAACCAACATTCTTTAGGTAATCGGCGAACAAATCGATTTCTCCGGCGGCTGGAAGGCGGGCGAGGACGGTGCGATAGAGTGACTCGATCCGAGCGCTGTCAGAAGTCAGCGAGCTGTCAGCGATCAGATCGGCAGCGATTTTTTCGGCCCGTTGAACGACCACCGGATTATTCATCAAATAGAGAGCCTGAGTCGGGACAGCTGTGTTGCGTCGCTGACCGGCGACGAGATTAGGGTCGGCGACGTCAAACAGCGTTAGCACATCGGGCATGGAGGAGCGCACGATGGGCAGGTAGACCGAGCGATAGGTGACGCTGTAGTCGGCATCTTTGACAAAGAAATCGCGGCGACCGACTTCGCGTTGTTGGAGATTAGCCTGAGTTGCGGCGACGTCGGCGACCTGCGAACCTTGTTGATGGGAACGGTCGAGTTCGCCGGAAACGGCGAGCACGGAATCACGCAGCGCTTCCGCGTCGAGAAGTCGAGGGCGGTGACGCCAGAGGTAAACGTTGCCTTCGTCAATTGTCTGATTCTCCACGGAAGTGGTGGCACTGAGTTGGTAAGTGCGGGTCAATACCAAGTCGCGGATGAGGATTTTAAGCGACCAATTTTGATCGTTGCGAAACCGAGTGGCGAGGTGATCGAGCAATTCGGGATGACTGGGTGTGGCACCGAGAACGCCGAAGTTGTCGACGGTCTCGACCAAGCCGTTGCCGAACAGTTGACGCCAGACCCGGTTGACGACAACGCGTGCGGTCAGGGGATTGCGTTCGTCGATCAGCCACTCGGCGAGTTGCAGGCGGCCACTTTGATTTTCAGGAATTGGCGGAGCATCGTAGCCGAAAAGGTTGAGAACGCCGCGTGGCACCGGTTGTTCCAGCGGAGAATCGTGCAGGCCTTTGTCATAGATTGGTGAATTGGCAATGAACACCCGCTGGCGCTCGATCAGTTCGGCGGCTTTCTTTTCCTCGGGGGAAAGTTCGGCGGTGGCCGCTTCTTCGGTGGCGTCGGCTTTCTTGGGATCGGCGGGTGGCGTCGGTGCGATTTCACCTTCAAGGACAACCATCGCTGTCTCCGGTGGCTCGGGCTTGGGGCCGGTGTTGAGCGCGTGAACGATGTCGTGGTGTTTGCGCACCAGCTTGTCAGCGGCAATCAATTCCTCGGTCGGATTCTTTTTCCAATCGATACCCTTGGCCTCGAGTGCGGCATGGATTTCTTTGCGTTTGTTGACTTCGCCAATGTAGATCTTCTGCTCCCGGGCGGCGTTTTCCTTGAAGTCATCGATGGCCGTGAATTGCTTTTGTCCGCCCGGTCCCAAAGCATAAAGGGCACCGTGTTCGTTGCGATTGTTGGTCTCGGTGCCGGCATAGTGGCGCGAGCTGAGGAAGATACCGGCCAGGGCGTAGTAGTCGGCGGTCGGGATGGGATCGTATTTGTGATCGTGACAGCGCGAGCAATTGGCGGTCAGCGCGAGAAAGGTGCGGCAGGTGACATCGATCTGATCGTCGGCGGCATTGAGGTGGAACAGCAGCGGACTGCCTTCGCCCATGGTTTTTGGTCCGACGGTGAGAAAGCCGGTGGCGATGGCGTGCTCGTCTTTGTGAGCAGCATCGCTTGATGGCAGTTGATCGCCGGCGAGCTGTTCGCGGATAAACTGGTCGTAGGGCTTGTCTTGGTTGAATGCATCGATGACGTAGTTGCGATAGCGCCAGGCATCTGGTGTCAGCATGTTGCGCGTGAAACCGGAGGACTCACCGTAACGCGCGATATCGAGCCAATGACGTCCCCATTTCTGGCCAAAGGCGGGGGAGGCAATGAGGGCGTCGACGGTCTGTTCGATGATTTTTTGCGCGGCGGATGACGACAGAGTGGGGAGCGACGGAGCGACGGAGTGCGGGAGAGAGTGCGGGATTTTGTCAGTGGACGATATCTCTCCAACACTCAGTCCCGCCGTCTCTCTATCCTGATTCTCTACAGCTTGGAGTTTCCGTAAAAATGCATCTTGTTCCGCCACAGTTGGAGGCAAGCCGGTGAGATCATAGGTAAGACGGCGAAGCAATATCAGCGGTTGAGCGTCTGCGACGGGAGTGAGTTGCTTAGACTCCATTGCTGCGAGGGTGAAGTGGTCGACAGGGTCGCGAGGCCATTCGGTGTTGGCAATGACCGGAACCGGCGGGTCCTCAATCGGTTGGAAAGCCCAGTGCTCTTTCGCGGCGCGCTCGGTCGGTTTTTGGGAAATGCCATCCCGCGGATCTTGAGCGCCCATCGTCACCCATTTTTCGAAATCGGCGATGACGGCGTCGGGCAGCTTACCGTCCGGCGGCATCTGCAGGTCAGCGTTGCCGTATCGAATCGCCTCGATCAGTTGACTGCTTCCGACGTTGCCGGGAATGATGGCGTCGCGGCCCGATTTACCGCCTTTGCGGATGCCGGCCCGGGTATCGAGCAGGAAGTCGGCCTTGAGCAGTTCGGCCTGCGATGAGTGGCACTTGTAGCAGTGCTCGATCAAGGCAGGGCGGATCTTTTCCTCGAAGAACTGAGCTGGATTAGCGGAGAAGACCTGTCCCGCTGTGCTGAGCAGGAGAAAAAAGGTAAGTACTGCGCGCTGGCTGATCACGAGAGTAGTAGCGGCTAAGGCCTAGCTGCCAAACAAGTTACCAGAGCGAGGGGATTCCAAAAGCCTCCAGCTTTAGCGTATTTGCGGGAGCGCCAGAATGGGGGTAGAGATGGGTATGTCCTCATCAACAGACACTTTGCCCGCCAATTCCGTAATTCTCGAACGCACTCGCGAGTTGTGCTCGGCCATTCTCGACTGGCCTGGTTACAAAGAGCAAGTCACTCATATCGAAGCCTTTCTTGCCGATGATGATGCCAAAGCGAGTTACCGCGCTTTTGCCGAATTGGGTGACGAGATGCATCGCAAGCAACACGCCGGCGAGTTGACCGACGTGGATATCGAAAAATACGAGGGCGAGAAAAAAGCTCTCGATGGAAAGCCGCTGGTTGGTGGTTTCCTCGCGGCTCAGGAGTCGCTCAATGAAATTCACAAGACGGTGGCTACTCACGTTGCCAAGACTCTCGAACTCGGTCGTTTGCCGGAACCCGAAGATCTCGAGTCAGGTGGTTGTTGCGGCGGTGGAAGTTGCAGCAGCGAAGAAGAAAAAGGCCACGACCACGATCATAGCGATGGTGGAGGCTGTTGCTCGCACTGAGGCTCGACCTCCGAAGGCTCTCCGTCCAGCGAGTGGTCGATCTGTTTACGCCATGATCGGCTTGACCAACTCGCCGTGCACATCGGTGAGGCGGAAGTAGCGGCCCTGGAACTTGTAGGTCAGTCGTTCGTGATTGATGCCTAACAAGTGCAGGATTGTGGCGTGTAGATCGTGCACGTGTACCGGATCTTCAGTGATGTTGTAGGCGTAGTCGTCGGTCGCGCCGTGACTGATGCCGGGCTTGATACCGCCACCAGCGAGCCACAGGCTGAAACATCGCGGGTTGTGATCTCGACCGTAGGTGGTTTCGGTGAGCTGGCCCTGACAGTAAGTGGTGCGACCGAACTCGCCTCCCCAGATGACGAGGGTTTCGTCGAGCAGGCCGCGCATTTTTAGATCTTTGATCAGCGCAGCGGAGGGTTGATCGGCGTCCTTGCACTGACCGGGAAGTTGGCCGGGCAGGTTGGCATGTTGATCCCAACCCATGTGAAACATCTGCACGCAACGTACGTCGCGTTCGATCAAGCGTCGCGCCATCAGGGCGTTGTAGGCGTAACTGCCGCGCGTGTGCACGTCGGGACCATACATGTCGAGAACGTGCTGTGGCTCATCGGAGATATCGGTCAGCTCAGGCACAGCGGTTTGCATCCGGTAAGCCAGTTCGTACTGTTTGATGCGGGTGTCGATTTCGGGATCGCCGTACTCGTCGAGGTGCTTCTGGTTGAGCTTTTCGAGATCGTCGAGCATGCGCCGGCGGGACTTTTGATCGAAGCCGTCGGGATTGGAAAGGTAGAGCACGGGGTCGCCGACACTCATGAACTTCACGCCCTGATGCTGTGTCGGCAAAAAGCCGCTGCCCCACAGTCGGTCGTAGAGCGGTTGGCAGTTCGGTCGACCGGTGCCGCGCGAGACCATGGCGACGAAAGCCGGTAGATTATCGTTCTCGGAACCCAGTCCGTAAGACAGCCACGAGCCGAGGCTGGGGCGTCCGGAAATCTGTGAGCCGGTCTGGAAAAAGGTGATCGCCGGGTCGTGGTTGATCGCCTCGGTGTGCATCGATTTGATGAAGCACAATTCGTCGGCGACCGAAGCGATGTGTGGTAGCAGTTCGGAAACGGTGGCGCCGGACTGACCATGTTTTTTGAATTGGTAAATCGAAGGCGCGATCGGAAAGCTGGCCTGATTTTTGGTCATGCCGGTGATGCGGCTGCCGATGTCGAGGTGGTCGCGTAAATCCTGAGCGAAGTATTCCTTCAGCTTCGGTTTGGGATCGAACAGGTCCATCTGCGACGGCGCACCGCTTTGGAACATGTAAATCACGCGCTTGGCCTTGGGGGCGATGTTGTGGCGCGGAACGGGAGCGTCTGCCGCAGCGTTGGCATCATCTTTGCCGAGCAACGAGGCGAGCGCCGCGGTGCCGATTCCGGTCGCGGTTTTGCCAAAAAAATGTCGCCGGTTGAGGCTGAGTTGGGCGTCGAAGAGGGGATTCATTTTTTCAGGAGCAAGGAGCAAGGAGCAAGGAGCAAGGAGCAAGGAGCAAGGAGCAAGGAGTTAGGAGTTAGGAGTTAGGAGCAAGGAGTTAGGAGGGCCAAGGCAATGGGCTAACCGCTAGTCGCTAAAAGCAGCATTACTCGCGAGTGATCGTGGAATCGAGGTTAAGCAGGAGGTGAGCGGTGGCGGCGTAGGCGGCGAGCTCGGCGGGCGGAATGGTGGCGTCGACGGATGACTCGCCGACACCGAGATAGGCGGCGGCGGCTTCGGGCTGGCTTGTGTAGTGCGCTTGGAAGTGATCGAGGTTCTCGCGCAGCACGGTGAGTGTGGCCTGGTCGGCCGCACGGCCCGTGGCGGTGCGATGTGCCCAGGCGAGGCGTGGCTCCGGGGTGGTGCCGCCTTCGGAAATCATTCGTTCAGCGAGTTTGCGGGCGGCCTCTACAAAAGTCGGATCGTTCATGAGGGCGAGGGCCTGCAGGGGAGTGTTGGTGACTTTCTGACGGACGTTGCAGGCGTCGCGGCTCTGGGCATCGAAGATGATCTGACGCGGCGGATTGATGGCGCGTTTCCAGAAAGTGTAGAGGGTGCGGCGGTAGAGCTGGGGGCCGCTGTCGTTTTTGTAGATCTGAGATGGATTGCTGGCCACCGAAGTCCACAGGCCAGGGGGCTGATAGGGTTTTACCGGTGCGCCGCCGAGGTCGTCATTAAGCAGTCCGGCGATGGCCAATGCCTGATCGCGGATCGCGTGCGAGTCGAGACGAAAGCGGGGGCCACGGGCGAGTAGACGGTTTTCGGGGTCGCGGGCATATAGGGCGGGGGTGACGCGTGACGACTGCGTGAAGGCGCGGCTGGTGAGTATCTGCCGGTGCAGGCGCTTGATGTCCCAACCGTTTTCGATGAAGTCGACCGCCAGCCAATCGAGAAGTTCGGGATGGCTCGGCCATTCTCCTTGTGCGCCGAAATCTTCAGCAGTTTTCACCAGCCCAGTGCCGAAGTGCTGCTGCCAGACGCGATTGACGAAAACGCGGGCGCCGAGCGGATTGCGCTCAGAGGCCAACCATTGGGCGAATTCGAGGCGAGTCGATGGCGTAGCCTTCGCATCGGTGGCTAGACTGGCGGGCACTGCCGGGTAGAGCTTTTCGGATTCGTCCGGTTGATCGTAGAGGCCGCGTCGCAACAGATAGGTCGGACGTTTTTGATCGGCGGGCAGGTCACCCATGACCATAACTTGGACCTGAGGCCCCTTGGCTTTACTGATCGCCGATTCGATTTTTGTGACTGCTGCGTTGGCGGCGATGAGTTGAGGATCGCGGACGGAGTAAAACTCGCGCAGTGATTTGGCCTCGGCTTCGCTGCGTTCGGTAGCGGGTTTTGAAAGGGCACCGACCAACAGTGGATCGGGTCCGAAACCAGCCGCGAGGTCGGCCTCCGCTTGGATGCTGGTAGCGACTCGAAAGCGACCGATGTGATGTTGGCCAAAGCCGGTCTGATGCTGGAGAACGAGACGCAATTTTTCGCCGGGCACGGGCTTCAGTGCCTGGCTCAGAGTAAACTTTGCGCGCAGGCTGTCTCCCTTGTGGCCGCTGGCGCCCCAGCCGGTATCGGCCTTGCCGTCGATGGTGTTTGTGATCGGATAGCCGGTCTGGCTGAAGTCGGCTTCGGCTTTCGATAACTCGACTTTTTGGGCTTTACCGTTTACATCGATCCGCTCCAAACGAACTTCGGTGAGCACGAAATTGCCGTTCGTGCTGCGCGAAAAATTGACCGGCGTTTTGAAACTCGGATCCTGAAGGGCTTCGAGCAACAGTGATTGTATTGGCGGCGCATCGTCGTCCGCAGTAAAAGTCAGCAGGTAGTTTTCCTTTGCCGGATTGGCGCCGCCGGCGAGAAGTGATCCGTCTTCCTGTTCGGTTAATGTCGCGCCACCGTTGGACTTGGTCTCGCTGAAGGTGATCGGACTCCAAACCGGGTTGGCGGTAGCGAGTTCGAGGATATCGGCACCTTCGGCGTGCTCCCAACCTGTCTGGCGAGTGGGCAGTGATACCAGCGTGTCGTTGCGTTTTTTAGCAGCAACCGCCAGTTGCTGCTCAAGTTCGGTGGTGTCCTTCGCCAACAGCGGCGATCCGGTCATCATGTTGGGCAGGGCTTTGGCGCCGGTGTCTTTGCCGCTTTCCGGGACGTTGTTGAAAAAGGCGAACAGCTGATAAAATTCCTTTTGCGACACCGGATCGTATTTGTGATCGTGGCAGCGCGCGCAGCCGGTGGTCAGGCCGAGCCAGACGGTGCTGGTGGTTTCAACGCGGTCGATGATGTACTCGACCAGATATTCCTCCGGCAGTGCACCGCCTTCGTTGTTGATGCGGTGATTGCGGTTGAATCCGCTGGCGAGGATCTGCTGCTCGGTTGCGTTCGGCAGTTGGTCGCCGGCGAGTTGTTCGATGCTGAACTGATCGAACGGCATGTTGTTGTTGAATGACTGGATCACCCAGTCGCGCCACGGCCACATGTTGCGCGTGCCTTCGCTCTGGTAACCGTCGGTGTCGGCATAACGCGCAGCCTCGACCCAATACTGGGCCATACGTTCGCCATAGTGCGGCGAATCGAGCAGGCGATCGATTGCGGTGGTGTAAGCCTTTTCATCGCCGGCAGGATCGTTGAGAAATGCGTCGAGCTCTGTGATGGTCGGCGGCAGTCCGGTCAGGTCGAGTGTGGCACGACGCAACAGTGTCGCCCGGTCAGCGCGTGGCGAAAAATTGAGCTGCTCGGCTTCGAGCTTCGCCAGCACGAAGCGATCCGTAGCGGTCAGTTGTTCCGGGACCGGATGCAGGGTGGGCGGCAGCGCTGCTTTTTCCGGGGGCAAAAAGGCCCAGTGCTTTTCGTATACGGCGCCCTCTTTGATCCACTGCGTCAACAGGTGAATTTGTTGTTCAGTCAGGCTGCGACCGGAGTCGGCAGGCGGCATCAGATCATCGGGCACGTTGTGCGCATTGATGCGCGCCACCAGTTCGCTGCGGTTCGCGTCATCGGGGACAATCGCGCCAGCGGCGATAGCGTCCTCGCGAATATCAAGACGCAGATCGGCTTTCTGTTTGGCCTTGTCCGGGCCGTGGCAATGAAAGCATTTGTCCGAAAGAATCGGTCGAATGTCGCGGTTGAAATCGACCGGCTCGGCGTGCGCGGACGTGGCGATACCGACGAAAAGGCAGGCGATCGCGGCCGCTATCGTGCAACGGGCAGGAAGCTTGGGGCAGGGTTTTGACACGCGGGGATTGTACACTGCCCCGAGGTCTTTCCCAAATGGTGGCTGTGGCTTGTTTGCGGGGTGAAATCGTGAGAAAGGGCTGGAGATGCACCGGCGGGGACGGACAGTTTGCTTTTTGGCGTTCTACTTGAGGAAGTTCTCGCGCAGAGTCGCAAAGGCGCAGAGGACCGGCTGACAGATCTTGCCAGCCGACTGTTCCAAATAACTCCGAGTCGCTGCAATTTCAGTGGATACGGGGGGCGACGCGCTTCGCCAACGCAACGGGATCACCGGGACGGGCGGTGTCACGTGAGCGTCCAAAACAGGGGATGCTAAGGGATGGATGGCCAGGGCCAGTCGCCGGTGTAGTTGTGAAAGCTTGGGGCGACGTTTTGACCGCGATTTGGCGTGAGGTTTAGCTTTCCGCCATCGTCGATGCGGTCGAGGGCGATGGACCAGAGTTGGTAGGTAGTGGGAGAGGTTTGGACGTAGCGCATCGGGGCACCGTCCATTGGGTCGGCGGGTATTTCGTCGAGAAAAGTGGGAACCAAGTCGGCGAGCGAGGCGGGTGCTTCGCGATTGTGTTCGATGCGGTGGAGTTCAATTGCGCAGGCGATGAGGGCTTGGCGACGATGGGCTTCGACGTAGGTAGTCCATAACAACGAGTAGTAGATTCCATCCATTGGCTTGAATGCAGTGATGAGCGAGTGCTGCCAGTCGCGACAGCGATTGAGGTCTGCATCGAAGTGCTTAGCCGCTTCGAGCATTTCGCCGAAGTGGGCGTCCTTTCGCAACGCCGAAAAGAGGTGAAAGTTGGCGCTGCCGGCATAAATGCCTTGTTGATTAGCAATCCAGCCATGAGGGAGAAGTCTCACGAGTGGGTCTGGATGGGTATTCGCAGTTAAGTATCTCCGGCCCTGACGTGTTGCTAGCCATGCGAAAAAATCGACATCGCTAAGAATGTGGTCGCGAAGTGATGGACCCAATGCTTCGCGAAGGTTGACACGCTTGAGCATCGTTTGACACCTTTCGACGGATGCTGGGTCGTTTTGCCAAAGGCGATTGCGAAAGCCTTCGGCGATGCCGGTCTCCGTCAGTATCATCATTTGGGCGCTGTAGATGTAAGCGTTGAGGTCCTGTTCGTTGGCAGTTGCTTCGGCGAGTCTGGAAATGGCCTCCAAGTGGATCAGGCATGTTTCGCGATCGCCGCTCCGGGCGGCGAGCAGGGCGTGAAGATAGCAGACACGTGCGGCAGAACGAACTGGGCCAAGGTGTGCCATCGACCGAAACTTCGGGTATTCCCAGTCTCGTGAATCGATCTGCGGTTCGAAGTAAGCCTGCTTTCGGTAGATGCCCTCGCGCAGTTTGGAAATCGTGGGTTTCCAGTGGTTGAGGTAATTTTCGATGCGCTCGCTCGGGGTGCCTTTGTTGTGGATCGGATTTGGCAAGCGCTCGGTATGGTTGCGTTTTCGGATTGCAAAACTTTGAGCGTATTCTTTTTCAACTCCAGTCCACAGAAAGTCGGCCCAGTCAGCTAGATCAACCGGTGGCAAACAGGGCGATGGCGTGAGGTGGACGGGAATTACGTCAGCGGATTCTGGAAAAATGCTATTGAGCATTTCCCGATTGGCCTTACCTGCATCGCCTGCGATGTTTTCAAGGATGACAATCGCACCGTAATTTTCATCACGAGGGCCAATGATCGGTCGTGCCAACTCGGTCAGGGTGGTTGCCTCGCCGTCGGCTTTGAGGGTCGACTGCACCTGTGACCAAAAACTGTGACCTGCCCGATCGACCACCACCCGGGCGGCGAGTGGCGCACATAGCACCAGGGCGAGCACAACGAAACCTGCACCCCAAAGAACGCGAGAGGTAACTTTGCAAAGAACGCGAGAGGTAACTTTGGCTGCATGCTTGTCGATGTCAGTTGTATCGCTCATTCGTCATTGGCCAAGATAAGACTAACACGATTGGCTGGAGCTTTGCACGTGTTCACGTCTTGCGCGTTGGGTTGACGTTGGGAAGACGGGGCGGCTACGGTCGTGCCATGAAAATGCTTTTTGGGTTGGTGCTGGCGACGGCGATTTGGCTTTCGGGACAGGCAGGCCTGGCGGATGATTTTATCGTCGAAGGCAAGTCGGTCGATCTCGAGGAGGAGAGTGGTGAGTGGCAGACTAAGGACGGTTTTCTGACGGGCGACGGAGCGGGCAGCAAGCTTGTGGCGGGCAAGCAGATCGGTCCGGGAGACTTTCATGTGCGTGCGGAACTAGCGCTGAAAGGGTTGGCGAAAAGTGCGGCCGTGCTGAAGATGGGCGGCAGCTTCTTTGGCTTCGCCGGTGGGCACGGTCAGTTGTTTCTCACCGGGGCATTGTTCGATGATGCGAGCGGGCTGGCGATCGGCGAGCCGACAGATTTCATGACGGACGGTAAGCCGTTTGTCGTCGAGGCGATTCGCGAGGGCAAGCGGCTGAAATTTTTGATCGATGGCAAGCTGGTTCACGAGCGCGACATTCACGACAAGTCGATCGGTGCGATCGGTCTGATGCCGGGGCGGGCGAAGATGAGGGTGCGTAGCTTTTCGGCGACGGGGCATCTGGGTGAAAAATTCGAAATTGAGTTGTCGCCACAATATCGAACGAAGCAGGTAGCGGGGGTTGAGAAGAATCGATTTTTGGCTCCCGAAATTGGTAACCCTCGCAACAGTGAGGGCGACTTTATCGAGCTGAAAGATGGGCGGGTGCTGTTTGTGTATTCGCATTTTACCGGTGGTGGGAGTGATCATGCGACGGGACATCTGGCGGGGCGCTATTCGAGTGATGGCGGTCGGTCGTGGACGGACGAGAGTGTGGTGATCGTGCCGCAGAGTGGTGATTTTAACGACATGTCGGTATCGCTGCTGCGCCTGCACGACGGGCGGATTGGGCTGTTCTATGTGCGCAAAAATTCGATGCTCGACTGCCGGCCGGTGATGCGGATTTCCACCGACGAGGCGAAGACCTGGAGCGAGCCGGTTGAATGCATCACCGATGAGATCGGCTACTACGTGCTCAATAACGACCGGGTGATTCAACTGGAAGATGGACGGCTGATCATGGCGGTGGCGCTGCACAATCTACCGGAGTACGAGGAGCCGAACTGGAAGGGGCATCTGATGTGTTACCTGTCGGATGACGAGGGCAAAACCTGGCGGAGAAATACGACGATCTTGGCGCCGGAGCGGGAGGACGGTTCACGTTTGACCGCGCAGGAGCCGGGATTGGTTGAGTTGAAGGATGGGCGACTGATGATGTTTATCCGTTCGGATGCAGGCAGCCAGATGGTGTCGTATTCTGAGGATCGTGGCGAGACCTGGTCGGAGGCTCAGCCTTCGGAGATGATCTCACCGGTTTCGCCAGCGACCATCGAGCGGATTCCTTCGACGGGAGATTTGCTGTTGGCCTGGAATAATCACCGCGATGTCGATGCTGAGCACAAAGGCAAGCGCACGCCTTTTGCGGTGGCAATTTCGAAGGACGAGGGCAAGACCTGGACAAATGTCAGGACGCTGGAGGACGATGTGAACGGTTGGTACTGCTACATCGCCATGGACTTTGTCGATGGCCATGTTCTGCTCGGCCACTGTGCGGGCGATCGGAGGCGGGGCGGTCTTAGTTTGACGCAGTTTACGCGGTTTCCGATTGATTGGCTTTACGAGGAGCCTGATGTGGATGCAGTCCGGGTGGAGAAAGACGTCAATTATCTGAGCGGCGATCGGACGGAGAAGATGGATCTGTACCTGCCTCCCGAGTCAGCTGGCGATGGGCCTTTTCCTGCGGTGTTGATCGTCCACGGCGGTGGCTGGCACGGGGGTGGTAAAGCGGCGGGTCGCGAACAGAACATCGGCACGGAATTGGCCAAGGCGGGCTTTGTCTGTGCGAGCATTGATTACCAATTGGCGGAAAAGAAGGAGGCCTTCACTGACAACTTGCGTCAGGTGTGGCCTGGTAACGTTCAGGACTGTATGACGGCAGTTCGGTATCTGCGTGAGCGGGCGGAAGATTATGGTATCGATGACGAACGCATCGGCGCGATCGGCGGCTCGGCGGGTGGGCATTTGGTGGCGATGCTAGGTGCGTTAAGCGATACGGATGGCCTCGATCCTGAGGGGCGTTTTGCGCAGCACTCGGCGCGGGTGCAGGCGGTGGTGCCGATGTATGGGGCGCACGATCTGAAGGCGCTGGCGGTGAAGCGAGGGATTTGGGAGAGCTTGTCGAACGAGGACAAAGAACTGTGCCGTGTGGGATCGCCAGTGACGTATTTGGATGAAGAGGATCCTCCGCTGCTGATTTTGCACGGAACGGAGGATGCTCTGGTGCCGGTGGAGCAATCGGAGTTGTTGCAGGCGGCTGCGGAAGCGAAGGGAGTGAACAGCGAGCTGAAAATCATCGAAGGGGCACCGCACAGTTTTCATCTGCAGCCGAAGCAGGAGGATCTGCGCGAGCGGGTAATCGGATTTTTTGATGAGCATCTGAAACGGGGAGGGCAGGAGGACGAGAGCTTGAATTGATCCTCTAATGAGGATCGGTGATGAAGGCATATGCGCTTTGAGCGACTGTGAAAATCGTTCTGACTGCTTTGCGCCAGCGAGGAGAATTGACCGTGGTCGCGGAGGTGGTAGGGATTCGTAAATGAGGTCGTCACTTATTTCTCTAGTGGTGCTGCTTTCGGGTTGTATCGGTCTGCAGGCAGCTGAGCCATTGCTGCGGGTGGTGGATTTAGTAATTGGCGAAGCCGCTGACGTGACACTGTCCGATGGCTCGTCAGCGAGCGTAAAACTGCTTGCTGTCGACGAGGTGCGCGATCCCCTGCGTAGCGCGGTGAGGCAGGCAGTGGTGACGGTAGAAGTAAATGGAGAAACCGTGCGCCTTGATGCAGCAAACTACCAATTGCCGATCAGTGTTGGCGGTGTGCAGATCGATTGTACGATCACCAGTGGCTACCTCGGAAATACGTCGCGAAACATCTGGGGCTTAAAGAAAGATGCCCGTCTGCGGCTTTGGCCGAAGGGATCGCCGTGGATTGAGCCGGGGACCTTTGTCTATCCGGTGAAGCAACGCTGGTTTGCGAGCGGTACGCAATTTTCCAATGAGCCGACTTTTGTGGATGGTGGCGAAGTGCCTGCCAACAAAACAATCTACTACCACAACGATCTCGATTTTGGAGGTTGTGAAGGGATGGTCGACGTGGTGGCAGCGACCGATGGTGTCGTGGTCAGTGCAGCGGATGAGACGCTGCCGAAGCACGCTTTCAACACGCCGGCGAGCAAGCGCTATGACGTCGTGTATGTGCTCGATGATCGCGGCTGGTACTATCGTTACAGCCACCTGCATCGCATCGACGTGAAGCTCGGTCAGCGGGTGAAAATGGGCGACCCTATCGGCGTGCTGGGAAAAGAGGGTGGTAGCGGTGGTTGGGCGCATTTGCACTTTGGAATCACCAGTCGACAGCCGTCGGGCGAGTGGGGCACGCAGGAAGGCTATGCCTTTATTTGGCAGGCTTATCTTGCCGAGTATGATCCAAAGCTGATTGCCGTTGCGCGTCCTCACCACCTAGTGTGGACGGGGACGACGGTGACCCTGGATGCTTCGAAATCGTGGAGTGCGACCGGAAACCTGACGGGCTACGAGTGGACTTTTACCGATGGCACTTCGGCGACTGGGGAAAAGATCGATCGCCGATACGACGAGCCCGGGCACTACAGCGAGGTCCTGAGAGTGACCGATTCTTCGGGCTTGATCAGCTATGATTTTGTCGTGGTTCAGGTCGTTGACGAAAAGCATCCGGAGCAGGTTCCGCCGAGTATTCAGGCGGCGTATGCGCCATCGTTGGGGCTGGCAGCCGGTGATACGGCGACCTTCAAGGTCCGCACTTTCCGCACCACCGATGGTGAGGAAACCTGGGACTTCGGCGACGGGTCACCGCCGGTCACGGCGCAGTCGGATGGAAATGCGGTTAAACTCGCCAAAGATGGCTTTGCTGTTACTGAACACGTTTTTGAAAAGCCGGGGAATTACATCGTTCGCGTCGAAAGAAGTAACGCGCGCGGAGAAACTGCCATCGCCCATTTGTGGGTTCCTGTAGCAAAAGCGATCGTAGAATAAAGAATCATGAACAAGCAACGTTTCCACTTTTCATGCAGGTCGTTTATTGCCGCAGTATTCGTTGCTGTCGCCTTTACCGCATCCGGGTCAGATTTTTCTGCAGTCACCTGTGATGGCTTGTATCGCCATCACCTTCAAGGTGTTTGCACGGATGAGCAGTCAGCTATTTTTTGGTCATTCACGACCACATTGGTGAAGACTGACGCCAAGGGAAAAGTGCTGACAAAGATCGAAGTGGCGAATCACCACGGCGACCTTTGTTTTCACGAGGGTCTGGTCTACGTGGCGGTGAATCTCGGGCAGTTTAATCGACCGGCGGGGCAGGCGGACTCGTGGGTCTATGTGTATCGGGCGGAGGACCTTTCGTTGGTCGCGAAACATGAGGTGCAGGAGGTCGTTCACGGTGCGGGTGGCATGGCTTCCCGTGATGGAAAATTTATCGTAGTCGGCGGTTTGCCGGAGGGAATCGATGAGAACTATGCCTATATCTACTCACCGAAGTTTGAGTTTTTGGAGCGCAAGGTGATCGAAAGTGGTCATACGAATGTGGGTGTGCAAACTCTGGCCTTCGCTGAAGGGAAATTCTGGTTCGGTTGCTATGGTGAGAGGACGCTGAAGACCGATCCGGAATTTAAGCTGGAGGGGAACTTTGGTTTTGATTGTGCGCTCGGGGTGATCGGTATCGGCGACGGGAAGATTCTGGTCGCCCGGCGAATCGGTGAGGGGCAGCAGCAGAGTGCTCGGCTGGCGGTGGCGACTGTTGGGAAGGATGGGGGATTGGTGGTTGAGGGGGAGTGACGGAAAGGCCCTTTTTGATCAATGCACTGGCCACTCGCTGCCGCTCGCAGCTACCAGTCTCGCTGCCGCTCGAAGCTACGGGGTTGGGCTTGCGTGTTGGATGGAGTGAGGCGATGACTGGGCGATGAGCGAAAGTGCTGAAGCGAAGGTGTATGCGGAGTTGGAGGAGAGCGGTTTTCAACGCCTGACGACAGCGTTCTATCGGCGGGTGCAGGACGATGAACTGATCGGTCCGATGTATCCGGATCAGGATTGGGCGGGAGCCGAAAAGCGGCTTGCCGATTTTTTGATCTTTCGATTCGGCGGACCACCGCGCTACATCGAGGAACGGGGGCATCCCCGATTGCGTATGCGTCATGCGCCGTTTTCGATCGGCGAAGCGGAACGGGATCGCTGGCTGGAGATGATGGGCGCTGCGATGGTCGAGGTCGAAGTGTCGGCCGAGTCGCGAGCGATTCTCGATGGGTTCTTTGCGCAGGTCGCGGACTTTATGCGCAATCGCCCGGAGGGCTGAGTTGTCAGTCCTTGGTCAGTGCTGTCAACACGCCGTGCAGCATGCGCAGCTCTTCGTTGCTGAGGTTGCTGCGGGTAAAGAATGCGCGCAGGCTGCGCATCGTATAGGGTCTTAATTCACGGGTTAGGAAAAATTTGGACTCATCCAGCGCCTGTTCGAGCCGGGAAAGGAAGACATTGGTTTCTTCGTGAGTGGCTAGGGGAGACGTGTTTTTGGCGGGAGCAGTTTCAGGGGCACTGCTTTGCCGCCATTCCCAGCCGAACAGCAGCACGGCTTGTGCGAGGTTTAGAGATGGGAATTCGGGATTGGTCGGAAAATGTACCAGGCGGTCAGCACGCGCCAGCGTTTCGTTGTCGAGTCCGGAGGCTTCGGGGCCAAACAGGATGGCGGTTTTGGTCGAAGGTGCGGACGGGGCGCTTGTGATTTCACCGACTGCTTCGCGAAGTTCGAGGCCAGGAATTCTGAGGCTGCGCTGGCGGGCCGTGGCGGCGAATACGCGCTGGCAGTCAGCGAGGGCGTCGTCGATGGTGTCGAACACTTCGGCTTGAGCGAGCACGCTGTCGGCATCGGCGGCGGTGGCGCGGGCGGCTTCGTTCGGCCAGCCGTCACGCGGCCTGACGAGGCGCAGATGGTCGAGGCCGCAGTTGAGCATAGCGCGCGCGCACATGCCGATGTTTTCGCCCATTTGGGTTTCGACGAGGACGATGATGGGATCCATTGAGGAGGACGTGGACATTTGACCGGGAGTGCTTAGGCGATGACAGTTCTATACCCTAATGGATTTGCCTGAAAAAATAACCTGTGTCGATTGCGGGCAGAATGCCCACATGTTGAGCCATGCGCCCGAAGATGGCTGGGAGGTCGGTGACATCGTGGCCTATCGTTGCTCAGGTTGCAACGACCGCTGGGACTTGGTAGTCGAGGATGATTCTTACTCCAGTGGAGATTTTTCCAGCGGAGAATTCGCCCACGAGGCGCGGCAGATTTTAGAGGATCGGCAGAACGACGCGAAATAGTCCGCCGTTCTTCGGTCATTGCGGGGATGCTTGATCGGCGGTAACTCATGGTAAGTTTATTTTTCCGATGACGCCTCGCCAACATCATATCGTGCTGTATGACAGCGATTGCCCGCTGTGCACGTTTCAGATGAAGTTGCTGACCTGGCTTGACTGGCTCAACAAGGTTCGTTTGGTGCCGATCAAGGATCCGCTGGCGGCAGAGATCGCGCCGCAGCTGACGCGTGCTGATTTGTCGGAGGCGATTCACTGCATTACTCCCTCGGGAGAAATTCATCGCGGTGCGCGGGCATTTCGGTTTTTGGGAATGCGCATGCCGATGCTGCTTCCGGTGGGGCTATTTCTCTGGATACCGGGAGTGATATGGTTTGCCGAGGTGTTTTATCAATGGGTGAGTCGCAATCGATTGGTGTTTAGCCGTATCTTCGGCTGTAAAGGCGCCTGTGCGATCATGCCGGAGCGCAAGCGCGAGGGTGACGTTACCGAAGTTGAGCCGCAAACGGGCAGCGACGATTGAATCTGCTCGAGTTGCGAGTTTGGCGCTCTCAGTAAAGGCAGGGGCGGATCTGGCGCGATTCGCGCAATAGGCGCTTGGGGGCAATTCACCTTGCGGAGGTGCTGTGCAGACGACATTTTGTCGGCGATGGTGTTTGGAGCGAACAGTGGCTTTTGTTCAAAGGGCGGCGGGTTGATCGCCGTGTTGTTGTTGGTTGTCTCCTGTGTGGAGACGGCTGTCGCGGATGAATCGGCGGATTTTGCTCCCCAAGCGCTGACGTCTGATCACTTTTCCGACCTTAAAGCGCGGTCGCCTTTTTTGCGAACGCTCGACTTTGCCGAGACGTATCGATTGCGCGCGGTGGCGACAGTCGATGGGCAGCCAATGGCTGTGTTGTTCAATCATCACACGGAGAAGACGGTGCAAGTGACTGCCGATCGGGCCAATGATCTGGGGATGAAACTGGTCGCCGTTGAGGATGCAAAAGATTTGTCGCAGGTATCCGTGCGCCTGACGATCGGCGGCGAAGAAGTCGAACTCGCCTACGATGCGCAGCAGATTTCGCCGCAACCGAATCCTAAAGCCAAGCCGAGTTACGATTCCAAGGGTCGTCTGCAGCCGCCGCAACGTCTCGTAGATAAGTATCGCACGATGAATGAAGAGCAGCGCAGGCAGTATCAGTCGTGGCGCAGCGCCTACATTAAAAAATATCCCGATGAGGAACGCAGCATGGAGCGCTACGAGCTGGGTGAAAAGGTGGTTGATGCGATCAAGAGCGGCAAGGGTCCGCCACCTGTGAGGTGAAACAGCGGCGGCTTGCGTCCGGGCCGGACAGTGATTGCTTTTCGGTCGGCATGTGTGTAAATCAGAAGGCGTCCGCTCGCAGTTATGAGCGGAGCTTTTCCTGCCAACTATTGATTTCCACCTCTTATGAAGACTTTCCTGATCATTTGCTTCGTTGCCGCGATCGGCGCCGCCGGCGCTTTCGCTGACGACAAGAAAGACGCCAAGGCTGCCGAAAAAGCCAAGCCGAAAACGCACCCGACTGGCTATACCGATACACCGTTTTTGCCGGGCAATAAATGGCGCGTGCATGATGACACCCGCCCTCGTCCCAAAGTGATCACGCCGGGCGACGAGCCGGGGGCCGCGCCGAGTGATGCCATCGTCCTCTTCGACGGAACGGATCTGTCCGAGTTCGTCATGGATAAGGACGGATCGCCGGCCGACTGGACTGTGAAAGATGGCTTCATGGAGGTTCCGCCGAAAGGCAGTGGCGTCGGTGGTTACATTAAGACGAAGAAAGAATTCACCGACATTCAGTTGCATGTCGAATGGGCGACTCCGGAGAATGTCGAAGGCGACTCTCAGGGGCGTGGCAACAGCGGTGTGTTCCTGCTCGGTGCCTACGAAATTCAGGTTCTCGATTCCTATGAGAACAAAAGCTACGCCGATGGTCAGGCCTCGGCACTATACGGTTTCAAACCGCCGTTGGTTAATGCAACGCGCAAACCGGGCAAATGGCAGAGCTACGACATCATCTTCGAAGCGCCGCGTTGGGACGAAGCGGGCAAGCAGACCAAGAAGGCTTACGTCACCGTGATCCATAACGGAGTCGTCACTCATCATCGTCAGGAGTATCTCGGGCCGACAGGGCACAAGAAAGTTGCTAACTACGACAACATTCTAGCAAAAGGACCACTCAAGTTTCAGGACCACGGCAATCCGACACGCTTTCGCAACATCTGGGTGCGCGAGCTTGACCTCGACAGCAACGAGTAAGTAAGCGGGGATCGCATTCGCATGGCACTGCAAACCAAATCGAAGGTCAATCTTGTATTGGCGCTGGTGATTGTCGCTTTGTCGGCGGTGTTTATCGTGCTCAACATGGAGACGGTGAAGGTCAATCTGATCTTGGCCACCGTGGAAATGAAGTTGGCGCTGCTGATCATCGCTGTCCTGTTTTTGGGTTTTCTGCTTGGCTGGCTGTTCAAGTCGCTGTTGGTGATCCGTCCGAAGAAGGCCAAGGCTTCGCCGAAGGATGCCGGGCTGGGTGACTAGGGCGCGCTTTAGCGCATCACTTACCGTCACGCTATTGGATATCTAATCCGCTTGAATTATGAAAAAAATGATTATCGCTCTCGCCGTTATCGCCGCGCTGGCCATCGGGGTGATTTTTGCCGCAAGGCATTTTGCGCTCGGTTATTTGACCCCGGACTTCGTGGTTAAGACCATCGAGGCGCGCTGGAATTGCCGAGCTGAAATTGATTCGATCGATATCAAAGTCGGTACCAACACCACGATCGAGCTCAAACAAGTTGCGCTGGCGCCGCGCGATGAGTTTGCCGACAACGCGACACCGCTCGCCGATCGGCCGAAACTCGACAACGCGGCGATTCGAATCGCTCTGGTCAGTCTCGAAGCGCAGCCTACGGAACTGCTGAAAAAACATCTGCGGGTCGAGCATTTGATCATCGATCAAGCCCAGATCGCGACCGAATTGGGTGAAGATGGCGGGGCGTCTGTGGACACGCTTTTCAGCCCGGCGCCACTGGTCGCTTCCGAACCGGTTGCCGACGGCAGTGCGACGGTGGTGGCTGCCGATTCAGAATTCCCTGCTGCGGAAGAGGATAAAGCTTTTGTCGCTGGTGACATGGTGATCTCTACCGCTGCCGGACTGGTCGAGCTGAAGAACAGCAGCATGGCGATCACGTTGCGCAAAAGTAACACGGTCGCCCGGCTAGACGATTTGCACATCGCCTTCAAGGATATCGATCTCGATCCGTCTCAATTGGTGAGCCATAATTCTGCCAGCTTCGATTTCGGTGGGACCCTGACGATGGATGGCGATGATGAGGGAGGCAAGCCGGTGCGTTTTGTTGAACTGAAAGTGTCGGGCAGCGGCAAGGTGGCTCCATTCGACTCTGAAACGGGACTCATCGAACCGGCCTGGAGCAGTAGTTTGGTTTTGCATCAGGGCTCTCGAGTCGAAACATTTCCCTTAGTCGAAAAGCTGCAAAAGAAGCTCGAAGATATCGATACCGGTGGCGTTGACCTCAGCGACATCAATCTGCGCGGCGAGCTCATCGCCGATGCCAGCACGCGGCTCGCGCATCGCCACGGACGTTTTACCCTTGAGCAACCCCTGGCACTTTCGCTACCGGATACCTCGTTTGCCTTTCAAGCGGGTAGCTGGGCGGACACGGCGACCAATCAGCACGAGATCAAAGGGGTCGTCACGGCTTCCGAGGCACTGACCAAAAAGATCGTCGCTCAGGTCGACAAGTACCTTGAGAAAAAGCTCGGCGGTCTGGTTTCCGGCGATCTTCGCAAACAGGTTCTCGGCATGGCGCTGAAAGATGGTCGCATCTCCATCGAGTTCGTTTCATCCGGCGATCTCGGCAAACCGAAGGTCGATGTAGTGACGCCTTTCGGCACGCTCGGCGATCTTAAGCAGACTTTTGACGGGCTGAAAGATGCCCTTAAGGGGCTGTTCAAATAGTGGTCGCGCTGGTGCCAACCTTCGTCCATTTTCGCAACTATGTCCGTCTGGAAACACGCTCATCCCTGGCTCAAAGATCTGGTCGCCTACGATCCCGGTAAGCCGATCGAAGAAACTGCCCGTGAACTCGGTCTCGAACCAAGTTCGATCATCAAACTGGCGTCGAACGAGAATCCGCTCGGTCCGTCACCTAAGGCAGTCGCAGCGATGACGGCGGCGCTCGGTAAGGCGCACCTGTATCCTGACGGTGGTGGCTACAACCTCCGCACGGCGATCGCTGAGAGTTTCGGCCTCGAGCGCGATAACATCATTCTCGGCAATGGCTCGAACGAAATCATCGAACTGATCGGTCATGCGTTTCTTTCTCCCGGCGACAACATCATCGCCGCTGAGCATGCTTTCGTAGTCTACAAACTGATGGCGACGCTATTTGGCGCGGATACGATCGAAGTACCAGACCCGGGTTTCGTGCACGACCTTGATGCGATGGCGGCGGCGGTGACGCCGCAGACGCGGAAGATTTTTATCGCTAATCCGAACAACCCGACTGGCACGCTGGTCGACGAGGATGCGATCGATCGCTTCATGGCGAAGATCCCCGACCACGTGACGGTGATTTTTGACGAGGCCTACTACGAGTTCCTCGACACCCCGCCGGATACGCTGAAGTACGTTCGCGAGGGGCGTAATGTCATCATCATGCGTACCTTTTCGAAAATTCAGGGATTGGCCGCTTTGCGCATCGGTTACGGCATCGGCAATCCGGAGCTGATTGGCTTGCTGCAAAAAGTGCGTCAGCCATTCAACGCTAACGCGATTGCTCAGGCGGGGGCATTGGCGGGCCTTTCGGACCAGGATCACCAGCAGCGCACCAAGGCTAACAACGATACTGGGCGTGACTACCTTCAGGCGCAGTTCGACGACATGGGTCTGGAATATGTGCCGAGCTTCGCGAATTTTGTGCTCGTGAAAGTCGGTGACGGCGATCGCGTGTTTTCTGAAATGCTCAAGCGAGGCATTATCTTGCGCGCCATGCGCAGTTACAAGCTGCCGGACTGGGTGCGTATCTCGGTCGGCACACCGGAGCAAAATGAGCGCTGCATCGAAGTGCTACGCGAGGTGCTCGCTTGAGCGATGAGCACATCCGCTGACACCATTGCCGCGGTCGCGACTCCGCCAGGACAGGGGGCGATCTCGGTGATTCGAATTTCGGGCGGATCAGTGCCCGAAGTACTGTCGACTTGCCTCGATTGCAATCTGGCGGCGTTGGCGCCGCGCCGCGCGATGCTGGCGCGGATTCATGCGGAGGATGGTTCAGCGATCGATGAAGGTTTGCTGACGTTTTTTCCCGGACCGCACAGTTACACCGGCGAGGACGTAGTCGAGTTCGCGGGACACGGTGGTGTGCTGGTGACGCGAAGAGTGCTCGAACGCCTTTTGCAGTGTGGTGCACGAGCGGCGGATCCTGGTGAGTTCAGTCAGCGCGCTTTTCTGAACGGAAAAATGGACCTGACTCAAGCCGAGGCGGTCATGGACGTTATTTCGGCGCAGACTGATCTTGCGTTGAAGTCGGCGAACGAACAACTCAGTGGACGACTAGGCGATCGACTGCAGAACATGCGTGAAGATCTGATCGGCGTGCTGGCGCATCTTGAGGCCTACATCGATTTTCCGGAGGAAGACATCGATCCCGAGACCGGCGAGAAACTGAAGGCGCGAATTGTAGCCATTGAAGATGCCGCTCGTGAATTGCTGGCTACCGCTGATCAGGGGCGGATCCTTCGACACGGTGTGCGCACGGTTATTTGCGGAGCGCCGAATGTTGGAAAATCAAGTTTGTTGAATGTTTTGTTAGGGTTCGATCGGGCGATCGTCAGCGACATGGCAGGTACGACCCGCGACACGATCGAAGAAGTGATCAATCTGCGTGGCATTCCTCTGCGGCTGGTCGACACGGCAGGAATGCGCGACGCGGAGGATGCTGTCGAGCGCGAGGGCATCGAGCGCACGCGCCAGCAGATCGCGTCGGCGGAATTGGTGATCGAAGTGGTCGATGCCAGCATCGCGCAGGACGGGGAAATGTCTGTCGATCATCCGCGAGTGGTGCGGGTGCTCAACAAATGCGATCTCGATGCACACGCTGATTTCCGCGGCGCCGACGGGGTGCGCTTCTCCTGCACGGAGAACACAGGTGGCGATGCTCTGGCCGATGCCATTTTCGAGCGCCTCGATTTTGATGTCGCGTCGTCAGCCGGCGACAGCGTTGCGGTGAGTGCCAGGCACCAACAAAGCCTCCAGCGTGCGGTTGAGTTTCTCGATACGGCGAGAGGGCGACTTCAGGAACGGGAGTCGCCGGAATTTATCGCTCTCGAACTGCGTGCGGCGTTGGAGGCCATCGGCGAAATCGTCGGACGCACCGATGTGGAGGAAATTCTCGGCGAGATCTTTGCCTCGTTCTGCATCGGTAAGTAGACTTAACGGGCCGCGCTATCGTACCGCCGTCGTGGTATGTTTCAAAACGCCGGTGTTGGGAACGCTGGTCCAGACATCGTCCGACCAATAGTCGCTGGCCGGATGATCGCCGATCGGGAAATAGAGATTGTCGCGATCGAACAATTGTTCGGGCCGGTAGGACGCGCTGGCTTCGGAGACAGGCAAAAGTCGCAGCGGGCCGGTCGGAGTAATCGTTGACTCGAGAATGTATTGGGCACCGCCGTTGAGTTGTACCACGCACCAGGCATGGTCGCCGCCCTGTGCATTCCAGCCGAGCGCGACCCGTGCATCGAAGCCTTCGCTGATCAGTGCGTCGGCGAGCAGGAGGGACGTGTCTTCGCAGTCACCGGCCTTGCGCTGCCAGGTTTCGGAAGGTGTTTGCCATGCCTCCGCGCCCGATTCGGCGGTGGCGCTCGGAACCGGTATCGAGAGTCCATCGGCCGCAGTGGCGTAGCCGCTGCTGCCGCCGTCATCGCCGTCAGCTTCGTAGGTGCACCGTGAGGCAATCAGTCGCCACAGTTCGGCGACTTGGCTTTCATCGGTCCCGGAACGCGAAGGATGAGAATCGGGGAGTGAGAATCCGGTCAAAAACGAAGGCGCTCGGTGAAATTTCCCCTGAGAA
Organism: Verrucomicrobiales bacterium; assembly: GCA_037969585.1. Taxonomy (GTDB): domain Bacteria; phylum Verrucomicrobiota; class Verrucomicrobiia; order Verrucomicrobiales; family DEV007; genus JBBKXR01. The sequence goes on from JBBKXR010000359.1 coordinate 25,103, forward strand.
TCTGATGCCAGGATGTCGTAGGGACGTTGGCAGTGCGGGCAGCGAAGTTGCACCGTGCGTGCCGTGCGCTCCAGCTCGATAGCATGCCCTGCGCCGCAGCGTGGGCAGTCGTGGTGATAGCGGCCGCCGTCGCGATTGGCGCTGGTCAGGTTGAATGCCGGTAGCCGATGGGACAGCACGCCGATGCAGCCGCGGCGGTATCCGTCGCGAAAAATGACCGCACTGAGCGCATCGAATTCGGGGACCATGCTATCCTCCCAGTTGGACACCCCGTTCACCAACCGGGTCGATGCCGGGTGCCAAACCATGGTCGCTGACAGCGAGGTGATATTCGGATGGCTGCGTTGCAAATAGCTGAGCAGAGCGTTGAGGTCGATATCCGAGGCGTTTTTTGCCGAGGCCAGGAAACTTTCCAGCGAGGTTTGAATGCCATCGTCGACGCTTAACGGGCTGGCCCCTTGCTGCTGTCGACGTTCGTTGATTCCAGTCAGGCAACTGGTGGCGAATTCCTGCGAATCCGGAGCCTTGCCGACGAAATCGTAGGCGAGATCGACGATCTCGACTTTCCAGCAGAACAGCGTTGCAGCCAAAGGCGCAACGACCGCCAGAAAAACGAGAATCCTCTTCATTAAATATTATGGAAATTATAACACTGAATAGTCCGTCTGTCGCATTATTTACCTACGCCAGTCGGCTAATGTGATCGAGAAGGCGCCTCATAAGAGATAAGTCGCGATCGAATCAACCATCGGTCTGCCGGTGCGGGTCAATACTAGCCGATCATCCTGCCATTTGACCAGATCTTCGTCGATCAGGTTGGCGAGAGTCTCAGGATTGGTTGTTTCGTGGCTGAGCCATTTCTTGTCGAGTCCGTCGACGGTCCGCAACTGAAGCGCGATCGCCTCGGTTCGGCGTTGGTCTTGGCTTAACAACTCAACGTTGGTATCGATTGCCGTGCCCGACTCGACCGAAGCGACGTAGCCGGCGGTGTCGGCGAGATTGGTCCAGCGGCGGTCATTGATCGTCGACACGGCGCTCGGCCCGAGGCCCAGGTAGTCAGCTCCGTTCCAGTAGGCACGATTATGAACTGACTCGAACCCGGGTTGAGCGTAGTTGGAAATCTCGTAGTGACAAAATCCGACCGCTTCCAGGCGCTCGATCGCCAGATGAAAAAAGTCAGCGTCGTCATCGCTGTCGGTGGAGAATTCGCCGGAACTCAATCGATCGAAGAACGGCGTGTCCTCTTCGTAGTTGAGGTTGTAGGCCGAAATGTGATCCGGTGCCAGGGAGATGGTCTTCTCGAGTGTTTGTTGCCAGGAATCAAGCGGCTCTCCGGGGTTGGAAAACATCAGGTCGATATTCACCGCAGGCATTTCCGCTTCGCGGATGATGTGGAAGGCAGCTTCGGCCTCCGCAGGCGAGTGATCGCGGCCGAGCAGTTCAAGAGTTTTGGGCACCCATGATTGCACCCCGAGACTGATTCGAGTGACGCCTCCTGCCTTCAGCATGCGCATTTTTTCTAAATCGAAAGTCGCTGGGTTGGCTTCGACGGTCCATTCCCGAACGCAAGAAAGGTCAAGTCGTTCGGCAAATCCATCGAGCAGTCGATTCAGAAGCCCGGTGGCCAGCAAGGTCGGAGTGCCGCCGCCGAAATAAATTGTCTCGGGCCGAACCTCGATGTCGACACGGAGTCGCTGGTCCAATTCAACGAGCAAAGCGGAGACGAAGGCCCGGTTCGCCAGGGCACCGGGCTTGTGTTTGTAGAAGCTGCAGTAAGGGCAGATCTGGTGACAAAACGGGATGTGTACATAGATGTGCCGCACCGGTGAATCGGTGCTGGTTGCGAAGTCTTTCACCAGAGAGTTGGAGGGTGCGCCCATACGCCACGAGCTTGGTCGGATTTACGGTTGCGCGCAACGCCGCGAATGGCAGAATGCCCGACACTCTTTAACTATGGCACGCAAACTCAGTCACATCGCCCCGGATTGGTGGGATTACACCACTCTCGACAACGAAATCATCAATGACGCCGCCAAACTCACGGAGAGTGACATGGCTCAGCTGTCGCGCGACGGGTTCAAAGTGGTATTCTACGACACGCTGGAGGACTTTTACCTAGCTGAGGCGCTGGAATATATTCACGCATGGAAGCAGTCGACCGCCGATAATCCGGTCGGTATTTGTGGCCCGATCGGACCGACCGAGCAACTGCCGCTGGTGGCACGACTGGTCAACGAACTCGGCGTAAATCTCGGTGATTCGCATTTCTGGGGCATGGACGAATGGATCGTCGATGGCAAGGCGGTGACGACCGATCATCCGCTGTCTTTCGAAAAGGCCGATCGCGAGATGTGCTTCGATAAAATCGACGCATCGTTGGCGATGCCGGACGCGAACATGCACTTTCCGACCGAGGACACGCAGAAATTCATCGATTCCTGGGACGGCGTTCGCTGCGCAGTCATGCAGGGCGGTCAGGGCGACATCAAGCATTGGGCGTTCAACGATCCGCTCAAGCGCACCGGCGAGTTTGCCGACGCGCCACCGACGCCGGAACAGTATCGCGATCTAGGCACCCGCATTGTCGAGCTGCATCCGATTACCTTGGCGCAGAATGCGCGCACTTCGGGCGGCGGCAACATCACCATGGTGCCGAACGAGGCCGTCACCGTCGGACCACGGGAAACGTGGAAGTCGGAAAAAGTGTCGATTTGGCACGCCGGCACTCACGATAACCCGCTCGGCCAGCGGCTGACCGCGATGATGATTTCTAAAGGCCTCGCCGACTCGGCCGTGCCGATGTCACTGCTCGCCGATCACCCGAACGTGCAGTTTAACTACTACCGTGGTGGATTGGGCAGCGTCTCGGTGGAGATGCATTGATTTAGGAGCAAGGAGTTAGGAGTTAGGAGTTGGTCCATTGGTCCACCTTCTGACGAAGGCGGCTACTGCCGAGCGTATCTGCGACCGTGAGGGAGTGGCCCGTTGCGTTGGTGCTTTCGCGCAGCGGGGAACAGGTAGCCCGAGTTTGGCCGCTCGCGATCCATCAGCGTTCGGCAACTCCAGCGGCGACGCTAACTCGCGGCAATACTTGCTTTGTCGTCGATATGGTTCTCCAACCAATCGACGAGTGCCGCCTCGAAGCCGACGTCTTCACCCGCCTCTTCGCTCTTCAGCCATTTGTGTCGCAGCACGTCTTCGCGCAGACCGAGAAAGTGCTGGTAGAGGGATTTTGATGCATCGCCGTTGTCAGCGGTGAGGTTGTTGGTGGAGGAACTGCTCACGGTGATAAATTTCGTCGATCCGGGCCGGACTGCAAGTGGAGGCGCTGCGCTATTTCTGATCAGGCGGCTTATTCAGATTTCGGATAAGGAAGGAGCTGATCGCAAAACTCCAGTAGCTTTTGGGCGGACTCGCTCTCGGCATCGAAGCCGTAAGTCATGCCCCCGATCAGTGCGTCGTCGATCTGAAAGTTAGAGCAGTGCCAGCAGATTGCCGTTTCCTGAACGAGCTGGTCGCCTTGGTGAAAACGGAATCCGTACGCAGGGTGGTGACACATCCCCTGAGCCCAATAGTTGACTTGTTGTTGAGTCCAAAGCTTCAAGAACGGCTTAATCGCATCGGTGGACAACGACACTTTGCCGTAGACGGTTGATTTGGGGGCGAAAAGGGAGATTGAGAAAGTGTCGCCGTGGGCTTCGGTATCATTCCCCATGAGGAGAAAAAGTTCTACGTGAGTGATGCCGGGCTCTCCCATAAAGTAGGCCGGATTCGCGAAAGTCGAGTTGGCTAGACGATCCATTCGACCGGATGTGACATCCCGCAACCCGTCGAAGAAAAAGAGATACACAGCTCCGAGGAGCAAGGCCAACCAAGGAAATATCTTCAAAGCTGTCAGAAAACGTTTCTTTATCATCAGGCGGTATCGTTCGGGTGAAGTTAAGCGGGGGCGATCGTGCTGTTCACGACGGCCACCAGAGGATCAGCGCGATTCCCGACAGGATGGCGATGCCGCATAGGACAGCGATGCGTTTGAGCAAGGCGGGCGCTCCCAGTGCGGCGACGATACCGCATTTGAAAACGGTGTTGGTGAGGGCGGCGGTCATGATCAGGCGCCAGCCGAGACTGACGTCGATCTGCTCGCGGTTGAGCATGTGCGCGGTCGACAGGGTGATGGCGTCGATCTTGGTAAATCCGGAAAGCGCGGCGACATAGTAGAGTCCGCTCTCGCCGAAATATTCGCGGGTAGCAGCGACGGCAAGCAGGATGACCGCGTAGAAAAATCCAAATACCAGTGCGGTCTTGAGCCGGGCGGGGTTTCCAGGCGCTTCGAGTGCCACGAGGTCGCCGGATCGGCGCCGGTAAAGGACGAAGGTCAGCAGCAGGAAAACGCCGATGAGTATGGAGAACGGTTTTAAGACTTCGAGAAACGAATCATTGGCGACGGTGAATACTTCGAACAGCACGCGCAGGTAGGAAATCGCCGTCGCGAGCATGATGGTCAGCGCGGCAGCGGTGGCGTGGTTGGGGCTGCCTTTGGTGTCGCGGGCGGAGCTGATGGTGGTGGCAGTGCTCGATACCAGGCCGCCAAGAATGCCGCCGAGCAGGGCGCCGGCTTTGCCGCTGAACAATTTGAACGCGACGTAGCCGAATAGACCGATGCCGACAATGAGCACCACCATCAGCCAAATTTTGAAAGGGTTGAGGACCTCGAACGGGTCGTAGGCTTTGTTGGGCAGGATTGGTAAAATGACCAGGCTGATCAGCACGAATTGCATGATGGCGTGCAGGTCGCCTTGGCTCATACGACCGACAAACTGGTGCAGTGGGTCCTTGTAGTGCAGCAGCAGAGCGGTGACTCCGGCGCAGACCACGGCGGCGGATTTATCGCCGTGCATGAGGTAGGCGGCGATGCCGAACGTCAGCAGTGCGGCGACCTCGGTGGTGATGCCGACACCGTGGTCGGGATCCTTCATCAGCGCCAGGTAGTTGGAGACGGCGATGATTGCGCACAGGCCGAGAAAGCAGGCGGCCATGACCCATTCGCCATAGGCTTCGCCGAGCAGGGCACTGAATGCACCGAACAGGGCGATCAGGGCGAAAGTGCGAATGCCGCCGGGGTGCTTCTCCGCGCGCTCGCGTTGCAGGCCGATGAGCAGTCCGAGTCCAAGCGCGATGCCAAGGCGGATGTAGAGATCGAAGGGCATGTTCTTTGTTTGTGGTGCTTTGTTCTTTGTTTTACCAGAGGAACCACGAACAAAGCACAAAGAACAAAGCACATCTTAATGAAAATCGTGCGACTGGCCTGACACGGTGGTCGCAAAGGGCAACGCTTCGGCGTGCTCGGTGTAAACGGAAGTAATGCCGTTCTCGTCGATCTGCAGGCGGCCCTGGATTTTCAGGAACGGTTCCTGAGTGATGACGAGGCGGTATTTTTCAAAGGTCGGACCGGGGACGAAGGCATTGGCGATGCCGGTTTCGTCTTCGAGACTGACAAAGACATGACCCTTGGCGGTGGACGGTCGCTGACGACAGGTGACCAGTCCAGCGATGGTGATGTGCTGGTTGGGCGTGCCGCTGGAGAGATCGCTGGCGCGGTAGATTTTTTCGCGACGGTAGGCAGGGCTGGTCTCGGCTACTTTTGCCAGGTCGTCGAGCTGACTGCGAATGTAAGCCATCGGGTGGGGGCCGGTGGTCAGGCCCTGGGTGTCGTAGTCGGATTGCAGGCGTTCGGTGGGCGACATGGCGGCGAGAGGAGTGAGTTCGGGCTCGGTATCAGGTTGCAGCTGTGGTGCTTGGTTTTTGCGTGCGTAGGTGAACAGATCCTCGGCGTCGAGGTGACGCTCGGCTTTCCACATGGCGTCACGGCGGTGTTCGGCACCGGGCAGGTCGTTGAGCGCACCGAGCCGGGCGAGGGCGCGGCGTTCGTTTTTGCTGAGGCGGGCGCGCAGCAGGAAGTCATCGAGATTTTGAAAATCGGAAAGCGCGCGCTCGGTGACGATGCGGGCGGCGCTGTCGCGGCTGAGGCTTTTCACCTGATTGAGTCCGAGACGCAGAGTGGTGTCATCTTCGACGCTGCACTCGACCTGACTGACGGCGACGGAGACGGGACGGACGCGCATTTGGTGGGCCTTGGCGTCGTTGACCAGAGTGGCGCGCGAGTAGAAGCCCATCGGTTGATTGTTGAGCAGGCCGGTGTAGAACTCGACCGGGCGATGCACTTTCAGCCAGGCGGAGGCGTAGGCGATCAGCGCGAAGCTGATGGCGTGGCTCTCGGGAAATCCGTAGAGCGCGAACGACTGGATCGACTGCACGATGCGGTTCTGGATTTCGATATCGACCCGTTTGCGGTTCATCGCAGCGCGTAGCTTGGCCATGACTTTTTGCATGCGTTCTTCGGAGCGATTGAAGGAAATCGCGCGGCGCAGTTCTTCAGCCTCGCTGCCAGTGAAGTCGGCGACGATCATCGCCATCTGCAGCACCTGTTCCTGAAACAATGGGATGCCGAGAGTGCGTTCGAGGGCGGGTTTGAAGCGGTCGTCGATGTAGTCGATGGCCTGCTTGCCGTTGCGGCGGTCGAGGTAGGGGTGGACCATGCCGCCGGTGATCGGGCCGGGACGGATCAGCGCGACTTCGACGCACAGGTCGTAGAATACGCGCGGCTTCATGCGCGGCAGGGTGGCGATCTGAGCGCGCGATTCGATCTGAAACATGCCGATGGTGTCGGCGCGACAGATGGTCTCGTAGGTGGCGGGATCGTCCTTGGGAACCGTGGCGAGATCGACCGGTCGGCCGCGGTTTTTGCACAATGTCAGGGTGTCCTGCATGGCCGCTAGCATGCCCAGGCCGAGCAGGTCGACTTTGATAATGCCGAGGTCTTCGCAGTCGTCCTTGTCCCATTGCACGACGGTGCGCCCGGGCATCGAGGCGGGTTCGAGCGGCACGACGGTATCGAGCGGGCGGTTGGAAATGATCATGCCGCCGGAGTGCTGACCGAGGTGGCGCGGCAGGCCGTAGATTTTTTCGTAAAGGTGGATCAGAGCGGGCAGGCGCGGGTGATCAGCGGCGAGTCCGGCTTCACCGATGCGCTGGCGCAGTTCGACTTCGTTTTTGACGTGGCTGGAGCCGAACACTTCGGAGAAGCGGCCGAGCGTGTCCTCGGGGAAATTCAGCACCTTGCCCATCTCGCGCATCGCCGAGCGACCGCGGTAGGTGATGACGTTGGCGGTCATGGCGGCACCGCGCGGCGCGTAGCGGCGAAAGACTTCCTGGATGACCGACTCGCGTCGGTCGCCGGAGGGCAGGTCGAGATCGATGTCGGGCCACGACTCGCGGCCTTCGGAAAGGAAGCGTTCGAACAGCAGTTTTTGCTTGATGGCATCGACGGCGGTGATGCCGAGGCAGTAACAGACCGCGGAGTTGGCGGCCGAGCCACGGCCTTGAACGAGGATGCCCTCATCGCGGGCGAAGTCGACGATCTGCCGAACGATAAGAAAGTAGCCGCAGAAGCCGAGGCGACCGATCAGATCGAGTTCGTGGTCGAGTTGCTTGCGGGTTTTTTTGTTGATTCGACCGTAGCGATGACGGGCGCCGATGTCGGTCAGTTCGCGCAGATAGCTCGACTGGTCGTGACCGTTGGGCACGGGGTAGTCGGGAAATCGATAGCCGAGATTTGCCAAAGTGAACTCGAGGCGGTCAGCGATGCGCAGGCTGTTGTCGACGGCGTGCGGCAGGTCGCGGAACAGTTCGCGCATCTGTCGTGGGCTTTTCAAATAGCGTTCGCCGTTGCGCGCCAGCAAGGTGCCGGCGGCGTCGAGGTGGGTGTGGTGGCGCAGGCAGGTGAAGGCGTCGTAGAGCAGGCGACCGTGCTTGTGGGCAAAGGTCGGGCCGTTGCTGGCGAGTAGGAGCAGGCCGTGAGCTTCGGCGAGATCGCGCAGTTGGCGGACGGTGTATTCTTCGCCGCGCAGGTGATGACGCTGGACCTCGACGGCGACGTTTTGTTTTCCGAACAGGTGGACGAGGCGCTGCAGGCGATCTTCGGCGAGTTGCGGATCGCCGGTCGCCAGAGCGCGGCGGATCGGCCCATCTTCATCACCGGTCAAAGCGATCAGACCGTCGGCGAATTCTTCGAGTTCGGTCCAGTGGATGCGGCTCGACTTGCGTGGATGGAGAAAATCCGGGTGCTGCAGTGGTAGGCGACGACCTTCATCGGATCCGGGAGTCGCATACGCACGATCGCGGATGCGATCGACGCTGCTCCGGTCGAGGCCGCGGGCCTTGGCGGCGGTGATCAGTCGGCACAGGTTCTGGTAGCCTTGGCGGTTGCGCACCAGGACGGGCAGGGTGTATTCGCCGTCGAGAGTGAGTTCGGCACCGACCAGGGTGCGGATGGTTTGGCCGTGATCCTGTTGGCATTCTTTGGCCGCGTGGAGAGCGCGGGCCGAACCGTAGACGCCATCGCGATCAGTGACGGCGAGCGCGGGTAGCCCGATGGCGGCAGCGCGGCGGACGAGTTCTTCGGGTTGAGAAGAACCGGCGTGAAAGCTGAACGCGGAGCGGGCGTGCAGTTCGATGTAGGAGGGGGAGGATGCCATAGCCGCTGCGTCGGGAGAAATGACGCGGCGGGGATGGTAGCTGTTTATTTGAACAGTGTAAAGGGTGTTGGTGGATATTTGATCAAGTCAACGGGGTTGGACAGGATTTACATGAGTTTACAGGATTTTGATCGTCCAGCGGGCGGGAAGGTTAATGTGATACCGGCGTCTCGCCGGTTGGAGCTGGACGGTTCTCTGGGCTCGTCCACTGGGACCGCCGGGACGGCGGTATCACACTCTCGTCCACTGGGATTCAACGCAGAGGACGCGGAGGCGCAGAGAATCGCAGAGATCAGTGCAATGGAATCTTCGATGAGAGACGGCTCCCCTTACAGCTGCTTGTAGTTTTACAGAAAGACAGAATTGTGGGAATGTGATGCGGTGAAGGTGACATTGAATTTACCCGATGACTTGATCCGTGAGATTGAAAGGCTCGCTGTGCGGGAAGGGCGGACGATGAAGGACATTATTGTTGATTCGTTGAGCGGGGATTTTTGCACTGGATTGTCTGAGCCGAAGATCAGCATCCGCGAGTTGAAGCCCATTTCGATGGGGCGTCTACTGCAGCCGATGAGCTCCAGTGACAGGATGGAGTATTTGTTGAATGATCGCAGTCATTGCTATTAGCTTGAGGTGATCTGGGAGTTGATTGAGGAGTAGAGAGCTGTTCAACTGAGAAATGAAATGGAATGCGACTACGGCAATCGTCTTCCTTGCGTTAGGAATTGGACTAACCGTGGGCCAATTGCGTTTGTCGCAAATCGGTGGGCCTCGATATGATCCTTCACGGGCGATTGATTTGATCGAATTGAGAAGATTGATCTACTCTCTTTCTCCAGCAGTTGAATCCTTGAGGTTGATGAGGGAGTCGGGAGAAGCCTTGCCCGAAAATTTGGATAGCGTCGTGGGACTCCCCGATCACTTCGATGCCACCTTTCCGCTTTTGGCATATGTAAGAGCTGGTAATTCTTTCTCACTCTACTACAAGGTCGGCTGGGACTCCTCGCTGAGATATGACGATCTGGATCGCGCTTGGCGTTACGATTCAGGAGATGGAAGTCCCGAGACGCAGATTGCTCCCTGAAGTCGAAGCATCAGACCCTTATTTCGAGATTCGAGATTCCTTGTTCGATATTCATGATTCAATTCTCCACGGTCACCCATAAATCCCCTCCAAGTACCACGCCCCGTCGCGATGGGTGATGCGGTAGAGAGACTTGTCTTCGAGTTGGATGTCCCATTCGCTTCGGGTCCAGCGTTGGTGGTCCCACCAGTTGCCGGAAAATTTCCATGGGCCGGCGCGGTGGTGGGGGCGGCCGCGCAGTTGACCGGTGAGGATTTCATCGGGGCAGAGGTTGCCGGTTTTGGTATCGTGAGAGGTGCCGAGATGCAGGGGGATGGGTGGTCGGTAACGGCGCAGAGGGAGTGATTGGCTGTCTTGCGAGGGCTGGCGCAGTAGGTGCGGCGAGGCGTTGGCCGTGAGGTCGGAGTTTTTGCTTGAGACTATGTTTGTGGGAACTGGAGTGGGCTTTTCGGAAAAGGGACGCATCGAAAAGCTGTCGGGACTGTGGCGGTTGAGCGGTTCGGGGCTGCCGACATTTTCGGAGCCTAACAATGCCTCCAATCGGGCGAGGGTGTCGGCGAAGCGATTGGGATCGCGCAGGGTGGATT
>JBBKXR010000360.1:0-6991 GCA_037969585.1 Verrucomicrobiales bacterium
CCGCCCGTCACCGGGTAGCAAATCACGGTATCCTTGCGCTCGAAATCCGTCGGCGTAGTGCGGATCACCGCTTGCTCGCCTCCAGGTTTCAGCCACTCACCAGCGATTTTAAAAACCGATTCGGTACGATTGCCGAAGCCATGAGCGGTGCTGGTAAAAACCTTGCCGTCGACCATCGCTGCGTCGATGAACACCGGCCGCACATCCAGCTTCGCCGCCTGCATGTTACGCACCATACGACGCGCGTCGTCGACCGGACAGCTGGCGTCGTCGACTCCGTGGATGACGGCGATTCTGGTCGTATCGCCCCACTGCTTCATCAACTCCAAGTGCGCCGGATTTCCGACGTGGCGGATCTCCTGATCGGCGGCACTGAGGTAATTGGGACTCTTCGGGTCCCGGCTCCAACGAGCGTTGAGCCCCGTGCCTCCGGGTTCGTTGTAGGCCATGTCATCGGTCAGCTCGCTCATGCCACACATGTCAACGATGCAGGCAAAAGTTCGCGGCGCGAGCTTGTTCGCCATCAGGGTGACATTGCCGCCACCGGAACCGCCGGTGGCAAACAGGCGTCCTTCGGCAAAAGCGATGTCGCGGGATTTCAAAGCGTCGAATACAAACCACAGCGCCCGCAAAGCATCGAGTCCCTGGAGATAGCCGAAGTCATAGGGCTCGGGATCTTCAACGGATGCCTTTCGTCCGCTCTGCAGATAATCCACCGTGATCGCGACGACGTTGAGACGCTCAGCGAGAGTGTTCGGGTTCGCCGTACCCGACGAACCGCTACCTCCCCAGTTGTGCAGAGTCAGCATGATGCCGGTGTCCGCCGTCACGTTGGCGAGTTTTCCACCGGGAAAATACACCTCGATCTTCACCGTTCGCGCAGCCGGTTGCTGCGGCCACTCCTGGGCGGGAATTTCCAGTGTGGCATTCGCCTCGGGAAACTCCGGCCACGCTGGAGAGGTCTCATCGGCCGCCTCAACCGACCGTCCCGCCGAAGCGGCGAACAGGAAGGTGGCAGCAATGAATGCGAATTTTAATCGTTGCATAGCAAGCAGTCTAACAGACGAAATTCGATCGAGGAATAGTCCCCTGGAAATTTCACCTCGTACACGATCAGCAAACCGTCATGGCTCACCCTTCGTAGTGGGTGAGCGAAAAGGGTGTTTCGTTCTGCTCACCAACCACCGACCCCGGCAAAACCCACCTCTTCGATATCGATCTAAGTAGAGTAAAACAGCCCGAGCTGTTCACCGAATCGGGCAGAGACGGCAGGGCGGTGGATTGGGGGCTTTTGGTTGGCTTCGATGATTGGTCGATGAGGTGCGTTGACGCACGGCTCGCCCAGGCATCTCATGGCGATGTGACCGCCTGCGAATCAACCGGTTGCCAATCGACATCTCTCCGCACATAGCGGTTGAACAATTCCTCAGAAAGGCTCTTCGGGGAAGATGTCAGAATGGTTCTTGGCTCGCCGAAGCGAAGGACTGATTCCCTCGGGCGAACTGCTTCGTTGAAGGCATTTCTTGCGCTCTTTGGATCGCGTGCCTCGCTCGTAACTCTTTTCATTTCCTGCTCCATGGCAGTTGCTGCGGCTTCAAAAGCCTCCTCGTTCTGATCCGGAAACATAGTCTTCACACGTTCCGACATTTTCGTTTCCATCAGAAAATGGAGCAGACACGGGTGGTCGCAGTTCAGCAATACCCCAACGTTGACGAACTCTTCGGTTTCCGGATAGGGCAGGAAACGAAGCAATGCGTAGTTGCAAACAGCTTGAGTGGAATTCATGACAGCGCCCAGAAAGTTTCGGGGGCGGAGAAGGGAAGATGTAGAACCGAACTTACGCTTTCCCGGTCCAGTTGCACAGGCAAAGTCTCATCTCCATCAACGTGCAGCCATTCCAGCGGAAGCTCTTGAGAGCACGGTCGGCAGCTGGTCCAGCGCACTTTGCAGAAGAGGCTCCATTCGATCTCGAAAGCCTGGAGGCCATGTCGTTAGCATGCCACCGAAGACATGAGCGGCGAAAAAGCGCTCGCGATCAAAGCTCCCATCGAAGGCAAGATTGTAGTCGTATGCCCACAACATCTCCCGTCTCGGCTGATTTTTCCCTAACGCTCCCTCCGGATCATGATCAGGCAGCGGTGGGATCTGTGTTACCAGTAAATTGGGATTTCCGCCGAGCCCCGATAAACTGCGATCCTCATTCTGAATCCAGAGGTCGAGCAGCAAGAGCAGCGCCATCGTCTCGTCGGGCCAATCTTAAGCTGCCAACCACGTCAACTCCTGGCCATCGCCGATGCGCATCGACGCGAATACCAAACCCGCACCAAGGTCACGGATGTCTGTCCTTGCGCTGTGTGCGACCACAGCTTCCGGCACTTGAGCCATTTTGAAGGGTGGCAGGCCAAGCGGGGCATCCGGCATGGCAAGATGGACCAGCCGATGGGCCACCCATTCACAACACAGCGATCTCAGCCCTGCATATGAACCTTTCACGAAATACGTCATCCAGTCGTCTCCTTTGCAAATGAAGGGACGCGTCATGCCTTGATCGGAACGGCCGAGGACTTCGGTGATCATGATCCTGGCCGGGCTGCTCATAGATAAGAAAATTGAATCACCCAAAAAAGCAACAATAGGCGTCTGCATCAACGACGCCGAGAGCTTCCCCTAAACTGCCGACTTCCGGACAGGGTTGATAGCTGTGCCACTTCAGATCGGCACGTTTCCAATAGATGCGCCAGATCTTGTGCTTCCGGACATAGCGCAGCTTCACAATCGATTCCTCAATGAACTCTCCCTTACGCTCAAAGGCGGGACGGACGAAGAACAACTCGACCGCGAGGTTCGAAAATCGCTGGCCCTCGCGGATCTGGTCGCGCAGGCGCAAAGGTGGCCGGCATCTAGACCAAAAGCGTTCTTCGATCAGTGCCGTGTGCTCGGCGATTTCAGTTTCGGTGAACGGCATGAGTTTTCGGTCTGCTGGGCTACCAATGACAGACGATCAATGATTTCAAATAAACGCCTTATCGTCGAGAGTTCAGAAATCTCCCGCCGTCTCGCCTCTCGCAAACTCAAGACTCCCGCTGCGGTAAATGACGGTCGCGGTCACTGACCCGATCGAGGTGCGCCGGGATTGGATTGTCGGGCCAACTGGCGAACCAGTCGGCGCGCTTTTCCGCATCGTCATAATAGATTAGGCCCAAGCGGATCGACTCTTCGCTTCCGGAGCCGAGAATGTCGATGTGGGAGCCCGCATCGCTCAGTCCGGCGGCGCTCATGATGTTTTCGCTCAGCCCTTCTTGCCAGAGCCAGGAGTAGAGTTCTCGGTCGGTCAGGTGGTCGGTGCTGTGTAGGTAGGTATGCTTTTCGCCCAGCAGATTGACCACCTGCCAGAGCTTTTTGGTCAACTCCGCGTCGTCCAGTTCGTCGGGCGGCGGCAGAGAAACGCCCTCCTCAAGCAGTTGCTTACCAGCAGTGGTGCCGAAGCCGCGCTCCCAGGCATTGAGTCGTTTGAATTCCTCCTCCATCTCCCTCTCCTCCTCGTCGAGCTCCTCATCAGTGGGAAACTCCTCAGCCATCTCAGCTTCGATCTCCTCTTCCGTTGCAGGCGGCCTGTCCTCCCGGGGTTCCAACGGCGGCGGTTTGGGGTGAAGCAGATCAAACCGGTCAGTGTTGTGCAGGTGGGTCTGGTCGCGCACTGCCATCCAACCGGCCAACGAACCGCTGGCGGCATCGGCATCAACGAGCCTGCCATCGCTGGCGAGCTTGGCATCTGGCAGCCCCTCCAAGGCCACCCATCCAGCGCGCGTGCGGTAGCCTTCAGAGATCAGCTGCACATTAGTCGAGGCGCTGAAAACCCGCCCGTGCTGACAGAGAAAACTCTCCTCCTTGCCGAACTTCGGAATGCCCTCCTCGGCGCGAATGTAATCCGCGGCATCGCAGATCACCCGGCACTCGAATGCGGCAGCCAGCATACGCAGCAGGGCGAGCTTGATGACCAACGCGTCTGCGTCGTTACCTTTCACCCGACCGGGAAAATGTACGAAGTTGATCTCGGTCGGGTAGTCGCAGCGAATTCCGGGCGGCACGTCCTTCCAGTCCTTGATGAGAACGACCGCCCCGGCCCACTCGTCGCTGCGCGCCATCAGGCCCGCTTCGTCGCCCCAATCGAGACCCGCCAGCAAAGCCTGCACCGCATCACGGCTGCAGCTCTCGTGCTCGGCGGCAAGGAAATAGGACAGACGGATCGGAAACATCGGATCATTATATTCATCTTCCGCAGAGGCTACCGAGGAAAATTTTACCCTCTGCCTGCGGTTCGCCAAGTCGCCGGTCCTCGCGGGTTTCTTCGCGGTGGGCGTAGTCGGAGACGACGGCGGCGGAGGGGCTACTGCTCATGATTTTTTCTCCCCGGATTCGAGCTTCTTCACTTCCTTGTCGAAGTCGGACCGAAATTCGAGATCCTGCTTCGGTCGGAATTTTTCAAATTCGCTTTCGGCGTGATCTCTGGCGAGTTTTGCAGTAATTTTTCCCGCGTCTTTCAACACTGCGCGGTCGTCGAATTCAAGAAAGGCGTCCAGTCGCTTTGCCCAATCTTCCATGGTCATGGGAATCTGACGTTGGGCGCGATCTTCAGCGAGTTCGAGGTAAGCATTGACGACGCGGCCAAGGGAACTCAACTCGTCCTGGCTGAGGTAGTGCTTTGCCACCGCCACATCCGATTTGAGGACTTTTCCCCCGGGCGTATTTTCCCAAGTGGTCAGGCCCATTTGGGACTTTTCGGCATCGGCGCGGTCTTTTATCAGTTCCGCCGCCGTCTGCCCATGGATAGCGAAGTGCAACTTATTCTGCACCTTGGCAAAGAAGTCGCGAGTCGTGGGTGCTTCGTTGTTGTAGTCGACAGCAGTGGCGTAGATGTCGGTGATTTTTTGGTAAAAGCGACGCTCGCTGAGTCGGATTTCGCGAATCTCCTCCAGCAATCGCTCAAAGTAGTCCTCGTTGAGAAAACTTCCGTTTTCCATCCGCTTGCGATCGAGAACATAGCCCTTGATAGCGAAGTCTCGCAGAACTGAAGTCGCCCACTGACGGAACTGGGTGGCTCGGACAGAATTGACCCGATAGCCAACCGAGATGATGGCGTCGAGATTGTAGTGATCAACCTCTCTGGTGACTTCCCGGGAACCCTCAGTTTGAACTGTCCGGAATTTCCGGAGAGTTGCCTCCCGCTCAATTTCCTTCTGATCATAAATGTTTCCGAGATGTTCACTTATCGTGCGCACATCGACATCAAAAAGACGCGCCATCAGCTTTTGCGTCAGCCAAATGGTCTCGTCCTCGTAGCGAATCTCAAGCTCGTCCCCGCCCGATTGAGCGGAAAAGATAAGGAACTCCGCCGTGGAATTGCGGATTTGTTTTTTCTCAGCCATTCATTGCAGAAGTTCAAACGAACAGTATCAAAGATCCTACTGACAGCAAGTTTCTTCGCGCGGGAAATCGACGATACGGTCGGCGATTAGCGATTAGCGATTAGCCCGTCACGTGAGACAGGCGTCCCGCCTGTCCCCAGTGGACGAGCCTGTTCCAAGAATGACAGCATGGACACTCGGCCCGGCGCAGGCTTGCCAAACGACCCGTCGTTGATCATTCACTCACCCCCGCTCCTGCAGAAAATATTCCGGAACACTCTTCTCGTCGAATTTCAGCATTCCCTTGGACTGCATCCGCTCGATCACTGCTTGAACTTCCGGACCATCGACTGGCTTTTTGATCAGATCGCCCACCTTGGTGTGCAGCGTTTTATCTTTCGCCGGCCGCGCCTTCGGGTGATCGATGAGGTTCTTCACCACCTTTTCGGTCCACGTTTGAATTGAGTCGGCTGTTTTGGCCGCCGCTTTCCCGGCAAGTTTCTTTTTGGTCGCCTTCTTCGCTACCGCCTTCTTCGCTGCTTTTTTGTTAGCGGTCTTCTTCGCAATCGGCTCCTTCGCCGCTGCGGCTTTTCCGGGCCAGTCGAACGTCAGATCTGCGCAACTGGAGTAGCGGCGCACGTTGATGTGCTGCTCGCACAAATGCTTGATCAACGGGTCATAACCACCGTCTTTCGAGATGATGTGAAAATAGCTGGCGGGTTCCGCCAGCGCCGCCTGCCCGAGATAGTAGGCGAGCGCAAAATCCACGGCATTCTTCGCCGATGACTTCATGCGTATCAAATTCACACGGGCCGCGTGCTCCACCAACTGTTCCACCAGATCCGTGTCCAGTTTGGTTTGCTTCGGTCCCACCATCAGCGTGAAGCTCACCGTTTTCGCACCGACCAGGGAGATGTCTACCTTGTGCACATTTTCAAAATCCACGAACACATGATTCATGGCGGGCGCAATGAGTGGTACGGTCATCGTCAGTGTTTATTCCTCAGTTAGGGTTCAACACGTCTTTGATGGTGAGATTATCGGTATCGCTATCGGTTCGGCAATCGTGGCCGCCACTTCTTCGGGCACGTATCCTCTGGCTGCGGGAACGTGTAAAAGCGGCAGGCCGGCTGCCTCGAACACCGCATCGACTAATTCATCACGCTTTCGGCGATCCGCTCGGCCGTGGCTTTTGTCGTCGAGTTCGATGCACAGCATCGGTTCCATGGTGTCGGCTCGGCAGATGACAAAATCGACGTGCTTGCGAATGATCTTGTTCATCGCACCCCGGTTCTCGTGGGGCCGCTTGATATAGAACAGATCGGCAAGGCGGACCTTGCAGATCAGGCTGTGTCTGGAATCGAGTAATCCTTTTATCACGTGATAAAAAGAGATCTCGGCGGCACTGAGGAAATGATCTCGCTTGCCGTAAGGCAAGGGTTGTCCAGCATTCGCCGGAGCAGGCTCGGCGCAAGGCGGAGGTTGATCGGCATTCACCGGAGCGCACCTATTATAGGAAAAGGTTTGATCGGTAGTCGCCGACGAGCGTGGTTCGACACCGAACAATTTGGCGATCAGTCCCAGAC
>JBBKXR010000361.1:0-21159 GCA_037969585.1 Verrucomicrobiales bacterium
CCGTTCACCAATACCATTCCGAAACCCCTCGTTCCGGTGGGCGATCGGGCGATTTTGGAAATCGTTCTGCTGCAGTTGAAGGCGGCGGGAGTGACCGATGTCGTGCTGGCGGTGAACCATCTGTCGCATCTGATCCGTGCCTTTTTCGGCGACGGCAGCCAGCTCGGCCTGAGCATCACCTACTCGCAGGAAACCGAGCCGCTGGGAACGGCGGGTCCGTTGCGCTTGGTCGACGGCCTGGAGGAAAATTTTCTGGTTCTCAATTGCGATCTGCTTACCACGCTCAACTACCGGGATCTATTCGATCAGCACGTGGCGGGCGGTCGGATCGCCACGCTAGGTTCTTATAAAAAAGAGCTGAAAGTCGATCTCGGAGTGTTGAAGATTCAGGACGGCGTCTTGCTCGATTATATCGAAAAGCCGGTGGAGCATTTTACCGTCAGTATGGGCATCTACGCCTTTCATCGCTCGGCTGTTGATTTGATTCCGGATGAAGGTGCTTTTGATCTGCCCGATCTGGTGATGAAGATTAAAGCAGGCGGCAGGGATGTTCATTGTTACGAGGGCGACTACTACTGGCTCGATATCGGAAGGGTCGAAGACTACGAAGAGGCGAGCCGAATTTTCGAGGAGAGAAAATCCGAGTTCCTCGGTCCGTTTGCTGAACAATCGTGATGGGCAATCCAGATAATCAGCGATTGATGGTGGTAGGGGCAGGGTCATTCCTCGCCTCTCAATTTTTTAGGCATTCGACGTTCACAGATTTTGAAAATGTTGTTGTCGTCGGTCGCAAGGGCAGCCCCCGGCACGAGAAGGTGAAGAATATCGAACTGATCGATGGCGACACCGATCAATTGAAGGCTTTGATTGGTGATGTTCGGCCTTCACATTTACTGAACCTTGCGGGAACGACTTGCGGGAGTTCAGAAGCTCAGATTGACGTAAATACTGCTCTTCCGTGTTCCATTCTTGATGCGGTTGCAGAGAGCTGTCCCGAGTGCCGGGTTGTCCTGATCGGTTCGGCTGCAGAATATGGAATTCCCACCGCTGAAGTCATCAACGAAGAGCATCCATTAAACCCCGCTTCGTTCTATGGCTTGACCAAGAAGTGGCAGTCGGAAGCGGCCTTGCTGAAGAAACGCTCCGGAATAGATGTCGTCGTTGCAAGAATCTTCAATTTGCTGGGTCCGGGGCTGAAGGAGCATCTAGCATTTGGATCCTTCGTCTCTCAAATCAGATCATCTAAAGGAGATCAGGTCTGCTTAAAAATCGGCAACCTGAACGTCAGTCGAGATTTTCTTGATGTGCGGGATGCGGTAAAGGCGATCGATGGGCTGCTAAGTAAACAGAAATTGGACTCTACGATTTACAATCTATGCTCAGGCAAAGCCGAAAATTTGGGAGAGTTGCTTAAGGAGCTCATAAATTTTTCAGGCAAAAACGTGGTGATAGAGAAGGATGCCTCTCGCTATCGTGCAAACGACGTCGAGACGATAACCGGAAGTTATTCCCTCTTAAACGAGGAGACCGGATGGTCGCCGCAATACCGTGCTTCCGATGCCATCAAAGCCATGTGGAGCGAATCGTGAAATCGACCTGTCGAACACTTCTAATCGGTAGCTGTCACTCGCCTTACCTCCGGTCGTTGGCGAAGGCCATCGAACCGCATGGGTTCGCAGTTGATTTGGTTGACCCTTATGAAGGATGGCATCAGGTGGCAGGTTCCTCGGAGCGGTGCTACTACGCCAAGCGCGAGGGTAAGCTGTCGAAATTCGATCAGGCAAAGGAGTTGGGGAAATTTCTCGCGGACAAGGAATACGACGTATGCAACGTCCACTACAACAGCGTTACCTATGGCTTGGTAGCTGGGGCGATTCGGAAAGCGGCAAAGAAGCGCCTCGTTGTTTCAATTTGGGGCGGAGACATGTACCCTGGGTGGCTGGTTCGACACTTCCAATGCCGCCTGCTCAATCGTGCTGATGCGATCACGATCAACAATCCTCAGATGGTTGATGAATTGGTCCGTCTTTTCTGGCTCGATCGGTCGAAGATTGAAGTGGCCTTCATGCCGTTGGAAATATTGACTTTGATTGAAACGGAAATTGAATCCGTCAACGCCAAAGAAAAAGCGAAAGCTTCGCTGGGATGGCGCGAAGATGAAATGGTCGTTTTATGCGGGACCAATGCCTGGCCAGAGCAGGCGCACTTGAAAATGCTCGATTCGATCGAGAAAAGTTGGGCTGAACACAAAGTCCTTCAGCAGAATGTTTTATACGTGTTTCCCCTGACTTATGAAGGGTCGAGCGACTATATCGAGCAGGTCGAAACGCGGGTGAAAGAATCGAAGCTGAACGCGGTGGTGCTTCGCGATTACCTTTCGAATGACGAATTGGTACAGCTGAGAATTGCCACCGATGTCATGCTCCTTCTGCAAAACAGAGATATGTTTTCGGCGGCCTTGCAGGAGGCCCTCTTTGCTGGCAGTGAGGTGATTTCCGGCCAATGGCTGCCTTACCAATTTCTCGATGCCGAAGTCGAGGGGCTACATTTGGTGCCGAGCATCGACGATGCCGGGGACAAGCTCGCTGAGGTAGTCGAAAGTTTTCCGTCGCGAAAAATAGCCAAGCGGGCAGCCTTGAAGCAATTTGGCGGGCTCATCGAATCCGGTGAAACGTGGGCAGGGATCCTCTCCGGAGGAGTGTGATAAATTCTATTTTTGTATGTGCGGTATAGGTGGTTTTCTTGGATTTTCCGGTACAACGGGAATCCGTGCTGATCGATTGATCAAGATGGCGGAGGTGCAATCGCATCGCGGTCCGGATGGGCAGGGGATTGAGCTTTTTGATGCGGATGGCTCGCAGCGTCAAGTTCGAGACAGTCATGGTCCGGAGCGATTCGGGATGATACATCGCAGATTGGCCATTCTCGACACTTCTGATTTGGGGCTTCAGCCGATGGGTTGGCCATGGAAGGCTGACAGGGGGACTTTGCACATCGTGTTTAACGGTGAGATCTATAACTACATCGAACTACGCGAAGAGTTGTCCAAGTTGGGGTATGCGTTTCATACCGGAACCGACACGGAGGTTATCCTTGCCGCGTATAGCGAGTGGGGAGTGGATTGTTTTGCCAGATTTAACGGCATGTGGGCGATTGCGCTGTTTGACTGGAAACAAAAGAAGCTGGTCTTGTCTCGTGATCGAATGGGGATCAAGCCTCTGCATTACACCTGTTGTCAGGAGGGCTTACTTTTCTCCTCGGAGATAAAGGGCTTATTCGCAACGGGAATGGTCAAGCCTGAGGTCAACGAGCGCATGGCTGTGGATTTTCTCAAGTGGGGGTTAACCAATCATCGCCCGGAGACCTCTTTTGAGGGAGTTTACCCTTTCCCGGCGGGGCACTGGGCCGAGATCGATTTTGAATCTCCTCACAAACTGAACCCCAAACCTTTTTGGCCAGTTTTTGATCGTGAAATCGAGCCGAATGGCAAAACGTTACAGGACAATGCCGATCACCTGCTGAAACTATTGAACCGGTCGGTGGAGCGACGGCTTCGAAGTGATGTGGAAGTTGGTTCCTGTCTTTCAGGTGGCGTCGACTCGTCGGCTCTTGTTCTGCTCGCCAGTGAACAATCGGAAAACCGCCTGCACACTTTTACCGCTGCGTCGGAAAATCCTGCACTCGATGAAACCAAATGGGCCCGCCTGGTGGTCGAGAAGGGATCTTGTTACTCGCATACGGTGACCCCCAATGCGGATCACTTTCTTGATGATTTTTCCAGCTTAGTGAGGGCGCAGGAGGAACCGTTCGGGGCGGCGAGTATTTTTGCTCAATGGTGCGTCATGAAGGAGGCAAACCGTAACGGAATTAAGGTGCTCCTGGATGGGCAAGGTGCCGACGAAGTGTTTTTCGGCTACTTGAAATTTTTTCCCACTTATCTGAAGGAGCTTTTTAAAAAGGGAAAGATTGTCAGTTTTGCAGTGCAAACGTTTTTGTTTCTTTTGCTGGGAGATCGTCGCATCTGGAAATTAAGCGAAGGGTTTAAGTATCTGCCAAGCTGGTTGTATCGGTCGCTGCCCAGTTGTCAGGAGGCCCTTTTGCCTTCGGCAGCTCGAGTGTTCGAAGCATCCAATTCTCCGCAACGGAGTATTTCGGGGTCAAAGGCAATGAGGAAAGGGGACATCCTCAACTACAGTATCCCTGCGCTTCTGCGATTCGAAGATCGGAATTCGATGGCGTGGTCCGTCGAAGGTCGTATTCCGTTTCTTGATCCCGAAATTGTCGAGTTCGCCTTTGAAGTCCCGCTCTCGCAAATGTTTCATCGCGGCGGATCAAAGGCTGTGCTGCGGAAAGCTTGCGAAGGCATTGTTCCTCAATCGATCCTCGATCGGCGGAACAAGCTCGGCTTTGAAGCTGATCAGGCGACCTGGATGAAAGGCAGATTGGGGGACGCCATCAAAACAAGGCTGGCATCCGGCGATACCCGACTGGAGCCGTGGTATGACGTTGCTAAGCTGCGCGATATGGCCAGCGGCAAGCGGGAAAAGTCGGTCGACGCAGAACTGTTCCGCCTGTTTACGTTCAGCCAATGGCTGGAGGAATTCGATCTCACCTTACCTTGCCCAGCTAATTAGATTTTTAATACGATAGATGAAAAGAAGATTTTTACATTTCGCGGCATGTCCG
Organism: Verrucomicrobiales bacterium; assembly: GCA_037969585.1. Classification (GTDB taxonomy): domain Bacteria; phylum Verrucomicrobiota; class Verrucomicrobiia; order Verrucomicrobiales; family DEV007; genus JBBKXR01. Next base: position 4,687 of record JBBKXR010000361.1, read on the forward strand.
ATCGATCATTCTGATCTCGAGCTCATCAGCTGGGAAAGCAGAGATGTGGAGCTCTCTTCGGTGGACTTGGAATTGGCCGCCGAATGCGGAGTTGATCCTGAAGAGATCAAAGAAGAAATTATTTCGGGTGTCCTGCTGAATCGATCGCGGAAAATATACTATCCTATCTACAACGGTGTGCCTCGTCTGCTCACGTTTAGAACGAAAGTTAGTGAGATTTTCGAAGAGAAGTTCCGCGAGAAGCTTAGGGAAGTTTGCCCAGAGTTTTCGCTTCCGTCCGAAGAGCCGGCCACGGGGGAAGCAGATGTCTTACGAAGCTTTTCTGAGGAATGGGTTGATTACGACTGGGACGGCGACACCTACTGGAACCTCTCGGCAGAAGATATGTTCGAGTCGATGGAGTTGATGTTGGACGTGAAGGATCGGCCTTTTCGCAACAAACAGATTCTAGAGGTAGGAATCGGTATCGGTGGTATCGCCGATCATATGACACGCTCTCAGAGATGTGAGTTGGTTGGCCTTGATCTCAGTTATGCGGTTGACGGTGCGTTCACGCATTTCTCCCGCAATCCACTGATGCATATCGTACAGGCGTCCGCCTTCGCGCCACCTTTCAAAGCGGAGACGTTCGATTTTGTTTACAGTCAGGGTGTGATTCATCATACCTATTCGACGAAGACTGCTTTCGACAACCTCTCGAAGTTGCCAAAGAAGGATGGGCGGCTCTATATTTGGGTCTACAGCCCCTATGATGAAAGTCGGACCCTGAACCGTCGAGTCATCATGGGCATGGAAACGGTTCTGCGACCTGTTATCTGGCGCTTGCCGACTCTTTTACAGAACGTTTGTTTATTGCCTTTGATCCCATTGTACATGGTTCATCAGGCGGCGATGGTAAAAACCAGAGCAGACGAAAAACAGGTTCGCTATGGCCCGAGAGAGGCGCTGCACGCGGCCAGGGATCGCTTTACTCCGCGATATATTCACCGGCATACCGACGAGGAGATAATGCAGTGGTTTGAAGCTGCGGGTTATTCCGATCTGCAGTGCGCCAGCAAGCGGGATTTACCGGAGTTTGTTCCCGAGTCTTTCCGCTCTTGTGCAGGGGTGGATGGGTTTAGGTCTGAAATCTAAGGGCACCTCTGGAAGCCCTGCGACGGATGATCGGCAAGCAATTTATAGTACAAGAGGCGGCTTCGCCGAAATGCACTTAGAAACGACCCTGCGGGCTGCGACCCTTTTCCCGCCTGGCTGCGTTGCTCGTCGGTTGTGGAGCCCGCTCCACTTCCTCCTCGCGCCTTGCCAGACGAAAAAATGACTACAGTCCTCCATCGCCCGGTTTGCGGAGGTGCCCTTAAACAGTTTTGAACATCTGGATCGTCAATCACTACGGTGGCACGCCGAACTCGGGACGCTTCGAGCGGCCGGTGTACACGGCGCGGGCCTTTGTGTCGCGCGGGCATCAGTGCACCGTTTTCTCGGCAGCGTTTCACCATTTGCTCAACGAGCCGGTCGAGTTGAGCGAGCCGCGTGTCGAGGAGATCGATGGGGTGACCTACGTTGGTCTGCCTTGTCGCAGCTATGGCAGCAATGGCGTGTCGCGGGTGCTGAACATGCTCGACTCGTCTCGGCAGCTGTGGCGGCTTGCGCAAAATCTTCCCAACGGGGTGCCGGCCCCCGATCTGGTGATCGCATCGTCGCCGCCGCCGTTTCTGTTTTCGGCGGCGGCAAAAATTCGGCGACGATTTTCCTGTCCGGTGGTGTTTGAGGTTCGCGATCTGTGGCCGGAATCTTTAGTGCAATTGGCCGGTGTTTCGGCGTGGCATCCATTCGTGCTGTGGCTGCGTCAGTCTTCGCGTAAGGCGTATCGGCAGGCGGACGCAGTGGTTTCCCTGCTGCCGGCGATTCACAGTTATTTCGAAGAGATCGGCATCTCGACCGACAAAGTTCACGTCATCACCAATGGCATCGATCCCGAGGTGTTTACTTCGCGAGCCGGATCCGAACTTTCCGAAGCGCATACCACCACGATGCTGAAATTGCGTGAGAGTGGCAAAAAAATCATCATCTACACTGGCGCGATGGGGCCTCCCAATGCTCTCGATCAGTTGCTCGAACTGCCACCGCGCCCGGACGGATCAGATGCTGCCTATCATATTGTGCTGGTTGGCGATGGCATGTCGCGAGCGTATCTCGAGTCAGAGGTTCAGAAAAGAGGGATCGGATTTGTAAGCTTTCTTCCCAAAGTGGAGAAGCGTCAGGTGCCGGCGCTGTTGGCGATGGCGGATGCGGCGATTATCATTTGGAATGATCAGCCGCTGTATCGCTACGGTGTCAGTCCCAATAAGGTCAGCGAGTATTTGCTGGCGGAGAAACCGGTCATATGGGTTGGCGACACGGGCAGCAATCCGATCGCCGATTCGGGCGCAGGGATCAGTGTGCCAGCAAACGATTCTGCCGCTCTGGAAGGGGCGCTTGCGGATCTGGCGTCTCGGGACTACGGGGAGCTTGAAGAACTGGGACGGCGTGGACGTCACTTCGTTCTGGAAAATTTCAATTGGGAAAAACTCGGTGCGGATTACGAAGCGCTGGCGCGCGAATTAGTCGCCGGCGATATCGCCTGAAAGATTGTTTACTTGGATTTTGCTCCGCCGAATGAATCAGGCCTCGGATATATTGGAAGATAGTTTTGGCTGGGATGTGGTCAATTGGTCACGTAGCACCACGCTCTGGTCGAAGGAGCTCCCTGCTGATCTCAGCGGTCTGAAAGCCCTTGAGGTTGGCTGCGGTGATCGCAGCGGTGGATTGTCGCTGTGGCTGGCATCGCAAGGAGCCGAAGTGACGGCCTCTGCGGACGTGGACTACAGCGCGGATATGAATCGCTTTCTCGATCGCTATGCTTTGTCAGGGTCGGTCGATTTCGAGTTAATCGACGTGGCCGCCATTCCTTACAAGGAGCACTTCGACGTGGTCTGCATGAAATCGATGCTGGGGGGGATTGGGGCCGGACGGCATCTCGACGGTCAACAGGCTGCGCTGAATTCGATCGCCGCATCCCTCAAGCCGGGTGGCGTGGTTTTGTTCGTTGAGAACATGGAGGCAACGAAGTTGCACATGGCCTTGCGGCAGCGCTGGGGCGCGGCGAGGAATCAGTGGCACTATTACAATTTCGACAAACTTGAGAAGCTGATCGCAGGGGCTGGTTTGGAGTCAGCGCAGCTGGGTTCAACAGGATTCTTTGGCACCTTAGGGCGCAGCGAATTTCAAAAGCGTGTCCTCGGTCGGATCGATGGCGTAATCTGCCCCATGCTACCGCGCTCATGGCACTACATTGGCTATGGTGTCGCGCGCAAACCTGTTGACCCTCCAGAGGATAGGGACCGCGAATCAGGCGAATGAAACGAATTTAGATCGTCCAGAGGGCTCGTCCACTGCTGAGCAGAATTTCAAAATAATTCGACTGCCGATAATTCGTGAAATTTGCCGTCGCCGCCGCTCCGCCCTTCGGGTTGCCTTTGGCAAGCTATGTCACTCCGTTCCATTGTGGACTAAGAAACCGTTGGCGGTCCAGAGGATGATAGACGTGAAAGGCGTACGAACCGTTTGCTCAGACCTGTGAACACTGGGAAGGTTCCGGTGACCCAAAATAATTCCATGGAAATTCCCTATCACCGTGCCGCCATCGGCGAGGAAGAAATTGCCGAAGTCGTCGAGACTTTGCGCAGCGGATGGCTGACCACTGGCAAGCGCACGCGGGACTTCGAAACGGCGTTTGCGGCATATGTTGATGCCGAACATGCGGTGGCGATGAACTCGTGCACCGCAGCTCTGCACCTCGCGCTTGAGGCATGCGGAGTCGGTGAGGGTGACGCCGTCATTGTGCCAACGATGACGTTTGCGGCTACGGCTGAAGTGGTGCGTTATCTCGGTGCCGAGCCGGTGTTTGTCGATTGCCTGCCCGATGATGGCAATCTCGATTCGGCGGGACTGGATACCGCAGCGGATCAGGCGCAGCAGCAGGGACGGCGGTTGGCGGCGGTAATGCCGGTTCACTACGGTGGCCAGGCATGCGACATGGCTGCGGTGCATGCCTTTGCAGAAAAAAACGATGGCCTGCGGGTGATTGAGGACGCGGCACACTGCTGTCCGGCGCATTGGCGTGAAGACGAGAACAGCGCATGGCGTTCTGTCGGATCCGGCAGTGACGTGGCGTGTTTTTCTTTCTATGCCAACAAATGCATCACCACCGGCGAGGGTGGAATGGCGACCACCGACGATGCCGATCTCGCCGAGCGGATGCGCATCATGTCGCTGCACGGTCTGTCCAAGGACGCGTGGAAGCGTTTTTCCAGTGATGGCAGTCCGGAGTATCTGATTCTCGATGCCGGGTATAAATACAATCTCACCGACATCGCTTCCGCCCTCGGCATTCATCAATTGGCGCGCGCTGACGAACTTAGGGATCGTCGACGGGCGGTGGCGGAAATGTATTTGCAGAAGCTTGCCGATGTCGAAGAGGTGCGACTGCCGTGGGAGGACGAGAATCGGCAGCACGCCTGGCACCTGTTTGTGGTCCGCCTCGACGTCGATGCCTTGACTATCGATAGACGGGAGTTTGCCGGTCTGCTTCGCGAACGGGGCATCACTACCAGTCTGCACTGGCGGCCGCTGCACATGCATCCGTATTACGTCGAGCACTGTGGGCACGCTGCAGAGGATTTTCCCAACGCGGCCCGCCTCCATGATGAAATGATCAGCCTGCCCTTGTTCCCTGACATGACCGAAGAGCAGGTCGACTATGTCTGTGACGCGATTCGCGGGACGGTGGTGGAGCACTTGAAAACGCCTGCGTCAAAAACATGAGCGCAGTGGCATCGCTGTTGGAACGAGCCCTGAGTGTGCTTGTGGTGATTTTGTTGAGCCCTGCCTTCCTCATCGTGGCGCTGATGGTGTTGTTTCGCGATGGTCGTCCGATTCTGTTTCGTCAGACCCGGGTGGGGAAGGACGGTGAGCGCTTTGCGATTTTGAAATTCCGCACCATGAGCATCGACAATGCCGGTTCTTTGGTGACTGGCGGCGGCGATCCGAGAATCACCCGAAATGGCGCTCTCCTGAGGCGCTCGAAACTCGACGAAATGCCGCAACTGTGGAATGTCGTTCGCGGCGATATGCGTCTGGTGGGGCCGCGACCTGAGGTGGAGAAATACGTCGAAATGTACGATGAAGAGCAGCGGCGGGTGCTCGACAACAAACCGGGGATCACCGACGTTGCCAGTCTTGCGTTCCGTAACGAAGAAGCGCTTCTTGAAGCCGCCGATGATCCGGCCGAGTTCTATATCGAAAAACTGATGCCGGCGAAGATTGCGCTCAATCTTGAGTACGCAGCGCGCAGGAATATTTTTTCTGATTGCGGAGTGATCCTCGATACCGTTCTGGTGGTCACCGGAATAAAGCGTCAGCCTCTCCCAGAGGGGTTTGATGAGCCTTCATCGGCGTCCCGGCGCGACGAGCTTTGAGCGATTGAACATGCCAGAAAAATCTTCCCAGAGGGGCCTGCAGCGGCTCTCCGAATTCCTGCTTCGTCCCCTTCGGCGCAGCGAAAAGTTGCGGCGTAGTGCGGTGTTTGCCTGGCTGACGTTGGGCATCGTATTCTGCTACTTCCTGGCGTTTTTTCTGCGCTACGATGGGCACATTCCGCTGACTGACTGGCCGGTGATCTGGAAAACACTGCCGATTGCGGTGGTAGTGTTCATCGCGATCACGGTGATTTTTGGAATCTACCGCGGCCTGTGGTCGTTTTTCAGCTTTGAGGACTGCGTTCGTCATGGGTTGGCTTTCGGCCTCGGCGGCTTGGTGTTTCTCGGTGTGGTCTGGATCGCCCTCGGCTTCACTCACACCACGTATCCGCGGGCGATTTTCATTATCTATCCCGCACTTCTGGTGGCTTGGGAACTTGGCGGGCGTGGCGTGCTGCGCTGGTTGAACGATATGCGCAGGCAGGCAGCCCAGGGCGATGCTAACCCGGGCTACTCTGCGGCGGACACAGATCGTTTGCTGTTGGTCGGGCGCCCTTCGGAGAGTGATGAGCTGATTCGGTCGCTGCGTCGCAGCGGAGCGCGACTTGGCGAAATCGTGGCAACGATCAGTGAAGACAAAAATCGCGGTGACACCAGTTTGCAGGGGGTGCCGTTGTTTTCTGATCTCGATCGTGTGGCGGAAATTGCGGAGCGCTTTGAAGTCACGTCGGTGTTGTTTCTGCCACCGTTTGGCTCACCGGCAACGATTCGCACGGTGATGAAAAAGCTGGGCGAGAGTCAGCAGTCGGTTTCATACCGGGTGGTGCCGGCATTGGCCGATCTTGCCTCGGGTCGAATGGAGGCCGGCGGTATTCGGCGGGTGGAAATCGAAGACGTTCTCAATCGTAAGCCGCGCACCTTTGACCCGGAAATTCTCGCGAATTTTCTTCGCGGTCGCCGCATTCTGGTGACGGGCGCCGGCGGTAGCATTGGCTCGGAATTGTGTCGCCAGATAGCAGCGGCGGATCCCGAAGTGTTGGCCCTTTTTGACCATTCAGAATATGCCTTATTCGAAATCGAAAACGAGTTGGCTCGATCGTTTCCCAACCTGAAAGTTCAGGCATTTGCCGGAAACGTCGGCAACCACGATGACCTTTCGCTGGCATTTCATCGCGCCGGTAGCATCGACATTTTGTTTCACGCTGCCGCCTACAAGCACGTCGATTTGATGGAGCGCAATCCGGTTGCCTGTTTCCGCAATAACACGCTTGGCACAGCGACCGCTGCGGCGGTTGCTCAGGCGGAGGGGGTGGAGCATTTCATCCTGGTGTCGACTGACAAGGCGGTGCGCCCGACCAGTCTCATGGGTGCCAGTAAGAGGCTCGCGGAGCGCTGCATCATTGAGCGACAAGATTCGAAAACACAATTCAAGGCTGTTCGCTTTGGCAATGTGTTAGGTAGCAGCGGCAGTGTGGTGCCGATTTTTCGCGAGCAGATCGCGCGGGGCGGACCGGTGACGGTGACCACGCCGGATGTGACGCGCTATTTCATGACGATCCCCGAGGCCGCGCAGCTGGTGCTGGTCGCGGCGGCGGTTGGCGGGGATCGCCGGATCCTGGTTTTGGAAATGGGCGAACCGGTGAAGATCGATACTCTCGCTCGGCAGATGATCGAGTTGTCAGGTTTTGTGCCGGACGTCGATATCAAGGTGGAATACACTGGGCTGAAGCCGGGCGAAAAGGAGTACGAGGAATTGCTCACCGATGAGGAAAACATTGTGCCGACCGAGCAGGAGGGAATCTGGGTGCTGGCAGCGGACGAAGCGGTGAATCGTGAGCCAGTCGACCTCGATCGGCTCAGCCGATTGGTCATCGATGAAGACGGGGACGGGCTGCGGGAGTATGCTCAGGAGGTCATTTGTGAGGGTAATCTCAGCCGTGACGCTACTGCCGAAAGCGCATCTTGAGGCGTCACGATGAATTGAATGATGCACCATGAAGAAACGCTGAAAGCGCCGCCTGTGCTCTGCCGCCGGGTCGCTGTAGTGGTGGCCGTGCTGATTGGCAGTTTCTGGCTTACGACTCTTTTGACGGCAGCGCTGCCTGCGCATTGGCTGCGCTGGTACGTGCTTGTCGATGTCGAAATTTCCAGTGTTGGCAGTGATGACGACGCGGGCCAGGCGAGGGTCTACTACGACGTCGGTAACGGTTTTTCGGAATCGCAAACCATTGACTTGGCGGTGCAATCGGGGCGGCAGAAATTACGCTTTCCACTGCCTGAAAAACCGGTGAAAAATCTGCGCTTCGATCCGGTCGACCAGCAGGTAAGTTTTGTGGTTCACGAATTGCGATTGGTAGGACCATTGGGGAGAGAGATCGTTGCGCCGGACAGCAAGAAGAACAACCATCCGGTCGAAATCTCGCTCAAACCCGAGCAGGCGATCAACGCTACGCAGACGGGTGGCTCTGCATCGAGTTCGTTCGACGCTACCACTGAAGACCCTCATTTTTACCTGCGGGTAAAGCCGAAACCGGTACCGTTTCCTTCTGCCATACATCAATTGGTCGAACGTTTGGTGAGGGGAATGGCTGTGTTTCTTTGCGCCTTGGTGGCTTTGGTAGTTACCAAGCGTGGGCGGCTCGATCAGCTGGTGTCGCTGGTTTTTGTCTTGGCGGTGGCAGCTGTCGTGGCTTGGGTGATGGCGTACTATTTGCTCACCGTGCGACAGATCGATCCAGGGTTTGCTTACCGCGTGGTGTTGCCGTTGTTGTTGCTGGCTCCCTTGCTGGCCTGGATTCAAGGAGGAATTCCCAGGCGACGAGTGCCACTGGCAGCATGGGTGTTGGTGGTTTGGTTGGCATATTTCGGTCTGCGCGGATTGGCGATCAAAAGTGGATCCGTGCCGTCGAGCCTCGACCTCCTGCTTGCGGCGTTTTGCCTGCTCGCCCTGCTTGGAGCAGGCCTGGCTTGCGCTGAGGATGTCTGGCGGCGTTTTTTGAAGCGCGGCTTCGTAATCTGGGTGCCGGTGGCAGTCGGTTCTGCGCTGTTCATTCTGATTAGGTCCTATCATCCCGACTGGGATCTCGCTTATCGAGTCGCCTATTTCCAATCGCCGCTGTTTCGGCCGATCAGCGGTTCCGCGTGTTTTGCCTTGGCAGCCGTGGCCTTGGTGGCGTTAATGGCGGAGCGGCGTCTGCCTAGGTTATTACGGGTGCTGATGATCGTTGCGCTGGCCATTCTCAGTGTCTATTTTCTACAGGCAAAAAGTCGTGCGGTCGCAGTCGGTGTCGTCGTGGCGGTGATATTTGTGAGTGCCCTGAGTCGCTCGATTCAGGTGACGATTGCTGGAGTGCTGACCTTGAGTTTTTGCTTTGTCTTTGCCTACACCCCCTGGCCGAGCTCGTTTGCAGATGCGCTGACCGATGGACGGGCTCCGGCACCACAAGAGGAGACGCTGGAAGTTTACCGGATAGAGGGCAGCCTTGTACGACCGGACATAATGCGTCCAACGATCTACTCCGCTTACCTGAAGGCTTCGGTGCGCCATCCATTTTTTGGACACGGATTTGCCGGTGACCATGCCATCATCATTGATTCGGAAGAATTCGCAAAAATGCTACCGGACTATGCCGGGCGACCTTGGAATCCGCACAACTTTCACCTCTCGATTCTATATTTTGGCGGCATCGTCGGCGTGGTGCTGCACGCGCTCATGCTGGGTCTGCCGATGTGGCTTGGCCTGCGGGCTTTCCTCAAGACCCGTGATCCTATGTTGCTGGCGTTGCTCGGCATGGTGGCTTTTGCGGGAATCAATCTGCTGTTCGAGTCCACCATGATGAATGGTGCCAAGGACGCAGTGGTCTTCTGGCGTCCGAACGAATACTGGCTGTTCTTTTGGGGGCCGCTTATTTTGCTGAACATCCACCTCAGCCATTCACCGATCAGCCTTCATCCCCAATGCGATGAAAATCCCGACCTATCCGCAGTATCATGAACAGACATCTTAAAGGCTTGTTGAAGGCGATTGTGCCAAAAAATCTAAAGCCTGTTGTATTAAAAGCGTTTTACGGACTCCGCGCGCCGTTTTATCGCGGCGACCAAGTGGAGTGTCCCTGCTGTGGGGGAAGCTTTAGCAAGTTCCTGGCTTTTACCGGCTACCACCATACCCGCGAAAATGCACAGTGCGCCTCATGTGGATCACTGGAACGGCACCGTGTGATGATGCTGTACTTGCAGAGTAAGACGGACATCAGCGAACAGCCGACGAAGGTGCTGCATTTTGCCCCTGAAATCACCATGATCAAATGGCTGAAGGCGAAGGACAATGTTGACTACACCAGTACAGACATCGAATCGCCACTGGCCGATATTCTTATGGATATTCATGACATCAAGTTTGATGACAATACCTTCGATGCGATTTTGTGTGCGCATGTGCTGGACCATGTTGGAGACGACCGCAAAGCGATGCTGGAACTGCGAAGGGTGCTGAAGCCAGGCGCCTGGGCGCTGATCCAAAGCGGGGTGGACTTGAGTCGGGAACAAACTTTCGAAGATTCAGGTGCGGTTTCGTCCGAGGACAAACTGCGGATCTATGGACAGATCGATCTGGCCCGCCAGTACGGTAAGGATTTTCCGGATCGGCTGAAGGAGGCGGGCTTCGACGTCAGAGAAGAATTCTTTGCACGAGAACTAGGTCCCGAACCGACTGCCCGTTATGGTCTCTTGGCTGATGAAGCAATCTACTTCTGTACCAAACCCCTTTGAAAAGGGCGCACTCCTCCAGTTTGTTTAGATAGCTGTGCCGCCCACCGAAAAGAGTCAGTAGATCAAGAAAATGCCCGCATCTCCGATTTGGCCTGAAGGCAAGCGTTTTGCTTTTACCGTGGTGGATGACACGGACCTAAGCACCGTAGAAAACATTGCCCCGGTATACCGCCTGCTACAGGAGTGTGGTATGCGCACTACCAAGACAGTCTGGGTGTACCCATCTCGTGATCGCTTTACCGGTGGCTGTCTTCAAGATTCTGACTATCTGGGCTTCGTCAAACAACTGAAGGCTGACGGTTTTGAGATAGGATTGCACGGCGTAGGCGGAGGGGCATTCTCTCGAGAAGAGATCATCAAGGGGCTGGAGTTGTTTAAAGAATACCTGGGAGATTACCCTTCCATGCACATCAACCACTCTTTTAACCCCGACAATTTGTACTGGGGATACAAACGCTTTGCCTCTCCGGTTCGACAAATCGTCAATCTGCTTAACCGCAGGGATGTATTCTATGGCGATGAACCGGATTCTCCGCACTATTGGGGAGACCATGCGAAGCAACATATAAAATACTCCCGCAACCATGTGATCAACGGCATTGATACCCTCGCCTTTGATCCCAGAATGCCTTACCGCGTGAGATCAAAGGCTGCGGCCTCCAACTACTGGTTCAGTTCATCAGATGGCCATACTTTGGAGGAATTTGTTCATTTGTTGAGCAGCAGTAATATTGACCGTCTGGAGCGTTCCGGTGGATGCTGCATTTTATACACACATTTTGCCTGTGACTTTGTAAAGGACGGTGTACTGGACCCGGCATTTGAAAGTGCTATCCGAAACCTGGCTTGCCGTGATGGATGGTTTGCCCCGGCCAGCGATATACTCGATCACCTTGCCGCCCTCAGGCCTGAAGAAACTCCCATTTCGTACGCCTACCAGTTGGGCCTCGATTTGAAGTGGCTGGCGAACAGGATTATTAAGAAGATCAGATTTGGCAAGTGACCAGCAACAGGCTGCCCACTCGATCTGATTGAAGTGGCGGCGTGGCCGGGCGGCAGGCGAGCCCGCCTTGTTCGAAGTCGAGGCCGAGGTTGGGATTGCAGTTGGGATCGTTGCGGGTACTAAGTTTTTGTTCGAATCGACGATGATGAACGTTGCCAAAGATGCGGTGGTAGTCTGGCGTCCCAATGGTTACTGGCTGTTTTTCTGGAGACTTTTGATCTCGCTGAATGTGCATCTGGCAAAGCTCGAACTCGGACTCGACTCGGGCTCGATCAACACCGATGATCCCCTCCTTTCTCCTTCTGCGACATGAATTCCCTAGACAGCGAACTTCCCGTTCCGACTACGCTCACCGTGGTAATGCCTTGCTACGATGAAGAAGCTACGTTGGCAGCTATCGTCGAGACCGTGCTCAGAGCGGATCATTGTGGTCTCAAGATCGAGCTCCTCATCGTCGACGATGCCTCCGCCGACGGCTCGGTGAAAGTTGCAGAGCAACTGGTCGAAAAGCACGAATCGGTTCAGTTGTTACGCCACGAAGAAAATCGCGGCAAAGGCGCAGCACTGCGCACCGGCTTTGCCGCGGCGACGGGTGACATCGTACTGGTTCAAGACGCGGATATGGAGTATTCGCCCGACGAATACCCGTCGTTGCTGACGCCGATCATCGACGGACGAGCTGACGTGGTCTACGGCTCGCGTTTTCGCGGAGGCATGGCGGTGCGCGTACTTTATTTCTGGCACTCGTTGGCAAATCGCTGCCTGACGCTGGTATCGAATGTTTTTACCGATCTCAATCTCACGGATATGGAGACTTGCTACAAAGTGTTCCGTCGCGAGACTTTGCAGCAACTCGAACTACAGGAAGACCGCTTCGGCATTGAGCCGGAGATGACCGCCAAGCTATCCAAGCTGCGACCGCGTCCACGCATTTACGAGGTCGGTATCAGCTACACTGGGCGCACCTACGAGGAAGGCAAAAAGATCGGGCTCAAGGATGCTTTCCGGGCGATCTTCTGCGTGGTGCGCTACAACCTGTTTCCCTGATTTGAAAGTCGCTGCAAAGCTTCAGACGCTGGTGGTCCTGATTGCGGTCAGCTTATTGATCGTGCGTGCTGGTCAGCTGATGTGGGTCACCGCTCAGCACTCCCTGTGGGGTGACGAAATCGTATCGGTAGAGAAATTTTCCGGACAAGGCCTCGCCACCTGTCTCAGCGACTACTCGATTCCAAACAATCACGTTCTCTTCAACGCGATTAATTCCGTTCTGCCAGGTGCCGGTTCGTTCAGTCCTCTTCGGGCTCGAGCGGTGTCGTTCGTCGCTGTCACTTTGGGTTTGTTGGTCGCCATCATCGTGATGGTTCGCAGGAAGGCGTGGCTGGTTCTGCTGTCGTTCGTTATCGCCTACGTCGGTGACGATCGTTTGCTATCAGTTCACTTAGGCGCGCGTGGATACGGCATGCTCGCTTGTGCGGCGGTGATGGTGTGTTTGCTCATTTGGAAGTATCTGGAGAATGACAAGTCTCGATGGGCACTGGTTGCTCTGGCGGTAAGCGTTTTAGTCGGTGCCATGACGGTACCGACTTTTTTGTTTTTCGGCGGCAGTGTGCTGCTGGCATTGTTTTGCCTGCGTCCGTCCCGTTGGCACTTTTTCACGGGTTTGACGGTGTTTGTCCTCGCGGCGGGCTATTGGGGCTGGATGTATATTTCCAATCACGGGCTCGGCGCAGCGCCGGCGGGATTTTTTGAGGGTGAATTTCACGAATTATCGGCGCCGTTGAAGCTTGCGGAGCTGTTCACGCTTGAGGGGTGGCCGGCGTTGTTGCGCTATCTCGCCATCGGTTTCGCTCTGATCGCCCCGTGGTTGATCCCGGCAAAGACGTCCCGGCGCACCGTGGCGCTGTGTCTGTGGCTCGGCATTTTGGGATCGCTGACGATCTGTCTGGTGATGGAGCGGCCACTCATGCATACGGTCGCGCACTTACTGATTGCGGCGGCATTTCTGATCGGTTTCGGCCTTGAGGCGTTGAGCCAAAGGTGGGAGTCATCCTGGCGAGCGGCGTCAATGGCCCTGGTTCTCATAATGGCCGTCGCCGTCGGTGCGACAGCTTTGCGTCCCAGGGATCCGTTGCAGCTGTGGCCGACCGAGAGCTGGAGGGAACTCGCCGTGCTCATCGATGCCGTCACGGCCACCGATGAGATTGATGTATGGGCTCCTTACCGCAGTCAGAATCTGGAGAAATATATGGCGCCCGGACGAGAGTCTGACCTCGCTTTCGACGACGAAGCCTTTCGCACGGGTCATCAGATTGTCGTCAAAAGTGGCATCAACAAATATGCGGATGAAACGGTGCCCAGCTCAATTATTGCTGCGGCCGACATGAAACTGGCGGTGCGGCAGAAGGCTGGTGGCTATCAAATGATACTTTGGAATCCGCCGGTCGAACAGCGGCTGAAAATAGTCGAAGCCAAACCTAAGACCGGCACATCGTCCGGCAAAACTCTAGTGCTCGATTTGGAATTACCGCAGCTTCCGCTTGTCGGGCGAACCCTGTACGTCTACGCGGATGGGCCGATCATGCACAAGCCACCGATGGTTCGAGCCAAGTTTCTCGGTGGTAAGCTTTCCAAAAAATTTCCCGTGCTGGCAGTAGGACAACTGTGGGCGATACAAATGCCCAAAGATAACAACGGGTGGGACCGTCTTGAGATGGTCTTCTACTCGAGTCTAGCCGGTGACTCTCCGCCTGGTTTCGTGGCCTGGTTGGGAGGGCCGCTACCCCCGAAATCCGTGCGTCAGTTAGTGTTTGAACCGCCGACAGACTGAGGGTGTGATGTGCTAGCGGTTTCTGCCGCCAGGCTGAAGACTTTGATGGGTTGGTATCCGTCCGATGCCATTTCTCGCCTTGCATCCACCTCTGGGGGGTTGTCTCTTGCCAAAAATAAATATCATGAGCGAATCAGAAGCCTCGGCGACCAACGACGAATATCAGCGCTACGTCGAGCATCAGAAGGAAAAGACCAACGACCCGGTGCGGCGGGAAAAATGGCTCGGCGAAGAGTGGGATCAGAAGCTGCACGGCTTCAAGCGGGTCTTTGCCAACTACGCGCACCTTTTTAAAGCTTGTGAGAAAGGGCTGTGTCTTGGGGCGAGAACCGGGCAGGAAGTCGTTGCTCTCAATGAGATGGGGATCGAATCCATCGGCGTCGATCTGGTCGCCTGTCAGCCATACGTGGTCGAGGGCGATATTCACGATCTACAGTTTGACGACCAGTCGTTTGACCTCGTATTCACTAACATCTTCGATCACGCACTGTATCCCGACAAGTTTTGCGCAGAGATCTCGCGAGTGCTCCGTCCCGGTGGTTACGTGCTGATGAATTTCCAGATCGATACCCATCAGGATAAATACACGGTCACCGAACTGGGTAGTGTCCGGGAAGAAATTCTGCCGCACTTCCCCGGGTTTGAAATTCTGGTAAATCTGCCTATCCCGCAAAATGTTCACGCGATGAACTGGGAGCTGTTGCTGCAAAAAACGTAGCCTTAAAGAGATAGGCTACTTCCTGCCAACACGTCGGCGATCAGCTCACGCCAGCGATCGAGGAAAGCTTCGCTGGAAAATATTTGCTGAGCCGTTTCGCGGCCGGCGCGGCCGATGCGTTCCGCCAGCGCCCGATCAGCCAGTAATTCACGCAGGCATTCGGCGAGTTCGTTGAGATCGTTCGACACGTAGCCGTTGACGCCGTGCTCGATGTATTCGCTCTCGCCGTGCGTATCGGTGGTGACCACCGCCATGCCACACAGCATCGCCTCAGTACGCGCGCGAGGGTTGGGCGAGGCGTGACTGGGGTTGAAGTAAATGCTGGCGTGGCTGAGAAAATCTCGGTAGGCCGAAAAGCTGCCGAATTTGACGTCGCGACCGACCCAGGTCAGCGGTAGCTTTTTCTCCACTTCGGCGACCCCGTCGGAATTGCGATATTCGGGATGCCGATCAATATCGTGAGCTTGAATGATCACTGCCCCGTGATCGCTGTAGTCGGTCGCCGGCCATTCCTCGGCTGACATGCCGTGGCGCACGTAGCGCGAATTCGGCAATGCCCACAGCCGGTGGGCGGTCGTGCTGTTGCACACCACTGGCAGGTCACCGACCAGATTCTGCATCGCCTCAGTGCTGCAACCATCATTCAGGTTGCAGCCGTGATTGATGACCACTTTCGGTCCGGCGTAGCGGTCCCGCCACTGTTCGAAAAGGCGGAGCTTTGCCGGTTCGTCGAGAATCCACTGGTCGACGTGCAAAATCATCAGGTCGGTTTCCGGCGTCGCCGTCGATGATACAAAGCGCACGTTATCCGGCACTGGGCGCTGCTGCGTCGACCACGAGCGGCTGGTGTCGGCCAGAAAAAAATACTGAGCGTCGAGCTTCGACAACTCGTAGTCGTGACCTACGTGCCAAGGGTATTTCAGAATCTTCAGCATCCACGAGTGGCCGCGGCGATGGCGGCGAGATAGGCGACGTTGTCTTTGAAATAATCCGGATGGCGCTGCACGATGCGCGTGATCAGGTCGTGGCGAGTGACGGTCCACTCGTCTTTGGCGTCGGGGAGGCGACGCAGCTTTTCCGGATTGCGTTGTTGCAGTTGTTTGCGGTCGAGTTGGCTCAGCGTATACGAATGATGCGAAAAATTGACGGCGACCTGTGTCGGAAAGTTGGCTTTGCCAGGATCGGATTCGATCAGTCGCAGCAGCAGATCCCAACCGGCGTAATGCCAGCAGGTGGCGAAATGGATCGCCACTCCGGGGCGCAACTGAATGGCCGGAAAGGCCATCGGTGCCAGCGGCTCACGTAACAACGACTGCGCATCGAGTGGCGTCGAAGTCAGGGCACCGTTGTCACTTTGCCAGCGGAGAAATACCGCGTCGACGCTTTCGGGGAGGGCTGCCGGGACTTGAGTCAGGGCGCTGCCTGATTCGAGAATCAACAGCGATTGGGCATCGGTCGGTTCTGCGACGGCTGCGTCGAGGGCAGCGAAGAGGTCGAAGTAGCGATCAGCGGAGAAATTGTCGGCGAACGGCGAAACGACTACGTGGCTGTGAAACGCATTGAGCGGGAGTGAATCGAGCGAGCGCTTCAGGGCCTCACTCCCGCGAAGATCGGCGATTATCAAGCGGACGCTGCCTAATGA